>MERZ01000029.1 GCA_001770785.1 Burkholderiales bacterium RIFCSPHIGHO2_12_FULL_61_11
CACACTTGCCAATGCGAGTGCCGCGCGGATTTTTAACAAGTTTGCCCAGCCGCAGGTACTCCATCAGTGCCTTGTGCACTGCATCCTGTTTTCTGCTTCGTCCCAAACGCGTTTTCAACCTCGTTAACCGGCATTGAGCGCTACGGCACTTTTTGGAAACGCCCGAAGCAACTTCCCATCCATCGTTACCAGCTGGGTGTCCAGTTTGATCGCCAGCGCAACGAACTCGCAGTCGTAAGCCGAGCAATCACTGCTTTGCACCAGTTCGAGCACGGCGCGTGAATCGACCTCGAACTCCGATCCCGAAAGCAGGCTCTCCGCCTCATCTTGCACGCTGAGAGCCTGCTCAAAAGTCAACATCTTGCGGCTGATGTAGCCCGCCAGAATATTTCGCAATTCGCTTCGCCAAAGAACCGGTGCTGCCCAATCGGCGTCCCGCTCAAGCAAGGCTTCCGCATCGGCGGTGTAGTCACCTGGAAGGTAGAGATAGGCCAGCACGTTGGTGTCAACCACAATCATGGACGACCCAGCTGTTTAAGTGCTTCAATGTCGCTGGCCATGAATTTGCCCTGCTGCAGACTGCCACGCAGCTCACGCGCGCGCGCCAGCCGCTCGGTGGGGGTTAGCCTGACCGGCAGCAATGCGGATTCCAGGCACACAATAACTTCGCTGTTCATACTGCGACGATGCATTTGCGCCGAAAGCTTTAGCCGGTCGTATACATCGTCAGGGATGTTTTTTAGGGTCAAGGTTGTGGGCATGATGGGTCCACCAAAAAGAAACCATTATGGTGTCTTTTTGTGATCCAGTCAAACCGTCAAGTGGCCCCCATCAGTCAGTTCATCCGCCCCAGCAACAGGAACTCCATCAACGCCTTCTGTACATGCATCCTGTTTTCCGCTTCGTCCCAAACAACGGACTGCGGGCCGTCAATTACGTCGGATTGGACTTCTTCGCCGCGGTGCGCGGGCAGGCAATGCATGAAGAGGGCATCGGGTTTGGCGGCGCGCATCATGTCGCTGTCCACGCACCAGTCGGCAAAGGCTTTTTTCCGGGCTTCGTTCTCGGCTTCGTAGCCCATGCTGGTCCAGACGTCGGTGGTCACCAGGTCAGCACCGGCGCAGGCCTGCATAGGGTCCTTGAATACCTGGTAACTCTCGGCTGAGCGAATGCCGGCGATGGACTGATCCACCTCGTAACCACCCGGTGTGCTCAGGTGCACCTTGAAGCCCAGGAGCTCGCTGGCCTGCAGCCAGGTGTTGGCCATGTTGTTGCCGTCCCCCACCCAGGCCACCGTCTTGCCGGCGATGGAGCCTCGGTGCTCGATGTAGGTGAAGATGTCGGCCAAAATCTGGCAGGGGTGAAACTCGTTGGTCAGGCCGTTGATGACCGGTACGCGTGAGTGCTGGGCAAAGCGGTCGATCTTGGTCTGCTCAAAAGTGCGGATCATCACCAGGTCGACCATGCGGCTGATGACCTTGGCGCTGTCTTCAATCGGCTCGGCGCGGCCCAGCTGGCTGTCACCCGTGGTGAGGTAGACCACGCTGCCGCCGAGCTGGTACATGCCGGCCTCAAAACTCACGCGGGTGCGGGTCGAGGCTTTCTCGAAAATCATGGCCAGCGTGCGGTCCGCCAGCGGATGGTGCTTTTCGTAGGCCTTGAATTTTTTCTTGATGAAGGCCGCGCGCTCGAACAGGTAGGCGTAGTCGCCGGCGTTCAGGTCGCTGAACTGGAGGTAGTGCTTCAGGGGGCTCGGGGTCTTGGGGGTTGTGGTCATGGTTAAGCTTTTTCTTTCAGCAGCTGCTTGATCAGCGGGCACAAGATGGCCACGACCTCATCGGCCTCTGCGGTGGTCATGATGAGTGAAGGCACCAGGCGAATCACGGTGTCCGCGGTAACGCTGATCAGCAGGCCATTGTCGGCGGCGCGCTGGACCAGTTCACCGCAAGGCGTGGTCAGCTCAACGCCCAGCATCAGTCCGCGGCCGCGGATTTCCTTGAGGCCTGTCACGTTGGCCAGCTCGCGGGCCAGCGCGTCGCGCAGGTGGTCGCCCGCCAGCGTGGCATTGGCCAGCAAGCCGTCTTCTTCCATGATGCGGATGGTTTCCACGCCGGCCCGCATGGCCAGCGGATTGCCTCCAAAGGTGGTGCCGTGGTTGCCTGGGCCGAAAATATGGGCGGCTTTGGGGCCAGCCACCACCGCGCCCACCGGCACGCCTGAACCCAGCCCCTTGGCCAGCGGCATCACATCGGGCTTGATGCCGGACCACTGATGCGCGAACCATTTGCCGGTGCGGCCCATGCCGCATTGCACCTCGTCGATCATGAGCAGCCAGTCGCGTTCGTCGCAGAGCGCGCGCGCCTGCCGCAGATACTCGTCGCTCATGCTGTTGATGCCGCCTTCGCCCTGAATCGCTTCAAAAAAAACCGCAACCACGTTCGGGTTGCCGGCGGTGGCGGCTTTTAGCGCCTCAATGTCATTGAGGGGTACGCGGATAAAGCCCTCAACCAGCGGACCAAAGCCCGCCTGTATCTTCGGGTTGCCGGTGGCGCTGAGGGTGGCAATGCTGCGGCCATGAAAGGCTTTTTCATAGACCACAATTTCAGGCCTTTCGATGCCCTTGTCATGGCCGAATTTGCGTGCCAGTTTCAGCGCAGCCTCGTTCGCTTCCAGCCCGGTGGAGCAGAAAAACACGTTTTCAAGGCCAGACAGCGCCACCAGCTTGTCCGCCAGCGTTTCCTGAAGCGGCACATGGTAGTAGTTGGAGCAATGAATCAGCTTGCCAATCTGCTCCTGCAGGGCGGGCACCAGCCTGGGGTGGTTATGCCCCAAAGTGTTGACGGCAATGCCGCCCAGGGCGTCCAGATAGGACTTGCCATTGACATCCCAGACGCGGCAACCCTGGCCATGCGACAGCGCGATGGGCAGGCGGCCGTAGGTCGGCATCACATGAGGGGAGGCGGCTTCGATGTGGCCGGGAAGGGCAGCGGTCATTGGAAAACTCCAGGAGCAAAGCAAAAAACAAGAGGCCGCGATCAATTTGGCGGGTCTGAAGTGATTTTAGGCGCAGACCTGCCGCCATTTTTGAGGTGCCTTCTTGGCAGTCATGCAGAGGAGTATTGGCTGCGATCGCTTGGGATTTCGTGCTCAACTTCGCCAGGGACAACAATCTTCAGATGGCCGATGCCTGCTGCTCCCGATGCGCCCAAGCCCTGACAACACCGGCTGGCGCAGCCCTCGCAGACGTCAAAAGCCGGACATAAAAAAACCGCCAGAACATCACGCCCTGGCGGTTTTCTTACTTTGCTGCAGCGCACCCTACAAAACGGCAGACTGCATTTTCAATAAAGATGCAGTCCGGGCGGTTTGCCTAAATGCTTAGGCTGCCTTTTCTTCAGTGGCTTTCAGTGCCAGGGCTTTCACCTTCTTGGACAGGCGGCTTTTGTCGCGCGCTGCCTTGTTTTTGTGAAAGATGCCTTTGTCGGCAATGATGTCCACGATGCTCTGTGCCTTGGCAAAGAGTTCAGCGGATTTGACCTTGTCACCACTGACAACGGCTTTTTCGACGTTTTTCACGGCGGTGCGGTATTTGGAGCGCAGCGAGGTGTTCGCGGCGTTGATTTTGACGTCCTGGCGGACGCGTTTGCGGCCAGAGGCGAGGCGGGGGTTCTTTTTCTTGGGTTTGGCGGTTGCCATATAAGTATTCCTTTAATCCAGGGAGGAGTCTGTGGATGATGCTAGCAAAGCCGATGATTTTAGCACGGGGGCTGCCTTACACTCGCCAAGTGTCACTTTTCAAAGCCGCCTCCACCGTCTCCCTCCTTACATTGGTTTCCCGAATCACCGGTTTGGCGCGGGAACTGCTGATTGCGTCAACCTTTGGCGCCAGCGCCATGACCGATGCCTTCAACGTGGCCTTTCGCATTCCCAACCTGTTTCGCCGGCTGTTTGCCGAGGGCGCGTTCAGCCAGGCCTTTGTGCCGGTGCTGGCGGCCAGCAAGGCCAGGGAAGGCCAGGCGGCCACCAAGCTGCTGATTGACCGGGTGGCGACGCTCTTGAGCTGGGCGCTGCTGCTGACCTGCGTGGCGGGAGTGGCGGCGGCGCCGGTGCTGGTCTGGGCCATGGCCAGCGGCCTGAAGCAGCAGCCGCAGGGCTTCGAAGCCGCCGTCTTCATGACGCGCTGGATGTTCCCCTACATCGGCTTCATGTCGCTGGTGGCGCTGTCTTCCGGCGTACTCAATACCTGGCGGCATTTTGCGGTGCCAGCGGCGACGCCGGTGCTGCTGAATCTGGCCATGATTGCCGCCGCCTGGCTGGGCGCGCCATGGTTCAAGGCGCAGGGCATTGAGCCGGTTTACGCGCTGGGCGCGGGCGTGATGCTGGGCGGCGTGCTGCAGCTGGCAATCCAGGTGCCTGCCTTGCTGCGCCTCGGACTGCTGCCGAAAATTGGCTGGAACTGGGCGGTGCTCAAGGCCGCATGGGCGGACCCCGCGACTAAAAACATCGCAAGGCTCATGGTTCCGGCCATGCTGGGCGTGAGCGTGGCGCAAATTTCCCTGCTGATCAACACGCAAATTGCCTCCCATCTGACGCCCGGCAGCGTCAGCTGGCTCACCTACGCCGACCGCCTGATGGAATTCCCGACGGCCCTGCTGGGCGTGGCCATTGGCGTGGTGCTGACGCCGCAGCTCGCAGCAGCCAAAGCGGCCGACGACGCCCCCAAATACTCGGCCATGCTGGACTGGGGCTTGCGCATTGTGGTGCTGCTGGCCGTGCCCTGCGCGGTGGCGCTGCTGACTTTTGCCCAGCCGCTGGTGGCAACGCTCTACCACTATGGCGCTTTTACCGACCGCGATGTGCAGCAAACCACCAGTGCATTGATGGGTTACGGAGCCGGGCTGCTGGGGCTGGTGGCCATCAAGGTGCTGGCACCGGGTTTTTATGCCAGCCAGGACATCAAGACGCCGGTACGCATTGCGGTGGTGGTGCTGGTTATCACGCAGTTGCTCAATCTGGCGCTGGTGCCCGTGTTGCAGCACGCCGGTCTGGCGCTGGCCATCGGCATTGGCGCGCTGATCAATGCGCTATGGCTGCTGCTGGGCCTGATGCGGCGCGGCAGTTACCGCCCCGCGCCCGGCTGGGGCGTTTTTGCCAGCCAGGTGATTGGGGCCAGCGCGCTACTTGCGGCGTTTTTGCTCTGGGCCGCGGGTAGCGTGAGCTGGACCGGCCTTAAAAGCCAATATGTACAGCGAATTTGGCTTCTAGCCCTTGTCCTGTTTTCGTCAGCAGCTATTTATTTTGTAGCGCTTCGGGTCTCCGGGCTGAAGCTGCGTCAGCTGTTTCGGCGCTAGTCCAGCGGGCCGGATTCGCCTTTGCTTGATCAAGCGCAATCTTGATATCTTCCTCAATTTACACCGTGCGCCGGTTTGTGAGAAAGTAGCGTCATGCAATTAAATTTGGCCGTACCGTCCCCGCTGCAGTATTTTTCCAGCTTGGTGCAAAGTGATGAACATTTTCCCTTGCTGGAAGCTGCCATCAGCCTGGCCCAGGACGAATACCCCGACCTCGACGTGCAGCAGGTGCTCGGCGATGTGGATCAACTGCTGGCCAGAGTCAAGCGGCGCCTCCCCGCCGACTCGCCCGACCTGCAGCGTCTGCGCGCGCTGAACCAGTTCTTCTTTCGCGACCTGAGCTTTGGCGGCAACGTCAATGACTACTATGACCCCGACAACAGCTACCTGAATGCGGTGCTGCGCACGCGCCGCGGCATTCCCATCACGCTGGCCGTGCTGTGGCTGGAGCTCGCGCTGGGGCTGGGCCTGAATGCGCGGGGAGTGGCCTTTCCGGGGCATTTCATGGTCAAGGTCAACCTGCCCAAGGGCCAGGTGCTGATTGACCCCTTCAGCGGTCAGTCATTGAGCCGCGAAGAGCTGGCCGAGCGGCTGGAGCCGTTCAGGCAGCGCAGCGGTATGGTCGATGACTTTGAGGTGCCGATGGGCCTGTACCTGCAGTCGGCGCCGCCGCGCGAAATCATCGGCCGCATGTTGCGCAACCTCAAGGACATTCACAGAACCCAGGAAGACTGGCAGCGCCTGATTGCCGTGCAGGACCGCCTGATTGTGCTGCAGCCCGAGGCTTGGGCCGAGTACCGCGACCGCGGCCTGGCTTTGGCAGTGCAGGGCGAGGTGGCGCGCGCGGTGGCTGATCTGGAAACTTATCTGGCGAATGCCGAAGATGCGCTGGATATTGACGTTGTGGCCGAACGCCTGACCGAGTTGCGCCGGGCCAATGACTAAGAGAAACAGGATGGTAAGACTGCTATTGCCTCAATAGATACGGCCGCAAGCAGTTGTTAAATTTGCAGGAATTGCCCGTCACTCTGTAGCAGAAATACGCAGCGCCTGCGGACAGCCCGGTCATTGCTGAAGCCCGGGACTGCGCCATAGCCAAAGCAGCGCCAGCGCCACCAGGCTGAAAGCTGCGCCCGCGGCAAAGGTGACCGGAGCGCCCAGCTGGTCCCATAACACGCCGGCCAGCGAGCTGGCCAGCAGCATCGCCAGGCCGCTGACCAGATTGAAAAAGCCGAAGGCGGTGCCGCGCAGATCAATCGGTGCGGCGTCGGCGACCATGGTGGCGAGCAAACCCTGGGTCATGGCCATGTGCAGCCCCCACAGCCCAATGCCGGCCGCGACCCAGGTCAGCCGGCTGCTGGAGGCCAGCAGCACATCGGCGGCAATCAGCACGAGCAGCCCCCAAACCAGCAGCGTGGTGTGGCTGACGGCGTCTGACAGCTTGCCAAAAGGATAAGCGCCCATGGCATAGACGACATTCATGCCGATCAGCACCAGCGGCGTGTAGGCGACCGGCAGGCCGCCTTGCAGCGCGCGCAGCAGTAAAAATGCCTCGCTGAAGCGGGCCAGCGTGAACACGGCGCCAATGACGACGATGCGCCAGTAGGGGGCGCTCAGGCGGCGCAGGTTGGCTTTGCTGATGGGGTTGACACGCGGGGCCCCTTTGGCTTGCTGGGCGCGCTCAGGCTCCTTCACACCAAACAGCAGCAGGGCCACCGAGAGCAGCCCGGGAACAATGGCGACCCAGAAAATCGCCCGGAAGTCATTGGCCCAGAGCAGCATCAGGCCCATGGCGACCAGCGGGCCGACGAAAGCGCCCACGGTGTCCAGCGACTGGCGCAGCCCGAATGCTGCGCCGCGCATGTCGGGTGGAGCCAGGTCGGCCACCAGCGCATCGCGCGGGGCCCCGCGCAGGCCTTTGCCGACGCGGTCAATCAGGCGGGCGGCCATCACCATGCCGGTCGTTGTTGCCAATGCGAAGAGGGGTTTGGAGGCCGCGCCCAGGCCGTAGCCCAGCACCGCCAGCGGCTTGCGCTTGCCCCAGTAGTCACTGAGCACGCCCGAGAACACCTTGACGACGAGTGCCGTGGCCTCCGCAGCGCCTTCAATCAGCCCGACGGCCCACATGCTGGTGCCCAGCACCGTCACCATGAAAACGGGCAAGAGGCTATGGATCATCTCGGAAGAGATGTCCATCAGCAGGCTGACGAAGCCCAAGGCCCAGATGGCGGCTGGAAGGCGGGGTGCGGGGCTGGCGGGTTGGGTCATGGATGATTGGCCTGGTTATCTTCACCAACGGTCGCCAACGTGGGCAGCTTATGAATTTTGCGTCGCGGGGCTGTACCAGGTGCCACGGCCCGTGCCTTGCTGGACAAGTTCTACGCAGCGGCAAGCACCAGATGCCCAACCGCTGCCTTGGCGGGACGCACGCTGATCTCAATGTCGTAGCCCAACCGCGTCAGGCAGTCCATCAGCTTGCGCTCCGACAGATTGGCGAAGTCACCGCGCATCATGTCGGACACCTTGGGTTGAGTGATGCCCATGCGCTTGGCCGCTTCTTGTTGCGTCAGGCCAAGGCTGCGCATCGCTTTTCTGATCTCGATCACCAAGCCGGTTTTGATCTTGAGCTTTTCCGCATCCGGCAGACCCAGATCGGCATATACGTTGCCCGAACCCTGTTGTACTTCGATCCCGTCAATGAGTCGTTTTTTCATTTCGCAACTCCTTTGCAAACGCCTCGGCCGCTTTGAGCCTGGCGTGAATAATGTCCATATTTTCCTTTGGCGTGGCAATGCCGCGCTTGCTTTTCTTCTGGAAGCAGTGGAGGACGAACACTGCTTGTGCAAACTTCACGGTGTACACGGCACGGTAGGTGCCGCCAACATCGTCTTCCACCACCTCAAGAACCCCGGCACCACCGAAGCCTTTGAGTACCTTGGCTGCGTCGTGCCGATCACCAGCTTGCGCCAATGACAAGGCAAAACCGAAAAACCGCCGTACATCCGCTGGCAGGGCCATCAAGTCCTTGTGGCTGCTGCCGATCCATTCGAGCGGTTTTTCATGACAGGGCATGAGTGGGAATATACCTTAACTGGTATATATTGTCAATCAAATGGGTGGTACGTCAGGAGCGGCATCAGGCTCGCATAAAATACCCCTGTAGCGCATGTCAGTAGGTCGCAAGTAGCTCTTATATTCATAGCAATTTTTATTTCGACTGCCCGCAGTGCTTTCCGCCGCACGTACCGCCCGGCTGACAGTTGCGTAGTGCAGGCCGAAGGTTTGGGCGATTTCCTTGAGGCTGTAGCAGCCGGTGGCGTAGGCCTGCGCCGTGGCGCTGTTGCGCTCCGGCTGCGTGGCGAAATGGGCCAGTGGTGGCGCTGCGGCCCGCCTTTGCGCTTTTGGAATTTCTGTCTGGCCGGCCTGGCCTTGGGTGTGCTGTTGCAGCACTTTGGAAAAGTCGTCATCGCCCAGGTAAAGCTGGCTTTTCAAATGCGCCCATACGCTGGGCAGGCCGATACCGGCGCTCAAATTGCCTTCGATGGTTTCCACGACGATGTGGAAGTGGTTGTCCATGAGGCAGAAGGCGTGGCATATCCAGTTGAAGTGCTGGCAGACCTGGCCGAAGAGGATGAGCCACTGCTGGCAGTCAGTATCGTTCAGATAGATGGCCTCGCGCCGGTCGCCACGCGAGGTAACGTGGTACAGAGCGCCCGGGAATTCAACTCGCAAGGGCCGGGACATGCGTTGATGTTGCAGCGGCTAATGTTGCAATGCAAGACCTGACCCATGAACCGCTACCGGACCGCGAACGGTTGACGGCAAGGCCAAGGCATCGCGCAACGCTGACAAGGGCTGGGCACGGGCTGAAGCTGCGTGAGTTAACCACATGGTGAACGCCGAGATTCGGCAGGCCCGCAGTCTGGTGGACTCCCTGAGATGACCCACCGACGAACGGATCAATTGCACATAGTCATCGTGCCTATTGTGTCGCAATAGATCGGTTTCCGTATGCTGTTATTGAACTTGTTCATAGCGTCGGCCATCTCTCGTCGATTCGCCTGAACATTTGCCCTGTGCTGGGTCGCTTGAGAAATCAGACTGTATGCCGCTGCTTCAATTTGCCTACAAGTTTGAGGTGTTGCAGCCTCATCCCGATACATGTAATCCATCGTCCGTCTCATCTTGGCTTCGTCATATGTCCACGTACCCAAGAGGGCATGGACCGCGCCTGTTGAGTCCGCATATAACTGCGCGTTGATGTGCCCTGCTTCAAAACATCTTTGAGTACCAGCAGCGAACCTACCGAACTTTTGGTAGGTTTCATCAGGCATCGGACTACTAGTGGCGCAGCTCGATAGCATCACCACGGAAACCAAGGCGGTTACTGCGATCTTCATCATGTCCCTGTTCAAGTACTTAGGTTTATGGTCCTGATGAGCTTGTAACACAAATACGCACTCGACGACGCGCCTGACCTGACCCTACGAACGCACAAGACCTGACCCCATGAACGACCTCATGAACTGAACTGCTACTTCCTTTTAGTTGACGTGTAACGCCTGACTGTGGGGCAAACGCAGCGACAGCGTAGTTTGTCCCTTACCTGTCAACTGTTATGTAGTTAGTTGGTGCTGGGGCAAGTTGAACCAAAGCTAATTTGAATAACTTCTCCATCACTGTACTTGCAATACCTATTTGTTCCTTCTGCCCACTGGGACATCAATACTCCCGCAACCGCCAAAGATGACACTAACGCCAAAGAGAAGATTACAGCAATTCTAAATTTGATCTTCATAATTATTAATCCATGTTGATTGATTTTGTGGTTAGTTCGTTTTACCTGATATTTTTTGCGTAGTCAGGTAAAAATTCGCTAGGGATGCTCTGAATAACCCACCGCGACGTGGAGTAGCAGGTCGTTAATTTTCAAATGGTGGGATTTCACGGGCACGTTCAAGAAATCCCGTTGTTTTTGTTGCCCTCTTGGGCTCTTTTCGCCCTTTGCAGGGCAATTGCCCTGTTTTCGGGCGCATTCATGCCTGCGCTCCCATCAGTTTGCCCCGCACCATCCACAGGTTGGATAGCGCAAACAGC
>MERZ01000030.1:0-1195 GCA_001770785.1 Burkholderiales bacterium RIFCSPHIGHO2_12_FULL_61_11
GTGAAAAGTGGCTTGGGCCGAGTAGGGGTGGGCGCAGTCAGCCATTTAGACAAATCGCATTGAAGCCCTGAGGGCGATGCCCTCAAATCATCTGCGTGGTTTTGCTGGCGCCCATTTCGCGCCGGTACCACTCGTGAAAGTGCTGCATGCCGTCTTCCATGGGGCTCTGGTAGGGGCCAAACTCGTTGTCGCCGCGCAGCAGCAGCGCCTTGCGGCCGGCATCCATCCGCAGTGCCAGTTCGTCGTCTTCCACGCAGGTTTCCATGTAGGCGGCCTGCTGCGCTTCGATGAACTCGCGCTCGAAGGCGCAGATTTCCTCGGGGTAGAAAAACTCCACCACATTGAGCGTTTTGTCAGGGCCTTGCGGGTGCAGCGTGCTGACCACCAGCGTATGCGGGTACCACTCGACCATGACATGCGGGTAGTAGGTGAGCCAGATGGCGCCGAATTTTGGTGGCACGCCTGCGCGGTACTGCAGCACCACGTCGTGCCATTTTTTGTAGGTATCGGTGCCCGGCTTGCCCAGCTTGTCGGACACGCCCACGGTTTGCACCGAGCAGTGCGGGCTCAGGTCCCAGCGCAAGTCGTCGGTGGTGACAAACGCGCCCAGCCCCGGGTGGAAAGGGCCGACATGGTAGTCCTCCAGATAGACCTCAATAAAGGTTTTCCAGTTGTAGTTGCACTCGTGCAGGTGCACCTTGTCGAGCTGGTAACCCGAGAAATCCAGGTCGCCCAGCGGACCCAGAGGCGCCATCTCGGTGGCAATGTCGCGCCCGGTGTCTTCAAAAACCAGCCCGTTCCAGGTCGTGGTTCGGTAGCGGTTCAGGTTCAGGCAGGGGTCAATCTCGAAGTGCGGCGCACCGATCAGCTCGCCGGCGGTGTTGTAGGTCCAGTGGTGCAGCGGGCAGACAATGTGGCTGCCAGTGTTGCCACGGCCCTGCAGCATGGTGGACTGGCGATGGCGGCAAACATTGGAAATCAGCTCGATGCCGGCCGCGTTGCGCACCAGCGCGCGGCCTTCACCCTCTTGGGGCAAGGCATAAAAGTCGCCCAGGTTGGGCACGGCCAGTTCGTGGCCAAGGTAACGCGGCCCGCGGGCAAACAGCTTTTGCTGCTCCCGCTGGTACAGGCCCGCATCAAAATAACTGGAGATGGGGAGTTGGCTGGTGGCCTGCAACAGACGAAGGCTTGGATC
>MERZ01000030.1:1235-2173 GCA_001770785.1 Burkholderiales bacterium RIFCSPHIGHO2_12_FULL_61_11
TTTAATTCTACCTGTGCGGGGGCGTTTGCGGGGCTCTGCGCGATGCCCTCTCGCATAGGGTTGTGGTTCTGACTCCCGGGCCGCGAAGCCCGGGACGTCTTGTAACGGCCTAAAATCAGGTTTTTACGCAAATACCATGGCCAAGAGCTCCTCATCATCTGTTTCCTCCACTTCAGCCCCCGCCAGCTATGAGGCTGCGCTGCAAGAGCTGGAAGGGCTGGTGGCCAGCCTGGAGTCCGGGCAGTTGCCGCTTGATCAGCTGCTCGCGGGCTACCAGCGCGGTGCGCAGTTGCTGAAGTTTTGCCGCGACAAGCTCGAAGCGGTGGAAACCCAGATCAAGGTGCTCGAAGGCACAGAGCTCAAGCCTTGGCAGCAAGAGTAATCCGCAGACAAATTAATCACCCCAGCGCAAGAGACCCACGATTGAACGTACCAGAACAACTGCCCCCTTCTCCCCTGAGCTTCACCTTGAGCGCCTGGAGCGCGCTGCAGCTTGATGCCATCGAGCAGGCCCTGTCCCGCTGGGTCACCGGCCCGGGCGCTGCAGCAGCACCCGCTGGCTTGGGCGACGCCATGCGTTATGCCGTGCTCGACGGCGGCAAGCGGCTGCGCCCGCTGCTGGTCATGGCGGCCTGCGAGGCCGTGAATGGCAACGCCCACGCCGCGCTGCGCGCGGCCTGCGCGGTGGAGCTGATCCATGCGTATTCGCTGGTGCACGATGACTTGCCTTGCATGGACAACGACGTGATGCGCCGCGGCAAGCCCACGGTGCACGTCAGGTTTGGCCAGGCGCAGGCGCTGCTGGCCGGCGACGCCTTGCAGGCGCTGGCCTTTGAGCTGCTCGCGCCCGATGATGAGTCGGTGGATGCTGCCACGCAGGCGCGGCTGTGCCGCATGCTGGCGCAGGCGGCTGGCTTTCAGGGCATGGCGGGCGGCCA
>MERZ01000030.1:2180-3962 GCA_001770785.1 Burkholderiales bacterium RIFCSPHIGHO2_12_FULL_61_11
TGCACCGGCTCAAAACCGGCGCGCTGCTGCAAGCCAGCGTGATGATGGGGGCCGCCTGCGGCGCCGCAACGCTTGCCACGCAAAACGCGCTGGGCGATTACGGCGCGGCGGTCGGCCTGGCCTTTCAGGTGGTCGACGATATTCTGGATGTGACGGCCGACTCGGCCACGCTGGGCAAGACCGCCGGCAAGGACGCGGCCCAGGACAAGCCGACCTTTGTTTCGCTGCTGGGGCTGCAGGGCTCCGAAAATTACGCGCAGCAACTGCTGGCCCAGGCGCTGGCCAGCCTCGAGAGCAGCGGGCTGCGCAACACCGATGCATTGCGGGCACTGGCTGACATGCTGGTCAATCGCGCTCACTAGCCACCGAGTCCCGCCCTCTTCAAACCACCCCAATGTACCCATTGCTTGAAACCATCAACAGCCCGGCCGATCTGCGGCGCCTGTCCCATACCCAGCTCAGGGCACTGGCCGACCAGTTGCGCGCCTTCGTGATCGACACGGTTTCCAAAACCGGCGGGCATTTAAGCTCCAACCTCGGCACGGTGGAGTTGACGGTGGCCTTGCACTATGTTTTCAACACGCCCGAAGACCGGCTGGTGTGGGACGTGGGCCACCAGACCTACCCGCACAAAATTCTCACCGGTCGGCGCGAGCGCATGAGCACCCTGCGGCAGTTTGGTGGGCTCTCGGGCTTTCCGCGGCGCGACGAGAGCGAGTACGACGCTTTTGGTACCGCCCATTCGTCCACCTCGATTTCTGCCGCGCTGGGCATGGCGCTGGCGGCTCAGCAAAAGGGCGAGGACCGCCACGCGGTGGCCGTCATCGGTGACGGCTCCATGAGCGCCGGCATGGCGTTTGAGGCCCTGAACAATGCCGGGGTGCATGACCAATGCAAGCTGCTGGTGGTGCTGAACGACAACGACATGAGCATCAGCCCGCCTGTGGGGGCGCTCAATCGCTACCTGGCCCAACTCATGAGCGGGCGCTTTTACGCATCGGCCAAAAACGTCGGCAAGCAGGTGCTCAGCGTTGCGCCACCGCTGCTGGAGCTGGCCAAACGCCTGGAATCACATGCCAAGGGCCTGGTGCTGCCGGCCACCTTGTTTGAAAACTTCGGTTTCAATTACATCGGCCCGATCGACGGGCACGATCTGGAGTCGCTGATTCCGACGCTGGAAAACATCAAGCACCTGATGTCCAGCCACGGCGGTCCACAGTTTCTGCACGTTGTCACCAAGAAGGGTCAGGGCTACAAGCTGGCCGAAGCCGACCCGATTGCCTATCACGGCCCCGGCAAGTTTGACCCGGCCATGGGGCTGCAAAAAGCCAGCCCGCATGCCAAGCAGACGTTCACCCAGGTCTTCGGCCGCTGGCTGTGCGACATGGCCGAGCAAGATAGCCGCCTGGTCGGCATCACGCCCGCCATGCGCGAGGGTTCGGGCATGGTGGAGTTTCACCAGCGCTTTCCCGAGCGTTACCACGACGTCGGCATCGCCGAGCAGCACGCGGTCACCTTCGCCGCCGGCATGGCCTGCGAGGGGCTCAAGCCCGTGGTCGCGATTTACTCGACCTTTTTGCAGCGCGGTTACGACCAGCTGATTCATGATGTGGCGCTGCAAAATCTGCCGGTGGTGTTTGCGCTGGACCGCGCCGGTCTGGTCGGCGCTGATGGCGCCACGCATGCGGGTGCCTACGACATTTCCTTTTTGCGCTGCATTCCCAATATGAGCATCGCCTGCCCGGCCGACGAGAACGAGTGCCGCAAGCTGCTGACATCGGC
>MERZ01000030.1:3983-14321 GCA_001770785.1 Burkholderiales bacterium RIFCSPHIGHO2_12_FULL_61_11
TTGGCACGCTGCTGTATCCCGCGCTGCAAGCGGCTGAAAAACTCGGGGCGACGGTCGTCAACATGCGCTGGGCCAAGCCGCTGGATATTGAACTGCTGCTGAAGGTGGCGGCTGCGCACGACGCACTGGTCACGCTGGAAGAGGGCGCCATCATGGGCGGCGCAGGCAGTGCGGTCAGCGAAGCGCTGCAGGCGGCCGGTGTGGTCAAGCCGCTGCTGCAACTGGGCCTGAGAGACGAGTTCATCGAGCATGGCGATCCGGCCAGGTTGCTGGCGCTGCAGGGACTCGACGCAGCGGGAATTGAAGCGTCCATCACCGCGCGCTTCGGGGTATTGCGGCCGACCGACAAGCCTGCCAAGGTCACGCTGAAATCAGTGGCGTGAGCTGATCCAGTCCGCCACGGGCCGGGAAAGCATTGGCTCGCTGGCGCTACTGTCAGGCGACGGGTGGTCAGCTTGCAGAAAAAGGCTGGCAGAATGGCTATGCTCCGCCCATCGTCAAGAGTCATTGCCTTCATTGTCGCAACGAAGGCTTGAACGACGATCCGCAGATCAATGCAGAGATAAAAATTTCGATAACTTTTCAGGAGAATGTATTCATGGATCGTCGATCACTAATAAAAAACGCTGGCATCGCCGGGGTACTCGCTGCTGGCATCGCGCCCGCTGTGCATGCGCAGGCCGCTATTCGCTGGCGCCTGGCATCGAGCTTTCCCAAGTCGCTGGATACCCTCATCGGAGGTGCCGAAACCTTTGCCAGGAAGGTCAGCGACATGAGCGGCGGGAAGTTCGTGATTTCCATTCATGCGGCAGGTGAACTGATGCCAGCGTTCGGCGTGGTCGATGGCGTGCAGAACGGCACGGTCGAGGTCGCTCAAACCGCGCCTTACTACTTTTTCGGCAAGGACGAAACCTTTGCACTGGGCTGCGCCATCCCGTTCGGCCTGAACAGCCGCCAGATGACGGCCTGGATGTACGCCGGCAATGGCCTCAAACTGATGCGTGAGTTCTACGCCAAGTACAACATCGTGAGCTTCCCGGGCGGCAATACCGGGGCGCAAATGGGCGGCTGGTACCGCAAGCAGATCAAGAGCGTGGCCGACTTGAAGGGCCTGAAATTCCGCGTCGGCGGTTTTGCCGGCAAGGTGCTTGAGCGCATGGGCGTCGTGCCGCAGAACATTCCGGGTGGCGAGATTTACCAGGCGCTTGAAAAAGGCACGCTGGATGCCGTGGAGTTCGTGGGTCCCTACGACGACCAGAAACTTGGGTTCAACAAGGTCGCACCTTACTACTACTACCCCGCCTGGTGGGAAGGCGGCGCGCAACTGGACCTCATGGTCAACGCCAAGGCCTACGAGGGACTGTCGGCCGAGAACAAGGCCATCGTCGAGGCCGCCGCTGCTTACGCGCACGTTGAAGTGCAGGCCAAGTACGATGCCAAGAACCCCACCGCCCTCAAGCAACTGGTCGGTAGCGGGACCAAGGTTTTGCCTTTTCCCAAGGATGTGATGGACCGGGCGTTCAAGGAATCGATGGCGCTGTATGCCGAGATCAGTGCCCGGAACCCCAACTGGAAAAAAGTTTACGACGACTACTCGGCGTTCCGCAAGGACCAGAACCTGTGGTTCCGCTTCACCGAAGCCCGCTTCGACGGCTTCATGCAAGCCCAAAAACTTTAAGCCTCCAGTCGCTTCGCTCCCGTAAAAAAGCCCCGCCATGCGGGGCTTTTTTACGGACTCACCGCTGACCTGCAGATTCACGGCGGCGAGTGTCGAGCCTTCCATCAGTGCCTGCTTTAATGAACAAGACAGCCCTCGGCATTCCGGGTTGCGTGAGGTGTGCCGGCGGCAGCTTTACTGACAATAGGCTGAACGCCAACAGTTTCGGCTGCCAATGCATGGCGGTCAAGGGAAAACCCCTTAAAAGTTAACCCCGGGAGTACCTAGAATCATGCTTGATCTGAAACGTCACAAGTTGTCTCAAATCAGATTTTCAGCTTATTTTTTGACCCCTTAAAGGAGCTAATTACATGGACCGTCGTTCACTCATCAAAAATGCCGGCATCGCCGGAGTGTTGGCGGCTGGCGTGGCACCGGCCGTGCATGCGCAGGCTGCCATTCGCTGGCGCATGGCCTCCAGCTTTCCGAAGTCGCTTGACACCATTTTTGGCGCGGCGGACAGCTTCGCCAAGAAAGTCGGCGAAATGTCCGGCGGCAAGTTTTCCATCACGGTGCACGCTGCTGGCGAACTGATGCCCGCGTTCGGTGTGGTCGATGGGGTACAGAGCGCCGCGGTTGAGATGTGCCACACGGCGCCCTACTACTTTTTTGGGAAGGACGAAACCTTTGCCTTGGGTTGTGCCATTCCCTTCGGCCTGAACAGCCGCCAGATGACGGCCTGGATGTACGAAGGCAATGGTCTGAAGCTGATGCGCGAGTTTTACGCCAAGTACAACATCGTGAACTTCCCTGCCGGCAACACCGGCGCGCAAATGGGCGGCTGGTACCGCAAGCAGATCAAGAGCGTGGCCGACATGAAGGGCCTGAAGATGCGCATTGGCGGCTTCGGCGGCAAGGTGCTTGAGCGCATGGGCTCGGTGCCCCAGAACATTCCGGGCGGCGAGATTTACCAGTCGCTCGAAAAAGGCACGATTGACGCGGTCGAGTGGGTCGGTCCTTACGACGATCAGAAGCTGGGCTTCAACAAGGTTGCACCGTTTTACTACTACCCCGGCTGGTGGGAAGGCGGCCCGCAGCTCGATTTCTTTATCAACGACAAGGCGTATGCAGGTCTGTCGGCCGAGAACAAGGCCATGATCGAGGTCGCCGCTTCTCACGCGCACGTTGAAATGCAGGCCAAGTACGACGCCAAGAACCCCAATGCCCTCAAGCAACTGGTGGGTAGCGGGACCAAGGTTCTGCCGTTCCCGAATGACGTGCTGAATCTCGCGTTCAAGGAATCGATGGCGCTGTATTCGGACATCAGTGCCAAGAACCCCAACTGGAAAAAAGTGTACGACGACTACTCAGCCTTCCGCAAGGACCAGAACCTGTGGTTCCGCTTCACCGAAGCGCGCTTCGACAGCTTCATGCAAGCGCAGAAACTGTAAGCCCCGGGTAGCTTCTCCTCTGTAAAAAAGCCCCGCATGGCGGGGCTTTTTTACGGGAGCCGCTGCGAACCTGCGGGGAACGCAGCGGCATTTTCAGAAAGCTATTTCTTCTGGTTTTTTTCCATCGACTCCTGCATGGCTTTCATGGGGTCATCGCTGGCTTCACCCGCAGGGGCTGGACTCCCGGCCTCCTCCAATGCCGCTTCTGCCTTGTTTGCCGCCTTGAAGTCTGCTTCCATCTGCATCTGAACCGCTTTGAGGTCGATCTTCTCCGTCACGTCCAGTCCGCTCGAAACGATGCCCGGGAAGAAGATGATCAGGCCCACCATCACGACCTGGATCAACACAAAAGGTATGGCACCCCAGTAGATTTGCATGGTGGTGACCGGCTGTATCGTCTTGCCGGTGATGCGGTCGGTGTATTCCTTTATCGGGGCCACGCTGCGCAGGTAGAACAGGGCAAAGCCAAACGGCGGGTGCATGAACGAGGTCTGCATGTTCACGGCCAGCAGCACGCCAAACCAGATCAGGTCAATCCCCAGCTTGTCGGCCACGGGCGCCAGCAGCGGCACCACAATGAAGGACAGCTCGAAGAAGTCAAGGAAGAACGCCAGAAAGAAGATCAGCAGGTTGACGACGATCAGGAAGCCGACCTGGCCGCCGGGCAGTCCGCTGAGCAGATGCTCGACCCATTTCTGGCCATCGACGCCCTGGAACACCAGGCTGAAGATGGTTGAGCCGATCAGGATGAACACCACAAAGCATGCCAGCTTGGTGGTGCTGTTCAGCGCCTGCTTGAGCAGCTTGAAGTTCAGCCGCCCGCGCGCCGTGGCCAGGATGATGGCGCCCATGGCGCCCATGGCGCCGCCCTCGGTCGGGGTGGCGATGCCCAGGAAGATGGTGCCGAGCACCAGAAAGATCAGCAGCAGTGGCGGAATCAGCACGAAAGTCACGCGCTCGGCCATGCGCGACAGCAGGCCCAGACGGGTGAACTTGTTGAAAAGCGCAATGACGAGGGCCAGTATGACACCGGCGGCCATCGATACGACGATGGTTTCGTCCTTGGCCACACTCATCACCGTTTCGCCCTTGAACCAGCTGGCAACGGCGGCGTAATGCTCACCAAAGTAGATGGCAATGCCCGTGCAGAGAACGGTCAGCAGCAGCAGCGACAGCAGGCCGCTCTTGCCACTGTCTTCGCGGATGGTGCGCGCCTCGAGCGGCATGGCGGGAACCCATTTCGGGCGGAAGATCGCCAGCAAGATGACGTAGCCCGCATACATGCCCATGAGCGCGAAGCCGGGAATGAAGGCGCCCTTGTACATGTCGCCTACGCTGCGGCCCAGTTGGTCGGCCAGAATGATCAGCACCAGCGACGGCGGGATGATTTGCGCCAGCGTGCCTGAAGCCGCAATGGCACCGGCAGCCACGCGGCGGTCATAGCCATAGCGGAGCATGATTGGCAGTGAAATCAGGCCCATGGAGATGACTGAAGCCGCCACCACGCCGGTGGTGGCTGCCAGCAGGGCGCCGACGAAAACGGCCGCCAGCGCCAGGCCGCCACGCACCGGGCCAAACAGCTGGCCGATGGTCTCCAGCAGGTCTTCGGCCATGCCACTACGTTCAAGGATCAAGCCCATCAAGGTGAAAAAGGGGACGGCCAGCAGCGTGTCGTTTTGCATGATCCCATACAGGCGCAACGGCAGCGCTTGCAGCAGTGCTTCTGGCAGCATGCCCAGTTCAATGCCAATGAAACCGAAAAACAGTCCGCAGGCACCGAGGCTGAAGGCCACGGGAAAACCCATCAGCAGAAAAATGATCAGCCCCGCGAACATGATCGGGGCCATATTTTGCGTAATAAATTCCATGAATGCGTCCCGATCAGGCGGCTTTGTTTTTGGATTCGGCGAGGCGTATCAGGTCTTCCGCCAGCTCTTCTTCGGCAGTTTTTTCAGCCTTCTTGAGCGTCGGGTCCTCAATCAGGCCCTGCAGGAAGGCGACGCGCTTGATCAGCTCGGACCAGCCCTGCAGCAGCAGCAGGAAAAAGCCCAGCGGAATCATGGCGTACACCGGCCAGCGGATCAGGCCGCCCGCGCTGCCTGAAACCTCGCCGGAGCGATAGCCTTGCAGGAAAAACGGAATACCGTAATACAGGATCGCCAAGCACATCGGCGTCAAAAAAGCAGCGAACCCAAAAATGTCAATCCAGATCTGCGCGCGCTTGGACAGGTGGCTGGTGACCACGTCAATTTTCACGTGTTCACCATTGAGCAGGGTGTAGCCGGCGGCAATCAGGAAAGATGCGGCGAACAAATACCACTGGATTTCAAGGAACGCATTCGAGCTCATGTTGAATGCTTTGCGGACGACCGCATTGATGGCGCTGATGACCGTCGAGGCCAGGATGAGCCAGATGATGTATTTGCCAAGCTGGGCGTTCAACCAGTCCACGGCATTTGAAAATTTCAACAAGGTGCGCAATTTTTGTCTCCAGGATAAGGAATTTACGCATAAAAAGTCATCTGGAACACGGGGTGCGTTGTTCCAGATGAAAGCTTGCGTGCGGAGGGATTGTATAAAGAACTATAAGCGGCAAGCTGGCAGCGTTTTGACGGTGTTATCCCGAATGACGGACATTTCTTTGGGCGCTGCACTGAAGGGGGTGCAAAAACAGACCTCCCGCACGGTTATTACGACACGAGCCTGGCGCGCTGGTTTCATCACAGCAAACCGCCTTCAGTATCGCAGCAGTTCCAGTATTGGCACCCAACAAGAGCAATGGGCAGGACAATCGAGGAACGCCTGAGCGATGAAATCGTCGCGATAGCGATGCCGCCTTACATCAATTCCCCGATGGCAACCGGAATGCGTCTTCTGCCAAAGTTTCCGGCTCGCGCATCAAAGCGCCCTGCAATGGCCGTACCGCAATCCGGACAGTTCCCCTCGCTGGTCAGCCGGTATTGCTTGATCTGGTACCAGTCGCGCACGATCAGCGGGGCCTGGCAGCCGGGGCAAAACGTTGTATCGCCTTCCTGATTGTGCACATTGCCGGTGTAGACATACTGCAAACCTTCGCGCAGGGCGATAGCTCGGGCGCGTACCAATGTGCCAGCCGGCGTGGCTGGAATATCGGGCATTTTGTAATCCGGATGGAACGCCGAAAAGTGCAGTGGCACGTCAACACCGAGTTCCTTTCTGATCCATTGGCACATCGCGGTGATTTCCTCATTCGAGTCGTTTTGACCGGGAATGAGCAAGGTGGTAATTTCAAACCATACGTTTGTTTCATGCTTGAGATAGCGCAAGGTATCGAGCACCGGCTGCAGCTGCGAGCCTGTCAGCTTGAAGTAGAAAGCGTCGGTAAATGCCTTCAGGTCAACATTGGCGGCGTCCATTTTTGCGTAAAAATCGCGCCTGGCCTGGTCATGCATATAGCCTGCGGTGACGGCCACGGCCTTGATGCCACGGGCATGGCAGGCATCTGCCACATCCATTGCATATTCAGCGAAGATGACCGGATCGTTGTAGGTAAACGCCACGCTCTTGCAGCCATGTTGTTCCGCTGCGGCGGCAATGGCCGTTGGCGACGCCTGATCCATCAACCGATCCATGTCCCTGGACTTGCTGATATCCCAGTTCTGGCAGAACTTGCACGCCAGATTGCAACCCGCCGTGCCAAAAGACAGCACGCTGCTGCCCGGGTAAAAGTGATTGAGCGGTTTCTTTTCGATCGGGTCAATGCAGAAACCCGATGAGCGTCCATACGTGGTGAGGATCATCTGGTCGCCCTCGCGCATGCGCACAAAACAGGCGCCGCGCTGTCCTTCGTGCAACTTGCAGTCACGCGGACACAGGTCACACTGCATGCGCCCGTCATCCAGCATGTGCCAATAGCGGGCCTTGTAAGCAGAATTTTCAATCATGCTTGAAATCTCCCAATATCCACTTCTTTCCATTTGCTCACCGTGTAGCGGGAGAGCTTGACTTGCTCATCCCAAAAGTCCGGACGCAGGCCAGCCTTGTGCTTCAGGTGCGCCATGAACAGCGTCGCATCAGGCAACTGCTCCCACACTTGCGGCAGAAAGGTGCTGCGGCAACGGCCAAACTCGAACACCACGCCATCAATGCCCGGCTGCAATTGCGCCAATGCATCATGCTCATCAGAGAACGGCAATGGCTGCATGGCTGACAACAGCGAAATCTCGATGTCCGTAGCGTCCAGCTCAGCCTCTGTCAGCGGTGAAAACCGACGGTCGCGGAACGCCGCCGCATGGGCGTTGGACTTGACATCCAGCAACAGGGAGCGATGCGCTTGCAGCGTGCCGATGCAGCCTCGCAGTTCTCGATGCTGGGTCAATGTGACAAAGCTTGCGCCTTTCTCCTGCAACCATGGCGAATTCTCGGGCACACGACCCCTCGACCTGCCCAATGCGTCCGAAATGGCAGCACGGGCGATTGAAAGCAACACTTCGCCGGTGTTTTTACGCGTTCCGGGCATCGCTTGTTTCCTCGGAAAAAATGAACGAGGCATAGCCAACCACACGGCTCTTGTCGCCAGCGGTATCTCCTGAATTGCACAAATCCAGCAGCCTGGGGCGCAGCTGATGCTTTCTGGCCGCAAAGACCAGGCCATTGATCGGCGTACCGCCGCAGGCTTGGCTGTGCGTCAAGGACGATTTCATGCCGAGAATGTGTTGCACGGTTTGCTGGTCCACCGCGCACGCCAAGGCATAAGGCAGGAAATGGGAAAGATCAGAGCTCACCACGATGACGGTTTCCGGCCCGCCCCAGAGCACATCGAGCACCTGCGCCACTTCTGCCGGGGTCGCGTCGCCGACGGCCAGCGGCACCAGCTTGAAATCATCCAGCACCGATTGCATGAAAGGCAACTGCACTTCCAGCGAATGCTCCTGGGCATGGGCAGCGGGACTCACCACAACCTGCTTCATCCCGGCCAGTAAGGCAATGGCAGCCTTATCCAGCTCAATGTTCCCCAACGGTGTTGCAAAAACATCGATACCTGGCAGCGCCAACCCCCGTACCGGCACACGATGCACCGGCCCCAGCAAGACCATGCGCTTGATGGTCTTGCGTCCGGCCGCAAGCCGGGCATAAGCCATCGCCGCGGTCTGACCGGAGTAGACATAGCCCGCGTGCGGAACCACCATCGCCTTGGGCAGTATTTGTTCAATGTCCTGGTCAATATCGTGTAGCGCCGCGGCCAGCAGCGTTTCAATATCATCGGCCAATATCTGTCTGTTGCCCGGATAAAAGGCACCAGCCACAGCGGGATGACGGATCGTAGGCATATCACCCTCCCATCGGGTTACAGGGGTAAGCCCTGAATCATGGGCTGCGGCGGCGTATTACTGTATCGCGCGGTGTTCAATCCGTGTCGAGTTCTACGCTACGGGCGACTTGTATTGCCTCCACCGCGCTGATTTATTCAGAGTCTCTTAAACTGACTGATAGCAACAGAAATGAGGCTGCGACGCCCTTTTTCAAGACTGGGAATCCATCACTTTTGACGGGGGAAAGGCAATGAGTGATACGCCGCTCAGTACACGCTGACGCCGCTCCCCTGGGTCACTTCGCCGATGACGGCGGCATCACCGAAACCTTGCGCGTGGAAAATCGCCAGCACTTGGGCTGCACTGTCCGCGCTGCAAGACACCAGCAGCCCGCCCGAAGTCTGCGGATCGCTCAGCAGGGCCTTGTCGACCTCGCCAAACGCGTCGGGCAGGCTGATTTCATGGCCATAACTGGCCCAGTTGCGTCCCGATGCGCCGGTGATGCAGCCTTGGCTTCCAAGCTCGCGTACACCGGCGATCAATGGCGTACGGGTCCAGTCGAGCCGGATCTGCACGCCCGCTCCACGCGCCAGTTCCAGGGCGTGGCCTGCCAGGCCAAAGCCGGTGATGTCGGTCAGTGCATGCACGCCTTCCAGCGCGGCCAGCGCAATGCCGGGCTTGTTGAGTTGCGTGGCGAGGGCGATCATCCGGGCATAGCCTTCGGCGCTCAACTGGTCCTTTTTGAGCGCCGCCGACAAGATGCCGATGCCCAGGGGCTTGCCCAGCACCAGTACATCACCCACCTGGGCACCCGAGTTTTTCTTGACGCGCGAGGGATGCACCAGGCCCATCACGACCAGCCCGTAAATCGGCTCCACGGAATCAATCGTGTGGCCGCCTGCAACCGGAATGCCGGCATCGCGGCAGACGTCGCGGCCGCCGCGCAAAATTGCGCCTATGGTTTCCAGCGGCAGCACGTTGATGGGCATGCCCACCAGCCCCAGCGCCATGATGGGCGTGCCGCCCATGGCGTACACGTCGCTGATGGCATTGGTGGCGGCGATGCGGCCAAAGTCATACGGGTCATCGACGATTGGCATGAAAAAATCGGTGGTGGCAATCAGTGCCTGCTCGTCGTTGAGCTGGTATACCGCGGCGTCGTCAGCGGTTTCAATGCCCACCAGCAGTTGCGGTGGCAACGGAAAATTGGGCAGGTTGCTGGAGTTTTTCAAAATCTCGCTCAGCACGCCCGGCGCAATCTTGCAGCCACAGCCGCCCCCGTGCGACAGGCTGGTCAATCGAGGCGTGGCGGGTGTTATTGGGGTCTTAGGGGCATTCATCAGGAGGCTTTCAAGGACGTTTCAAAGGCGAATCACCCGCTGGTGCGCGCGGGCTTCATTAAAGGCAATTTGGACAAGTTTATGACAAGGCTTTGAATGGCATCAGCGCAGTGTCACAATGGCTTGACAGAAATTGTGCCCACCGCAGAACTTCGCAGGATGCTCGTTTTGGCTTCAGATTCCCTACCCCGTGCATCACCCGGTTTGCCACCGACCGCCAACCCGGACCTGATTGATTCACCGCTCATGCGCAAGGCGGGCCGCGAGCTGCTGTCGCTGGCGCTGATGGATGCACGCAATCACACGCTGCGCCTGTTTGGCCAGTACCAAAATGCGCTGGAAGGCGTGAATTTTGCCGTGCCTCAGCTTGACATCGTCAATCCACCGCTCTGGGAGCTGGGCCATGTGGGCTGGTTTCAGGAATGGTGGATAGGCCGCAACATGCAGCGGGCCCTGGGGTCGCGCTGTGAGCCCAGTCATGCTCGGCTGGCCTCGATCGAGTCGAACGCCGACCGCTGGTGGGATTCGGGGCTGGTTCCGCATGACACGCGCTGGGCCTTGGACTTGCCTGGCGTGGAAAACTGCCGCGCCTATTTGCT
>MERZ01000031.1:0-1217 GCA_001770785.1 Burkholderiales bacterium RIFCSPHIGHO2_12_FULL_61_11
GGCGGCGCGGATTGATGTGTTCGATGGTTTCCACAAGAGCGGCAGCATCAAAACCCTTGAATTCCGGTTCGGCGTCTTCGAATGAGCCATAACGCACCTGGACCCGGTCGGCCCGACCGGGAAGCCCAAGCCCCAGCACCAGCCGTGCTTGCCTGAGCACGTGTTCGTCAATATCGATACCAATAATGCGGTTGAATTGCAGTTGCCGCGTCAGGCGCAGCAGCAATTGCCCCGGCCCGCAGCCCAGATCGAGCACGCTGCTTGCGCGACTCCCCAGCAGGTGGTGTACCACCGTATCCAGGCGTTCCTCATGCAGCGCGCTGGTCATGGTTCAGGCGCCTTGTGCATCAGCACCACGTTGGGGGCGGGCTCTCGCAGACCGGGCACTGGCTCTTCGCGATCCCGGGTTTGGCGTGGTTAATTTGCGCAGTTTTCATTCCTTGCATGCGCTTGATTATCCCAACGCCGTGTCGGTTTGCTTTTCCGGCGGCTGCTGATTCATCAAATTGAAAGCCTGCTGGGCCGATTGTGGGCCAGAATGGCTTTTAAAAAGGCGTTCAAAACTTTCATTGCCAAGCCTTGTCAACCATCTATTTGAAATGAAATGTCCGCACAGGAATTGAAAAAATTCAGTTTTCTGGGTAACAACGCCTCAAGCCCAGTAGCTGCGTGCACAAGCAGCTATTTATCTGATAGCGTTAATCAGCCTATGTCCATCCTTGGCCGATAGCCGTCAGCTTGCCGCAAGACCGGCGTTCATAATTAAGAATTCAGTTTCGACTATTTAGACGCCGTTTCATCGTCTTTTACCCACCCTTTCTTGCGGTCACTTTCCGGAGACATCACTTGTTCAAGGCCCTTCAACTTACTAAATCCGATGCCGGTTTTTCGGCCGACATCACCGAAATCGAAGAATCCCGGTTACCGGCAGGCGACGTGCTGGTCAAGGTGGACTATTCAAGTCTGAACTACAAGGACGGCCTGGCCATCACCAACAGCGGCCCGGTGGTGCGCAATTGGCCCATGGTGGCGGGTATTGACGGCGCGGGCACCGTGCTGGAGTCAACCCACGCCGACTGGAAAACGGGTGACAAGTTTGTGCACAACGGCTGGGGTTTGGGTGAAACCCGCTGGGGCTTGATGTCTGAGCGGGCACGCCTGCAAGGCGACTGGCTGGTGAAATTGCCGGCGGCCTTCACCACGCGGCAAGCCATGGC
>MERZ01000031.1:1239-12038 GCA_001770785.1 Burkholderiales bacterium RIFCSPHIGHO2_12_FULL_61_11
CACAGGCGGCGTGGGCAGTGTGGCGGTGGCCTTGCTCAGCAAGCTGGGCTACACAGTGGTGGCCGCCACCGGCAAGGTTAGCGAAGAAAGCTATTTGAAACAGCTCGGTGCCAGCCGCGTGATGGACCGGGCCGAACTGTCAGCTCAGGGCAAGCCGCTGCAAAAAGAACGCTGGGTCGCAGTGGTGGATGCTGTCGGTTCGCACACCTTGGCCAATGCCTGCGCGCAGACCCGCTACGGCGGTGTGGTGGCGGCCTGCGGGCTGGCCCAGGGTCCGGATTTTCCGGCGACCGTGCTGCCTTTTATCCTGCGTGGCATCACGCTGGCAGGTATCGACAGCGTGATGGCACCCCTCGCGCGCCGCCAGTTGGCTTGGGATCGCTTGGCCAAAGACCTGGATCCCGCCAAGCTCGAAGCCATGGTTGAAGAAGTTCCGCTGGCCCGCGCCGCGGAAAAGGCGGCGGAGTTGATGGCGGGAAAGATTCGTGGCCGTGTCGTCATCAAGATTTCAATTTGAGCAAGTCCAAACTGGAGATAAGCCATGAGCAAAGCACCGACAAACTACGCTGACTTCTACCGTCAATCCATCGACCAGCCCGACGCCTTTTGGGCCGAGCAGGCTAGATTAATTGACTGGCACAAGCCCTTTGATCGGGTCTGCAACTATGACAAGCCGCCGTTTGTGAACTGGTTTGAAGGGGGGCAAACCAATCTGTGCCACAACGCCATTGACCGACACCTCAAGGACCGGGCCGATCAGGCGGCCCTGATTGCTGTTTCAAGCGAAACTGGCCAGGAAAAGGTCTACAGCTTTAAAGAGTTGCATGTGGAGGTGCAGCGAATGGCGGCCTGCCTGAAAGCGCTGGGTGTGCAAAAGAGTGATCGCGTATTGATCTACATGCCGATGATTGCAGAAGCGGCATTTGCCATGCTGGCATGCGCGCGCATCGGTGCGATTCACTGCGTCGTATTTGGCGGTTTTGCCAGCGGGTCGCTGGCTTCGCGCATTGACGATGCAACGCCCAAGGTGATTGTGAGTGCTGATGCCGGTTCGCGCGGCGGCAAGGTGGTCCCGTACAAGCCGCTGCTGGACGAGGCCATACGCCTGTCCAGTCACCAACCCGATGCGGTGCTGCTGGCCGACCGCAAGCTGGCGCCCATGGCACTGATGGCGGGGCGCGACCATCTGTGGCCCGAACTACGCGTGAAGCATCTTGATGCACAGGTTCCCTGTGAGTGGCTGGACTCCACGGCTATCAGTTACACCATTTACACCAGCGGAACCACGGGCCAGCCCAAGGGCGTTCAGCGCGACACGGGCGGCTATGCCGTGGCGCTGGCGGCCAGCATGAAGCACATCTTCGATGGCCGTGCCGGTGAAACCTATTTCTCAACCAGCGACATTGGCTGGGTGGTGGGCCACAGCTACATTATTTATGGCCCCCTGATTGTCGGCATGGCGACCATCCTGTATGAGGGCCTGCCGACGCAAGGCATGGACGGCAAACCCAATGGCGGCATTTGGTGGAGCCTGGTTGAAAAATACAAAGTCACGGCGATGTTCAGCGCCCCCACAGCGGTTCGGGTGCTGAAAAAGCAGGATCCGGCATTGCTCAAAAAATATGATCTATCCAGCCTGCGCGCGCTGTTTCTGGCGGGCGAGCCGCTGGACGAACCGACGGCGCGCTGGATCAGCGAAGGGCTCAATGTCCCCATCATCGACAACTACTGGCAAACTGAAAGTGGCTGGCCCATTTTGACCATTGCCAACGGTGTCGAGAAAAAATCCAGCAAGTTTGGCAGCCCGGGCATACCCATGTATGGCTACAACGTCAAGCTGTTGCACGAGTCCACCGGGGAGGAGTTGACCCAGCCTGGCGAAAAAGGCGTGGTGGTCCTTGAGGGCCCGACGCCTCCCGGCTTCATGCAAACCGTCTGGAAGGATGACGAGCGCTTCGTCGAAACCTACTGGAAGACAGTGCCGGGAAAGATGGTTTACAGCACCTTTGACTGGGGCATTCGCGACAAAGACGGTTACTACTTCATTTTGGGCCGCACCGACGACGTCATCAATGTGGCGGGGCACCGGCTGGGAACACGCGAGATTGAAGAAAGCATTTCCGGCCATCCTCAGGTGGCCGAGGTGGCGGTTGTTGGCGTGGCCGATGCGCTCAAAGGTCAGGTTGCCATGGCTTTTGTCGTGCTCAGGGATGCGGCTCTGGCGCAAGACAGCGCCGCCTCGCTGAAACTTGAAAAAGAGGTCATGAAGCGCGTGGACGATGATCTGGGCGCGGTAGCGCGGCCCGCCAGGGTTCGCTTTGTGACGGCCCTGCCCAAGACCCGCAGTGGCAAGCTGCTGCGCCGCGCCATCCAGGCGGTGTGTGAAGGCCGCGATGCCGGAGATTTGACCACGCTGGACGATCCTGCGGCCTTGCAGCAGATCAGGGACAAAGTCGCCGCCACGTGACGGTGTGCGGCAGGTGATTTGTGAGCGGGTCCAGGGACAGTTTGCTCGGGGCGCACGCCCAAGAACAGACGCACAAATCAACCGCTTTCAAGGTTCAGTGGCACAATTGGGGGCTGTTTCTGAAGGCCCTTCCTGTCACAGTCGCATCCGCTAATCGGTTCAGCCGTGTTGCGGAAGGTTAATAAACCAGCTTTAACCAGCTAATGTTTCCCCAAGGGAAACGAAAGTAAGCGGATATGAGTTCCAGCACGCAGTCGCCTGCATCTGCAGCGGCGTCCATTTATACAGCCTATCAAGGCAACACTTATCTTTTCGGCGGCAATGCGCCCTATGTCGAAGAGATGTATGAAAACTATCTTGCCAACCCGGCCAGCGTTCCTGACACCTGGCGCGAGTATTTCGACGCGCTGCAGCATGTTCCTGCAGTCGATGGCAGCAACGCCAAGGACGTCCCGCATCTGCCCGTCGTCAATGCTTTTGCCGAGCGTGCCAAACAGGGCCAAACCAAAGTGGTGGTCGCCAACGTGGACCTGGAAATGGGGCGCAAGCGCACAGCTGTCCAGCAGCTGATCGCCGCGTACCGCAATGTAGGCATCCGATGGGCCGACCTGGACCCCCTCAAGCGTGCCGAGCGAGACAATATCCCCGAGCTTGATCCATCGTTTTACGGCTTCACCGATGCTGACCAGGAAACGGTGTTCAACACCAGCAACACCTTCTTCGGCAAAGACGAGATGAGTCTGCGTGAGCTGATCAACGCGTTGCGCGAGACCTACTGTGGCACGATTGGTGCCGAATACATGTACGCGACCGACCAGAACCAAAAGCGCTGGTGGCAGCAAAAGCTCGAAAGCATTCGCAGCAAACCCAATTTCTCCAAGGAAAAGAAGCTTCACATCCTGGAGCGGCTCACCGCATCTGAAGGCCTTGAGCGCTTTTTGCATACCAAATATGTGGGCCAAAAACGTTTCTCGTTGGAAGGTGGTGAAAGCTTTATTGCCAGCATGGACGAGTTGATCCAGCGCGGTGGTGAAGTCGGTGTGCAGGAAATCGTCATCGGCATGGCACACCGCGGCCGCCTGAATGTGCTGGTTAATTCCCTGGGCAAAGTGCCGGCAAACCTGTTTGCCGAATTTGACCATACCGCACCCGAAGATCTGCCCAGCGGTGACGTGAAATACCACCAGGGCTTCAGTTCTGATGTGACGACACCAGGAGGCCCCGTCCATCTGGCGCTGGCCTTCAACCCATCCCATCTGGAAATTGTTAACCCCGTGGTGGAAGGGTCGGTTCGCGCCCGCATGGACCGCCGGGCCGATCCGAAGGGCTTGCAGGTGCTGCCTGTGCTGGTGCACGGCGATGCTGCCTTTGCCGGACAGGGCGTGGTCATGGAAACACTCGCGCTGGCTGAAACCCGTGGCTTTTTCACGGGCGGAACCGTGCACATTGTCATCAACAACCAGATCGGTTTTACCACCAGCGACCCGCGCGACACTCATTCCTCGCTGTATTGCACCGACGTGGTCAAGATGATTGAAACGCCTGTGCTGCACGTTAACGGTGATGACCCCGAGGCCGTGGTGCTGGCGACCCAGCTGGCGCTCGAGTTCCGCATGGAATTCCAGAAAGATGTTGTCGTTGATATCATTTGCTTCCGCAAGCTGGGCCACAACGAGCAGGACACGCCGGCTTTGACACAGCCGCTGATGTACAAAAAGATTGCGCAGCATCCTGGTACGCGCCGCCTGTATGCCGACAAGCTGGCAGCGCAAGGACTGGGCGAGACGCTGGGTGATGACATGGTCAAGGCCATGCGCGCTGCGCTCGACGCTGGCAAGAGCACGTTTGACCCGGTGTTGACCAATTTCAAGAGCAAGTACTCGGTCGATTGGAGTCCTTACCTAGCCAAGAAGTGGACGGACGCAGGGGAAACTGCCATTCCCATGGCCGAATGGAAGCGGCTGGCTGACAAAATCACCACTATCCCTGCCAGCGTGACACCGCACCATCTGGTCAAGAAAGTTTACGACGACCGTGCGGCCATGGGCCGAGGTGAAATTGCCGTGGACTGGGGCATGGGCGAGCATATGGCCTTTGCCTCGCTGGTGGCCAGCGGCTACCCGGTGCGGCTGTCAGGCGAAGACTGCGGTCGCGGTACCTTCACGCACCGCCATGCAGTGATTCACGACCAGAATCGCGAGAAGTGGGATACTGGCACCTACGTGCCTCTGCAAAATGTGGCCGAGAATCAGGCTCCATTTGAGGTCATCGATTCCATCCTTTCTGAAGAAGCTGTCCTGGCGTTTGAGTATGGTTATGCATCCAATGATCCCAACACCCTGGTGATCTGGGAAGCCCAGTTTGGCGACTTCGCCAATGGTGCGCAAGTCGTGATTGACCAGTTCATCGCCTCCGGCGAGGTGAAGTGGGGCCGCGTCAACGGCATCACGCTGATGCTGCCACACGGCTATGAAGGCCAGGGACCTGAGCACAGCTCGGCGCGGCTGGAGCGCTTCATGCAGCTGTCGGCCGACGCCAATATGCAGGTGGTTCAGCCCACCACGGCCAGCCAGATTTTCCATGTGTTGCGGCGCCAGATGGTGCGCAACTTGCGCAAGCCGCTGGTGATCATGACACCCAAGTCCCTGCTGCGTCACAAGGACGCCGCGTCGCCTCTCGGCGAGTTCATCAAGGGTGGTTTCCAGACCATCATTCCCGAGAACAAGGAAGAGATCAACAAGAAGGCTGACAAGGTCAAGCGCATCATTGCCTGCTCGGGCAAGGTGTATTACGACCTCGCCAAGAAGCGCGAGGAAAAGGGCTTTGACGATGCCGTGATTGTGCGCATTGAGCAGCTCTATCCGTTCCCGCACAAGGCTTTTGCGGCCGAGCTGAAAAAGTACCCTCACATCACCGACATCGTGTGGTGCCAGGACGAGCCGCAAAACCAGGGCGCCTGGTTTTTTGTGCAGCATTACATTCACGAGAATATGCTGGAAGGCCAGAAACTCGGCTACTCCGGACGTGCCGCGTCGGCTTCTCCGGCCGTGGGTTACTCGCACCTGCATCAGGAACAGCAAAAAGCGCTGGTTGACGGCGCATTTGGCAAGCTCAAGGGTGTTGTGCTGACCAAGTAAGGTCGTGACAATCCCCCACCCTCAAGAACACCCCGAAAGAATCAAAATGACTATCGTAGAAGTCAAAGTTCCTCAATTGTCCGAGTCCGTGGCGGAAGCCACGATGCTGCAATGGAAGAAGAAGGTCGGCGACGCTATTGCCGTCGATGAAATCCTGATTGAAATCGAAACCGACAAAGTCGTTCTCGAAGTACCCGCGCCTTCGGCTGGCGTGCTGACTGAGCTGCTTGTTCTCGATGGCGGCACGGTGGGGTCAGGTCAGGTGATCGCGAGAATTGATACCGAGGGTAAGGCAAGAGCTGCTGCGCCTGTCGCCGCCGCTGCGCCTGCTGTGGCTACTTCTTCGGCATCCGCTGCTGCGCCGGCAGCAAGCGGATCCATGGCGGGTGTCGCCATGCCGGCAGCTGCCAAATTGATGGCGGACAACAAGCTCGCGGCGGGCTCGGTGCCTGGCACCGGCAAGGATGGTCGTGTTACCAAGGGCGACGTGCTCGGCGCAACAGCCGCTGGCGCTATCAAACTGGTAGCTACTAGCGCAATCCCGACAGGCATTCCAAGCACTTCTTTTCCTCAAGTGCTGGCATCCGCCAAGCCCGCCGACTTGGGTGATCGACCCGAGCAGCGCGTGCCCATGAGCCGCCTGCGCGCCCGGATTGCCGAGCGCCTGCTGCAATCGCAGTCAACCAACGCCATCCTGACGACTTTCAATGAAGTCAACATGGCACCCGTGATGGAAATGCGCAAACGATTTCAGGAAAAGTTTGAGAAAACACATGGCGTCAAGATTGGCTTCATGAGCTTTTTTGTCAAGGCGGCGGTGCATGCCCTGAAAAAATATCCCGTGCTCAACGCTTCGGTCGATGGCAACGATATCGTCTACCATGGCTATTTCGACATTGGCATCGCCGTCGGTTCGCCGCGCGGGTTGGTGGTGCCCATCGTGCGCAATGCCGACCAGATGAGCTTTGCCGAGATCGAAAAGAAGATTGCCGAATACGGGGCCAAGGCGCGTGACGGCAAGCTGGGCATTGAAGAGATGACCGGGGTTACCTTCTCGATCTCCAACGGCGGCGTGTTCGGCTCCATGCTGTCCACCCCGATCATCAACCCGCCGCAGTCCGCCATCCTGGGCGTGCACGCCACCAAAGACCGTGCCGTCGTCGAGAATGGCCAGATTGTGGTTCGCCCGATGAACTACCTGGCCATGAGCTATGACCACCGCGTCATCGATGGCCGCGAAGCGGTGCTGGGCCTGGTGGCGATGAAAGAGGCGCTGGAAGATCCGGCCCGTCTGCTGTTCGATATTTAAACCTTGTCAGGACCGGCTGTTGCAGCCTGCTGCCAGCCTTGTCGTTAATTCACTGGAAAAACATGTCTAAACAATTTGACGTGATCGCCATTGGTGGCGGTCCCGGCGGCTATATCGGCGCCATTCGCGCGGCTCAATTGGGCTTTAACGTCGCCTGCATCGATGAATGGAAGAACAGCAAGGGCGGCCCGGCACTGGGCGGCACTTGTACCAATGTGGGCTGTATTCCTTCCAAAGCCCTGCTGCAGTCCTCGGAAAACTACGACCAGGCCGGCAACCACTTTGCCGAACATGGCATCGAGGTGAAAGGCCTGAGTCTCGATGTCGCAAAGATGGTTGGCCGCAAGGATACGGTCGTCAAGCAGAACAACGATGGCATCGCTTACCTGTTCAAAAAGAACAAGGTCACCTTCTTTCATGGTCGTGGCTCCTTTGTCGCAGCCAAAGACGGCAGCTACCAGATCAAGGTTGCAGGCGCTTCGGAGGAGATTATCTCCGGCAAACACATCATTGTGTCCACGGGGTCGAATGCCCGTGCATTGCCCGGCACTCCGTTTGATGAAGTGAATATTCTTTCAAACGAAGGTGCGTTGGGCCTCGGTGCCGTGCCGAAGAAACTCGGTCTGATCGGATCGGGCGTGATTGGTCTGGAGATGGGGTCAGTCTGGCGTCGCCTCGGTGCCGAAGTCACGGTTCTTGAAGCTTTGCCGGTGTTTCTGGGGGCCGTCGATCAGCAGATCGCCAAGGAAGCCCACAAGGCTTTCCTGAAACAGGGTTTGAAGATTGAGCTTGGCGTGAAGGTAGGCGAGATCAAATCCGGCAAGAAAAGTGTATCCGTCGCCTATGTCGATGCAAGAGGCGAGGCTCAGACGCTGGAAGTCGACAAACTGATTGTCTCGATTGGCCGGGTCGCCAACACCATCGGTCTGGCGCCTGAAACCGTGGGGCTGAAGCTCGATGAACGCGGCGCCATCGTGGTTGACGATGAATGCAAAACCAATTTGCCTAATGTTTGGGCGGTTGGTGACGTGGTGCGCGGCCCGATGCTGGCGCATAAAGCGGAAGAAGAGGGCGTTGCGGTGGCTGAGCGCATTGCGGGTCAGCATGGTCACGTCAACTTCAATACCATTCCGTGGGTGATTTACACCAACCCCGAGATTGCATGGGTCGGCCAAACCGAAGAGCAACTGAAAACGGCAGGGCGTGCTTACAAGGCCGGTGTTTTCCCGTTCATGGCCAATGGCCGTGCCCGTGCCATGGGCGACATGACTGGCATGGTGAAGATGCTGGCAGATGCGGCCACGGACGAAATCCTGGGGGTTCATATTGTGGGCCCATTGGCCAGTGAGCTGATTGCCGAATGCGTGGTGGCGATGGCGTTCCATGCCAGCAGCGAGGACATTGGCCGCATTTGCCACGCTCATCCGTCCCTGAGCGAAAGCACGAAAGAGGCGGCGCTGGCAGTTGAAAAGCGCTCCCTCAATTTCTGACTATCCGGGTACAGGATCGATGACTGAGCTGGTGCGTTCAGCCTATGCGGGCGAACTCGCAACACGGGGCTTCGCCAGTGACCCCGCGCAATTGCGTGCCATTGATGCGCTGGAGCGCTGCTCGGCTGACTGGGCGATGTTCAGGGCGCGCAGATCGAACAGTCTGAAAAAGCTGATCAACCGGCCCGCGGTGCCGCGCGGCGTGTACATGTACGGTGGCGTGGGGCGCGGCAAAAGCTTCCTGATGGACTGCTTTTATGGAGCCGTGCCACTCAAACGCAAGACCCGGCTGCATTTTCACGAATTCATGCGTGAAGTGCACCGGGAACTGCAGGACCTGCAGGGTACGGTGAACCCACTCGATGAATTGGGAAAGCGCATTGCCAAACGCTACCGGCTGATTTGCTTTGACGAGTTTCATGTGGCGGACATGACCAATGCCATGATTCTTCATCGGCTGTTGGCCGCGCTGTTTGACAACGGTGTAGGCTTTGTGACAACGTCCAATTTTCATCCCGATGCTCTCTATCCCGATGGCTTGCACCGGGACCGTATTCTTCCCGCCATTGCACTGTTGAAGGCCAACCTGGAAGTCATCAGTGTCGACAATGGAACGGATTACCGAAGGCGCACGCTGGAGCAGGCAACGCTTTATCACACACCGCTCGGCCCCGAGGCGGATGCCGAGATGACGGAAACTTTTACATCTCTGGCGGAGTCACAGGATGAAAATCCGGTTTTGCAGATTGAATCGCGACAGATCAAGGCCAGGCGCAAGGCGGGCGGTGTGGTCTGGTTTGATTTCAGGACCTTGTGCGGCGGGCCGCGCTCGCAGAATGACTACCTGGAGATTGCCAGCCAGTTTCATACCGTGCTGTTGAGTGATGTGCCCCATATGCCGGTCAGGCTGGCCTCCGAAGCCAGGCGCTTTACCTGGTTGGTGGATGTTCTGTATGACCGGCGTGTCAAGTTGATTCTGTCGGCCGCCGTGGCCCCCGAGGCGTTGTATCAGGAAGGGCCTTTGGTTCATGAGTTTCCGCGCACCGTTTCGCGCCTCAACGAAATGCAGTCGATGGAATTTTTGGCCTTGGAGCGCAGAAACGTGGACACGACACTGACATGAGAAAATTAACTATTGCACTTTTTATGGCCACGCTGGGTGCGTTTGCTGGCGCGCAAACCGGTGCGCCACTGACTCTGCCTGCCGCCCAGCAGGGCGCCTTGGAGGCGGAACGAGCAAGGATCAACGCCGAGCGAGCCAGGTTGGAGACGAGGTTTTTAGCGGAAGAGGCCGCTTGTTACGACAGATTCTTCGTCAGTAGCTGCCTGGGTGACGTGAATAAGCGGCGACGCGAAGCGACGGCAGATCTTCGGCGGCAGGAAATTTCGCTCAACGATCAGGAGCGAAGAATCAAAGGCGCGGAACAAATCCGAAAAACCGAGGAGAAATCATCGCCTGAAAGGCAACGAGAAGCGGCAGATCGTCGCGCCAGAGCGCTGGAGGATTATCAATCGCGACTGGACAGGGAACAGAAAAAACGCGCCGAGCGCGGCACCGCCCAGTCCAGTGAAAAGGCCAATAGCGAGGCCAGCGCTGAAAGGCTCAGGGCCAATCAGGAAAAAGCCCAGTCACGAACCGACAAGCAGGCTGCAGCCGCGGAAGAAGGCAAGAAATTCGATGCGCGCCAGAAAGAAGCCCGGGAGCGGCGGGCCAGGTACGAAAGCGATCAGCTCAAGCGGGTCAAGCCTCCCGCAAAATCCTTACCCCTGCCGCAGTAAGTAACTGTTGCTCATCGCAACGGCTCGAGCTTGACAATCACCAGCGACAGATTGTCACCAGCGCCCCGTGCGCGTGACCTGGCCTTTTTGATCAGGAACTCGGTCGCTTCACGAGGTGATAGCATGGACAGGGCGGAGCCTATTTCGCTAATGCTGAAGTAGTGCCAGACGCCATCACTGCAAGCGAGCAGAACATCATCCGGACGCAATTGTGGAATGAAGTGCTGGGCGATGGGGGGGGCCTCCTCGGTTCCCAGGCAACCCATCAGAATATTCGATTGGGGATGAATATTGGCCTCATCCTCGGTAATCTCGCCCTTGTCGACCAGAGTTTGCACATATGAGTGATCCACCGTTCTGTGGATCAGTTTGCCCCCCTGATAGTGGTAAATCCGGGAGTCACCGGTATGCGCCCAATGGCAGTCTCCGCCCGGGTTGATCAAAAACGCGGCCATCGTGCTGTGAGGCTCCTGTTCAGCCGAGATGGCCGTCAGTTTGATGACGATATGAGCCTCTTCAATGATCTGCTTGAGCATGGATGGCGCGTCGTCAGTCGTCGGGGCGTAACGCTCGAAAAGCTGCTTGGCCGTCAGCATGACCTGGTCAGACGCTTTGCG
>MERZ01000031.1:12119-18693 GCA_001770785.1 Burkholderiales bacterium RIFCSPHIGHO2_12_FULL_61_11
GCTGCGAGGGCTCGATTTATGGCGGCAATCATCGTATTATCAGATGAAGCAGCGCGCACGGATAAATAACCTTGGACTTAAATTTACACTCGCCGCAAAGGCAACTGATTGAACTCAAAATTGAGCATGCGGATCTGAACTCCCTGGTCGACATGGCGGCGCATGCCCTGCCTGTCAATGAGTTGCTGCTCAGGCGTTTCAAAAAGCGCCGCCTGCGGTTGCGGGATCAGATTTCGCAGCTTGAATTTTCCCTGGATCCTCCCGAGCCTGCCTGATGACCCTGTCGATTGAAGTAGCAGCGGCTTTTGCCCCAGGTGGGGTTTTGTCGCGCGCGGCAGAGCATTTTGTACCGCGCAGCGGGCAAACTGAAATGGCGTTGGCCGTGGCTCATGCCATTGAAGGCGCCTATCCCCTCGTGGTGGAAGCCAGCACGGGTGTCGGTAAAACGTTTTCTTATCTGGTGCCTGCATTGCTGAGCGGTGAGCGGGTTTTGCTTTCCACGGCGACCAAAGCCTTGCAGGATCAATTGTTTGGCCGCGATTTACCGCGTCTGGTGGAGGCGCTCGGGTTGCCGGTGAGTACGGCGCTGCTCAAGGGGCGGGCGAGCTATTTATGCCTGCACCGCATGGAAACGGCTCGCCACGAGGCGAATCTGCCCCACGGCCTATCAATGCGCGCGCTGGCACGGATTGAAGAATGGTCCCATATGACGCGCACCGGCGATCTGGCGGAACTCCCGGGGCTGGACGAGCGTTCACCACTGATTCCACTGGTGACCTCGACGCGGGAGAACTGCCTGGGTGCACAATGCCCACGTTTTCGTGCGTGCCATGTGAACCTTGCCCGCCGGCAGGCCATGGCGGCGGACGTCGTGGTCGTCAATCATCATTTGTTTTTTGCCGACCTGGCCGTTCGCGAGTCTGGCGTGGCTGAATTGCTGCCATCCGTGCGAATTGCAATTTTTGACGAAGCCCACCAGTTGAATGAAATTGGCGTGCAATTTCTGGGACGAAACCTGACAACGGGTCAAATGCTCGACTTTTCCCGTGACCTGCTGGCTGCCGGGCTGCAGTTGGCCCGCGGTCTGGCCGACTGGCAAGGGATTGTTGCCGCCACCGGGCAGGCCGCTCGTGGATTGCGCTTGTGTGCCGGCAAGCAGTACCCGGGCACCAAGCTGCGTTGGCCCGTTGAAGGGCCCGAGGGGCTGAATGCCGCCGACTGGCGCTTGGCGTTGGGAGCGGTTCATGCCTCCTGCGTGCGGGCCTGCGCGGCGCTCGACCTCGTCAGCGAGATTGCACCTGACCTTGTTCGACTTCATGAGCGTGGCGCTGAACTGGCAGAGCGGGCTGAAAGTTTTGTCAATGCCTGCGAACCGGGGTGTGTGCGCTGGGTCGATGTGGGCACGCAGTTGCGGCTGATCGAATCTCCACTGGATATTTCAAAGGCGGTCAAGAACAAGGTTTTGGGTGCTGCGGGACAGACCGAGAAATCCTGGATATTTACCTCGGCAACGCTTGGGGACGATGACAAACTGAGCTGGTTCACGCAGCCCTGTGGGTTGGCGGATGCCCAAGTGTTGCGGGTTGGCAGTCCTTTTAATTATGAATGCCAGGCGGCTTTGTATGTTCCGCAAAACTTTCCCAAGCCCGGTGATCCTTCCCATACGGCGAAGGTCGCGGAGTCCGCGGTGGCTTGGGCCAGGCAATTGGGAGGCCGCACCATGGTGCTGACCACCACGCTACGGGCTTTGCGGGCGATCGGCGAAGCGCTCCAGGCCGCTTTCGAGCACTCGGGTGACCTGGAGATCCTCATTCAGGGAAACATGCCTAAGCGGGTTTTGATTGAGCGCTTCCGGGAAGGCAATGCCAGCGGCGGCAAGGCTTGCGTGCTGGTTGCCTCGGCGTCGTTCTGGGAGGGTATTGATGTGCCCGGCGATGCGCTTCAGTTGGTCATCATCGATAAGCTGCCATTTCCTCCGCCGAACGATCCGCTGACCGAAGCCCGCTCGAAACTGATCGAGGCTCAGGGGCGTAGTGCGTTCAACGATTATTTTCTGCCAGAGGCTGCCGTGGCACTCAAGCAGGGGGCAGGGCGCCTGATACGCCGGGAAACCGATCAGGGCGTCCTGGTGGTGTGTGACAGTCGCCTGGTTTCCATGGGTTACGGACGGCGCTTGCTGCGGGCGCTTCCTCCGATGCAAAGGCTGCCATCGGAGCAAGAGCTGATGGATCGGCTCGACAGTCTTACCAGAACTGGTACCACGACTTCTCCGTAGACTTGAAGCCTTTGCTCATGTACTGACTCTGTGGATAGCTTTTTTCCATGATGCGACGGGTATCGTCGCGCAGGTCGGCCATGCCCAGAGCGTCGTAGGACTTGTAAAGAATATAAATGGCTTCTTCGAGCGCCGGAACATCCCGGTAGTCGGAAATGGCACTCTGGGCCCGATTGATGGCGGCAATATAGGCGCCGCGAGTGTAGTAGTACCGGGCGACGTTGACTTCCGATTGAGCCAATGAATTCACGATATAGTTCATGCGCAAGCGTGAGTCCGGCGCATAGCGTGAATCCGGAAAGCGGCTCAGCAGTTCCTTGAACGATTCAAACGATTCCTTCGCGGCCTTTTGGTCGCGTTCAGACAAATCCTGGCGAGAAATGAAGCCGAAAAGGCCGAGATTGTCGTTAAAGTTCAGCAGGCCTTTGAGATACAGCGCGTAGTCCATGGCAGGACTGGCCGGGTGCAGCTTCATAAACCGGTCAAGTGTTGCAATGGCTTGCGCCTGTTCGCCACCCTTGTACTGGGCATACGCCTTTTCAAGCTGGGCCTGTTGTGCAAGAGGGGTTCCGGCTGCGCGGCCTTCCAGCTTCTCATACAAGGGAACGGCCTTGTCGTAGGCGCCGGAGCTCGCTTCATCCTTGGCTTCGGCGTAAATCTTGTTCGGACTCCATGAGGCGGTGCGATCCGACTCAGGAGTGATTGAGCACCCGGCAACCAGGAAAGACAATGCACAAATGGCAGCAACAAGCGGCAATGCATTGGGAACAACCGATAATTTAGCGGAAAACATTGCAATTGACCTTCTTGATGACTGATTCTGAAAAAAGCATATTAATTATATCGGGCGCTGTGGCTGCTCATGGCCTGCCGGATGATGCCCCGGACGAGGGCAGCACCGGCGCCGAGATGGAACTGCGGCGGGTGACGGTTCCTGCCGAGAGTCATGGGTGCCGTCTTGACCGGGCTTTGGCTGGCATTGTGCCTGAGTTCTCCCGTAACTATCTCCAGCAATTGATCGAAGCAGGGGTGGTGCAACTCGGCGGCCTGGTGGTGACCAAGACGTCCACAAAAGTCAAGGTAGGGGATGAACTCACCATTGAGTTGCGGCCTACGCCGCAAAGTCAGGCCTTCAAGCCTGAAGTGATGGCACTGGACATTGTGTTTGAAGACCCGCATTTGATGGTGATTCACAAGCCTGCCGGGCTGGTTGTGCATCCTGCGCCAGGTAACTGGAGCGGTACATTGCTCAACGGATTGTTGGCGTATGACCCTCAGGCCTCTTTTTTGCCGCGAGCCGGTATCGTGCACCGACTTGACAAGGACACCAGCGGGCTGATGGTGGTGGCTCGACAGCGAAAGGTGATGGACCAGCTGGTCGACCTGATCGCAACCAGAAACGTGCACAGGGAATATATCGCACTGGCCCATGGCACATGGCAGGGCGCACGAACCCGCCAGGTGGATGCGCCGATCGGTCGTGATCCCCGCAATCGCCTGCGCATGGCGGTGGTCGATCTCGAGAAAAATTCCGGCAAGGCGGCCTCCACGGTAGTGTCGCTGATGCAAAACGCAGAGCGGCACTGTCTGGTCAAGTGCAAGCTGCATACCGGTCGCACCCATCAAATCCGCGTCCACATGGCGTATTTGGGCCATCCCTTGGTGTCTGACGCGCTTTATGGTGGTTCGATTGCGGGCGGCCTGAACCGGCAGGCATTGCACGCATGTCGTCTGGCGTTTGAGCATCCCGTCACGGGTGCCATGATGGAGTTCAGATCACAGCCGCCCACTGATTTTCAAGCAGCCATCGTGAATTTGGGCCTGATATACAATGAAATTTCGTAGTTTTCGACTACCCGCAACATGGCGCCCTTAACGAGGAGACCGTGCATGAATGCAATGCGCGGACATGCGCTTTTCCTGGCCTTTTTTTCCGCTTTTTTTCGGAACGACCACAATCATGAATACGACGGATGCGAAGCGCATCCTCGAAACAGCCCTTATTTGCGCGCAGCAACCGTTGCCATTGCGTGAAATGGGTGTCTTGTTTAACGGGGTGCTGGCTGCCGACAGCCTCAAGCTGCTGCTTGAAGACCTGCAAAACGACTGGTCAGGCCGCGGTGTGGAACTGGTTCGCGTGGCGACGGGCTGGCGCTTTCAAAGCCGACCCCAAATGCGCGAGTATCTGGATCGGCTTCATCCTGAAAAGCCTCCCCGCTATACTCGCGCGACGCTGGAAACGCTGGCGATCATCGTGTACCGCCAGCCCGTGACGCGAGGCGACATGGAAGATATTCGCGGCGTCACGATCAACAGCCTGCTTCTGAAACAGTTGGAGGATCGTGGCTGGGTCGAGGTGATCGGTCACAGGGAAACGGTTGGCCGGCCCGCGCTTTACGCCACCACCCGGCAGTTTTTGGATGACCTGGGTATTGAATCGCTGGACCAGCTTCCTGTGATGGATGGCACATCAAGCCAGGTTTCCATGCTTGAACAAATCGAGTTTGGTCTTGCCGAAACCGCATGGGAGCCGCCAGTGGAGCAGTGTGCATCGCTGGATGGCAGCGATGCAAGCGAACCCGATGTTCTGGAACTGAATCCGAAAACCCCAGTGGTCCAGGCAGACCCAGCGCCGGATGCCGGCCAGTCTTCTGAATACGATGGACTTGATCCGCAGGATCAGGATGTCAGCAATTCTCACGCATGAATGTAAAAGCATGAATCAACAAGACCCCCCGTCATCCGAAATTCCGGCGACACCTGACCAAGAGCCAAATAAGGGCGTAGCCCCCGAACAGAATGTGCATGACGCTCCGGATTTGATGGCTATTGGCGAACCGGAGGAGACCTCCGCCACGAAACTCGGCATCGAACGACACGTTTCAGGCCGCGCGGCGGCCACCATCCGGTTTGAAGACGTGGTGACCGGTCAGTTTGATGCAGACGAAGGCAACGTGGCGCTTGAGTTGCCAAAGCGGGTACTGATGCCGCAGCCCGAAACCCCCAAGCTGCACAAAGTATTGGCGCAAGCCGGGCTGGGTTCCCGGCTGGAAATGGAGCAATTGATTCTTGAAGGGCGTATTTCGGTCAATGCCGAGCCCGCCCATATCGGGCAGCGGGTCCAGTTCGGCGATACCGTCAAGGTCAATGGCAAGCCCATTCGGGTGCACATTGAACCGCCGCCTCCCCGTGTTATTGCGTACCACAAGCCCGCCGGTGAGGTTGTAACGCATGACGATCCACAAAATCGGCCAACCGTATTCCGGCGGCTGCCCAAACTGTTTCAGGGCAAATGGCAGTCGGTCGGACGGCTTGATTTGAATACCGAGGGCCTGTTGCTTTTGACGAGTTCTGGCGAGTTGGCCAACAAACTGATGCATCCGCGGTTTGGGCTTGAACGTGAATACGCCGTGCGCGTGCTGGGCGCCTTGAACAATGAAGAAAAGAAACGTCTGCTTGAAGGTGTGACGCTGGACGACGGTGTGGCACAGTTCCGCTCGATCGAGGCGGGCGGTGGCGAGGGTGCCAATTGCTGGTACCGGGTCACCATTTCTGAAGGGCGCAACCGCGAGGTCCGGCGCATGTTTGAAGCGGTGGGTCATGCGGTGAGCCGCCTTATCCGGATCCGCTACGGCGCCATGCTGCTGCCGCGCGGGCTTAAGCGGGGCGCATTCGTTGAACTGGACGAACGTGATATCTGGGCGTTGACCAACGCGGTGAGTCAGTCCGAGTCCCGCGCCGATCCGCGTGGCGCGGGAGGCAACCTGTCCCGTCCGGCGGGTGAGGGCGGTGGTCAGCAGCGCCGGGGTCAGGATTCGCGTAGAAGCGGTCGTTCCCGCGGCGCCCGTGGCCGGTCGCCGGTCGCCGATATCGGTCAGGCCGATGTCTCGCCGCAATCAGTGGATGATCAGGAGCCGAATGATCTGCAGCCGCCCATGAACCATATGGACTCCGCGCCCAGTGGCAACAGGCGGCGCGGCGGAAAGGGACGCCCCCAAGGAGGGGGTAGCGGCGCCGGCTCCGGCCCGCGCTATGGGCAGTCGGCTGGCAGGGGTGGCTCGCAAGGGCCCAAACGACGCGATGAGCGTGGCGACCGGAGCGACAAAAGTAGCGGCGGCGCGCAGCCTGATCCCATGAAGACGTCGTTTGGCTATATCGGCGCGGAAACCTTCACGCGGCAGCGACAAGAGCAGGGGCAACGACGCAGCGGCGGCGGTGGGAACGCAGGCGGCATGGGCGGTGGCGGTCAGCGACGCGGCGGCAGTGGCGGTGGTAATGGCGGGGGGAACCGTGGGGGTG
>MERZ01000031.1:18710-20302 GCA_001770785.1 Burkholderiales bacterium RIFCSPHIGHO2_12_FULL_61_11
TATTCAAGTCTTGAATAATTTAAAAACCCAACAAATTCTCAAGCTTAAGGAAAATTCATGACGATTGAACGCACTCTTTCCATCATCAAGCCCGACGCAGTGGCAAAAAATGTGATTGGTCAAATTTATGCACGTTTCGAAGCGGCGGGTCTGAAGGTCGTCGCAGCCAGGATGGCCCACTTGTCACAGAGGGAAGCTGAGGCTTTTTACGCTGTGCACAAAGAGCGTCCTTTCTTCAAGGATCTGGTTTCGTTCATGATTTCCGGTCCGGTGATGATTCAGGCGCTGGAGGGTGAAGGCGCCGTTCTGAAGAATCGCGACCTGATGGGCGCCACCGACCCGAAAAAGGCCGATGCCGGCACCATTCGCGCCGATTTCGCCGATAGCATCGATGCCAATGCCGTGCACGGCTCTGACGCCGTCGAAACTGCCCAAGCGGAAATTGCGTTTTTCTTCCCCGGCATGAACGTTTACTCCCGCTGACCATGTTCGTCCCCATGCTTTGCACCCCTTCGTCAGGGTCGTCGCTTGCTTGGGGCGGCCCGGAAGCCTGTTGGGCGCGGCGATGACAGCCAACCTTCTTGACTACGATCTGGCGGGTTTGACCGCCTTTTGCGAGCGGCTTGGCGAAAAGCGCTTTCGTGCCACCCAGCTTTTTCGCTGGATTCATCAAAAAGGTGCGACCGATTTTGAGCAGATGACCGATCTGGCAAAGTCCTTGCGCGAAAAACTCACGGGTTCGGCCCATATCCAGGGTTTGAAGGTGGTGTCCCGTCACGACTCGGCTGACGGCACTGTTAAATGGTTGTTTGATGTCGGGGCAGGTGATGTCATTGAGACCGTCTTCATTCCCGAAGCGGAGCGCGGAACCTTGTGTATTTCATCCCAGGCCGGTTGTGCTGTAGGCTGCCGGTTTTGTTCGACCGGGCACCAGGGTTTTAGCCGCAATCTCACCACGGGGGAAATCGTTTCCCAGCTGTGGTTTGCAGAGCATTTCCTGCGTCAGCATCTGGGCAGGAACGAGCGCGTAATTTCCAACGTGGTCATGATGGGCATGGGCGAGCCCTTGCAGAACTACTCGCAGCTGGTGCCCGCCTTGCGAGTCATGCTGGATGACCACGGTTATGGCTTGTCCCGCCGCCGGGTGACGGTGTCAACCTCCGGTGTCGTTCCCATGATGGACCGGCTGGCCCAGGATTGCCCCGTGGCGCTTGCCGTGTCGCTGCATGCGCCACAGGATGCGCTGCGAGACTACCTCGTTCCGCTGAACAAGAAATATCCTGTTGCGGAGTTGCTGGAAGCCTGCACCCGTTATCAGGCGGCGGCGCCACGCGACTTCATTACGTTTGAATACTGCATGCTTGACGGGGTGAATGACCAGCCCGAGCATGCGCGTCAGTTGGTGGCCCTGATGCAGACGCATGCCGCGCAGGGCCTTTCGTGCAAATTCAACTTGATTCCGTTCAATCCATTTCCGGCCTCGGGCTTGACGCGTTCAGCCATGTCGCAGGTGGCATCATTCGCTAAAATCCTCATGGATGCGGGCATCGTGACCACCGTCCGAAAAACCCGCGGCGATGACATTGACGCCG
>MERZ01000032.1 GCA_001770785.1 Burkholderiales bacterium RIFCSPHIGHO2_12_FULL_61_11
CAATGTCAGACAGCGGCACCCATTTGGGCGCGCTCACCGCCAGCCCGCTGGCACCCACCGAAAAACCGATGCTGCGGCGTTTGCTGCGCCGCAATTCATAGGCCACCAGCGTATCGTTGAGCCAGGCCTGGCGCGTGGCGCGCGGGTTTGCAAAGCTGGCGGGCGCCTGAGTGGCTGCTGTTTCAACAGCTTCTTGCTCCCGTCGATATTTGGCTGGAGGCATTTTTTCCATCCATTCCGGAGATTTTTCAGGGCCGATCAGCACGCCCTCGCGGTTAGCGGGCGGCGGCTCAAAGAGATCGAGCGTGAACTGAAGCAGCCTTTGCATCATGGCCATTTATTGCGGCGCTGTGGCCACGGTGCCGGTTGCTTCATAGGCCTCCGGATCGAGCCGGTGCATTTCAGCTTCAATCCAGCCCTCGACTTCCCGCATCAATTCATCGGGCTTGCGGCCGACGCTGCTGATTGGCTTGCCAATTGAAAAATCCACGATACCCGGGGTCTTGATGAAGGCTTTGCGCGGCCAGCATTTGGCCGACGTGACGGCAATCGGGATCACCGGCGCACCGGTCTCAATGGCCAGCCGCGTGCCGCCGGACTTGTAAACGCCTTTCTTGCCGCGGTCAATCCGCGTTCCCTCGGGAAACATGATGACCCAGGTGCCCTGGCTCATCAGCCGCTTGCCCTGCGCCACCACCTTGCTGAAGGCCTGGGAGCGCTGGCTGCGGTCGATGTGGATCATGTCCATGCGCGCCATGGCCCAGCCAAAAAACGGCACGTAAAGCAGTTCCTTCTTGAACACATAGGCCAGCGGGTGCGGCATCAGCGCCACCATGGCAAAGGTTTCCCAGGTGCTTTGGTGTTTGACCAGCAGCACGGCAGCACTGGTTTTGCCGGTGGGCAGGTTTTCCATGCCGGTCACGCGATTTTCGATGCCCAGAATCAGCGTGCCGCTGTTGACCGCCAGGCGCAGCCAGCCGGCGCACATCGCGTAAATCTGGCGACTGTTCAAGAATGGCGCGGCAATCACCACCGCGAGCGCCCACGGAATCACGGTAAGGGTCATCCACACCATGTGCAGGATGGATCGAATCAGGGGCATGTCAGTCGTTCCGGGGTTTGGTTGGTTTTTTTTATGGTCTCCATCCAATACAGAACGGGAGTGAGTAGCCATCATTTTTTTTGTTCAGCCAATGCCAGCCGGGCGTCGCGTTCGAGGATGAAATCGGCAAACGCCAACAAATCAGCGTGCAGCACCGTGCCCGCGGGCAGGCCGTCGGGTTGCCCGCCGTCGCGATCTCGCCGGTACTGCGCCGACTTGCCGGCGAGCAACAAATGCGGCTCGCAACCCGCCGCGGCGCCCGCCTGCACATCACGCAGCGAGTCGCCGGCCGTGGGCACGTCCGACAGTTGCACGCCAAAACGCGCAGCGATCTGTTCAAACAGGCCGGGCAATGGCTTGCGGCAGCGGCAGCCGTCTTCCGGGCTATGCGGACAGAAAAACACCGCGTCAATCCGGCCGCCGGCCGCGGCCAGCAGCTTGTGCATCTTGGCGTGAATGGCGTTCAGCGACGCCACGTCAAACAAGCCACGGCCCAGCCCCGACTGGTTGGAGGCAATCACCACATGCCAGCCCGCATGATTGAGCCGCGCAATGGCTACCAGCGCGCCGGGCAATGGAATCCACTCATCGGGGGATTTGACGAAATCATCGCGGTCCTCGTTGAGGGTGCCATCGCGGTCGAGGATGATGAGTTTCATGATCCTAGAAACGGCAGTTGGATGCGCCCGAGTGCGCCGTGATCGGTGTGCCAGGCAAGGCGTGACAACGCAGTGGGCTACTGCCCACAAGGCTGCGACCCGCAGACCGACAGTCCCTGCGGACTGTCGGTGCTGGTCGCAGGGGACAAGCCTCTGGCTTGGGGGCGGCCTGCAAGGTGAGCAACGCAGCATGGCGCGCTGAGCATGGTGCAATCGGGCGCAGAGCGCTGTCACCCAGCAGGTGAACGTGATCGAAGAGGAGAAAGTCAATGTGCATGCGGCTTTCCTTAAGTTTGCAAGCGGTCAACTGCGGTTTCTGGGATGACTGGATTATCAGGGAGAAGCGCTGGCCGGTGCAGGCGCTGCGGCCGAGACCACTCGCCAATCGGTGACAAACAGGCCGCTCAAGCGACCGCGCGCCAGTTCCAGCGACAGCGCGTCGCCAGGCTTGATCCGCACGGCCTGCGGGTCGTCGAGCAGCAAACGCTGCGGCGCTTGCAGACCAGGCACCCGCAGCACCAATTCGCTGCCGCCCGCGCCGCGCAGACTGGGCGGCTTGAGCCGGTTGGCCAGCACCTGCGCGGCAACCGAGCCTGGGTTTGGCGCAGCCGCCGGCGCCAGGGCATCATGCAGAAACAAACCCTGCTCATTGAGGTGCCGCTGCGCCAGCGCGGCACTGCCGCCCAGCCAGAGCAGCAGCCAGACGCCACCCAGC
>MERZ01000033.1:0-3909 GCA_001770785.1 Burkholderiales bacterium RIFCSPHIGHO2_12_FULL_61_11
AAACTGTTGACAGGGTTGTCAAGCTCACTGACCTTGAAGCCCAGACCGAGAATCAGGGCCTGCGCCCGCGCCTGCGCATCGTGCGCGCCCGCATCGTAGAGATTCATGTAGGCATGGGCCATGCGGTCGCCGTCGCCGCTGGCTTCCGCCGCATCGACCTCGGCCTGCGCGGCCAGCAGCACCACGTCGCCTTCGACCACATAGCTGGTGGCGCTTTGCTCGGTTTCTGGCATGTCCTGCGCGACCTGCGCCATTTTCCATTGCGAGGGAATGGAATACTCGCCACCGTCTTCATGCAGCGTTCCGTTGAGCATGGCAAACAGCGAAGACTTGCCCGCGCCATTGCGACCCACCAAGCCGACTTTTTCGCCGGGGTTGATGGTGACAGACGCGCTGTCGAGAATCACTTTGGCGCCGCGACGCAGCACCACATTTTTAAGGGTAATCATTTAAACCAACAGACTCATGAAAATTATTCGGGCCGCGCTTGATTGCTGCGCCCGGATGATGAGGGATGCAGCGATTCAGGCCAGCTGTTCCCGTGTGAGCAGCATCACTTGGTCACCGCCGGCACTGGTTTCAAACCAGAGCGGCTCAAGGTGCGGGAATGCACGTTCAAAGTTGGCGCGTTCGTGGCCTATTTCAAGCACCAGCACTGCATTTTCGTTCATTTGCGCGGCGGCGGTTAGAAAAAGGTCTCGAATGAAGTCCATGCCGTCTTCCCCGCCAGCCAGCGCCAGCACGGGTTCAGCCCGGAATTCGACTGGCAGGGCAGCCATGCTGGCGGCATTGACATAGGGCGGGTTGCACAAAATCAGGTCGTAGCCGCCGCGGCAAGCGGCCAAACCATCCGATTCAATCAAGGTGATGCGGCTGTCCAGCAGGTGCCTGTCCACATTGATGCGGGCTACGGCCAAGGCATCAAGGCTGATGTCGGCGGCATCGACGCTCACGTCGGGGTAGGCCATTGCCGCGAGCACCGCCAGACTGCCATTGCCGGTGCACAAATCAAGCACACGGCGAGTCTTTTCGCCGAGCCAGGGGTCAATGCTGGCGTTATCGAGCAACTCGGCAATCAGGGAGCGCGGAATGATCGTGCGCTCATCGACATAAAAGGGCACACCCATCAACCAGGCTTCGTTCGTGAGGTAGGCGGCCGGTTTGCGGGTGCTGATGCGCGCTTCCAAAAGCCGGGCGACCTGTGCTTGATCTGCCTGGGCGACGGGTTGATGGGCGACTGAATCGAGGTCATCGAGCGGCAGGCCCAGCTGCCACAGCACCAGCCAGGCGGCTTCGTCGAAAGCGTTGGTGGTGCCTTGGCCAAAGCCGTCCGAAAAGGTCAATCCCGCCGCTTCCAGCCGGGCCGCCATCTGCTCGATCAGCGCCAGCACTGTCACCGCCGTCATGATGCTGACGCCGGTGGCAAAGCTGACGCGTCATCAGGGCCCGCCAGGCGCTCCAGCACGCCCCGGTAAATGTTCTTGAGGGGCTCAAGCGATGCCACCGCGATACATTCGTCGATCTTGTGGATGGACGCGTTGAGGGGGCCAAATTCGATGACCTGAGGGCAGATTTTGGCGATGAAGCGGCCGTCGCTGGTGCCTCCGGTGGTGGACAACTCGGTAGCGAGGCCGGTTTCGGCCCGGATGGCGCTGCGTATTGCGCCAACCAGCTCGCCGGGCGTGGTTAAAAAGGGCAGGCCGCCCAGAGTCCACTTCAAGTCGTACTCCAGCTGGTGCCGGCTCAACACGGCCTGCAGGCGCTGCTGCAGGTTTTCGGGCGTTGATTCCGTGCAAAACCGGAAATTGAAGTCAACGACCAGCTCACCCGGTATGACATTGGACGCGCCGGCGCCGCCGTGCACATTGGACACTTGCCAGCTGGTGGCCGGAAAGAATTCATTGCCCTGGTCCCATTGGGTCAGCACCAGCTCTGCCAGGGCGGGTGCAAACAGGTGAATCGGGTTTTTGGCCAGGTGCGGATAGGCGATATGGCCTTGCACGCCCTTGATGGTGAGCTTGCCGCTCAGGGTGCCGCGGCGGCCGTTCTTGATCACGTCACCCAGCTGGTCAACCGAGGTGGGTTCGCCCACGATGCAGTAGTCCAGCACTTCGCCACGTGCTTTGAGCTGCGCGCAGACCGCGGCTGTGCCATCGAGCGCCGGGCCTTCCTCGTCGCTGGTGATCAGGAAGGCAATCGACAGCGCGGGTTGGGGATGGACCGTCAAAAACTCCTCGACCGCCACGACCATGGCGGCGATGGAGGTTTTCATGTCGGCGGCGCCGCGCCCATACAGCATGCCGTCCCGGCGGCTGGGCGTGAACGGGTGGCTGTGCCATTGCTCCAGCGGACCGGCGGGCACCACGTCGGTGTGACCGGCAAAGACCAGGGTTTTGATACCGGCTTTTCCAGATGCCAAATCCGCTATTGAGTTGATAGCTGCTTGCGCCTTTTCTGATTGGGTTACAGGGCTAACACCCTTAAATTTTGCCCATAGATTGGTGACACGAAAGTTGTCAGGACCGCTGACGATGGTTTCGCAGGTGAAGCCCAGCGGGGCCAGCCGCGCCACCAGAATGGCCTGGCAGCCCGCATCGTCGGGAGTCACGGAGGCGCATGAAATGAGCTGTTCAGCAAGGTGGAGGGTTTGGGACATAGTGCTTCAGTTGCCGCGGAGTCGGGCCAAAGTGAAAAGCGTGGGGGCCATCTCTTTCAGCGCCTCACATCCAGCGTGATTTCCGTGAAGGACGGCTCGTCATCCGACTCTACTTCGGGCTCCTGCACCTTGGCCTTGGCAATCGCAAAGTCGTTTTCAAGCCGCCACATGAGGTTGGTGGGCGAGTCGGCATAAGTAATTCCTTCCTTGCGGGTTACCGTGCCTTGCACGATCAGCCTGGCAATGTCCTGCTCAAACGTTTGCGAGCCTTCGGCGATGGATTTTTCCATGGCTTCCTTGACGCCCGAGAAATCGCCTTTTTCAATCAGTTCGGACACCAGCTTGGTGTTGAGCATGACTTCCACCGCCGGGGTGCGGCTGCCGCCCTGTGTGCGCAGCAAGCGCTGCGACACAATGGCCTTGAGGGCCGCGGCCAGGTCGCCCAGCATGGTGAGCCGCACTTCCACCGGGTAAAAGCTGAGGATGCGGTTCAGCGCCTGGTAGCTGTTGTTGGCATGCATGGTGGCCAGACATAAATGGCCCGACTGCGCATAAGCGATGGCGGCCGACATGGTTTCGCGGTCGCGGATCTCGCCAATCATGATCACGTCGGGCGCCTGGCGCAAGGCGTTTTTCAGCGCCACCTGCAGCGACTGGGTGTCGCTTCCCACCTCGCGCTGGTTGACCACCGATTTCTTGTTGGTGAACAAATACTCAATCGGGTCTTCGATGGTAAGGATGTGGCCCATCGTGGTTTCATTGCGGCGATCAATCATGGCGGCCAGCGTGGTGCTCTTGCCAGCGCCGGTGGCGCCCACCATCAGCAGCAGGCCGCGCTTTTCCATGACCAGCTCGGCAAGGATGGGCGGCAGGTTCAGGCTGCCAAGGGGTGGAATCTCGTTGGGAATGTAGCGAATCACCGCGGCATAGGTGTTGCGCTGCCGAAAGCCGCTGATGCGAAAGTTGCCCACGTCGGCAACGGCCAAAGCCATGTTGAGCTCACCGAGCTCTTCGAGCTCTTCAATCCGCTTGGGTGGCAGCACTTCGGACAGCAGGTTGCGCGGGGCTTCTGGCGGCAGAATCTGGGCGTTGATGGGAATGGACTGGCCATTGATCTTGATCAGGGCGGGCGAGTTGGCTGACAGGTAAACATCCGATGCCTTCCTGTCAGCCATCAAACGCAGAATTCTTTGCATCGTGCTCATGGTTCAGCCTTCCAAATGGAAATTCGGTTGCTTCCGGTCAGCGCATGA
>MERZ01000033.1:3961-5830 GCA_001770785.1 Burkholderiales bacterium RIFCSPHIGHO2_12_FULL_61_11
AAGGCCAGCCCCCTCGGGGGGCAGCGCAGTACGCGAAGCGACAAGCGTGGGGGCCAGCGGCCGCAGCGCAGGGCCGCCCCAAGCAAGGCAAGCCCCCTCGGGGGGCAGCGCAGTACACGAAGTGACAAGCGTGGGGGCCATATTATTTTCTAGTCACGCAGCAAATCATTCAGGCTGGTGGTGGCGCGTGTCTTGGCGTCCACCCGCTTGACGATCACCGCGCAATAGAGGCTGTATTTGCCGTTGGCCTTGGGCAAGTTACCCGAAACCACGACGGAGCCAGCCGGAATTCGGCCGTAGGTCACGGTGTCCGTTTCGCGGTCGTAAATCGGCGTGCTCTGTCCGATGTACACGCCCATGGAGAGCACCGAGTTTTCTTCGACGATCACGCCTTCCACCACTTCGGAACGCGCGCCGATAAAGCAGTTGTCTTCAATGATGGTGGGGTTGGCCTGCATCGGTTCGAGCACGCCGCCAATGCCCACGCCGCCCGACAGGTGCACGTTCTTGCCGATTTGGGCGCACGAGCCCACGGCGGCCCAGGTGTCCACCATCGTGCCTTCGTCCACGTAGGCGCCGATGTTGACAAAGCTGGGCATCAAAATCGCGCCCCTGGCGATGAAGCTGCCGCGACGCGCCACGGCAGGCGGCACCACGCGCACGCCAGTGGCGCGCATTTCAGCTTCGCTCATGTCGGCGAATTTGGTCGGGACTTTGTCGAAAAATCCCAATTCGCCAGCACGCATGAGCTCGTTGTCCTTGAGGCGAAAGCTCAGCAGCACGGCTTTCTTGATCCACTGATGCGTGGTCCACTGGCCCACGCCCTGGCGAGTGGCCACGCGCAACTTGCCGCTGTTGAGTTGGTCAATAGTGTGCTCCACCGCCTCCAGGATATCTTTGGGCGCCGAGGAAAGCGACAGATTGGCGCGGTTTTCCCAGGCTGCGTCGATGGTGCTTTGGAGCGTGTCTTGAGTCATGTGATGGGTTTTCAGTGAACTTTGGATTGAATGAAATGAACGATGCGCTGCGCCGCTTCCACGCATTCAGCGGTTTCAGCGACCAGCGCCATGCGCACTCTGCCGGCCCCCGGATTGTGGCCTTGGGCATCGCGCGCGAGGAAACTGCCCGGCAAAACCACCACATTGTAAAGAGCGAGCAACTCACGCGAAAACGCGGTGTCCGAGCCCTTGAAGACTTCGGGAACTCCCGCCCACAAATAGAATGCCGCGTCGGGCAGGGCCACGTCCATCACCGGCGTCAGCAACGGCGTGACTTTGGCAAATTTTTCGCGGTACAGGGCGCGGTTGTCCACCACATGCTGCTCGTCGCCCCAAGCCGCGATGCTGGCCGCTTGCACGATGGGGCTCATGGCGCTGCCATGGTAGGTGCGGTAGAGCAAGAATGGCTTGATCAGGGCCGCATCGCCGGCGACAAAACCGCTGCGCAGGCCAGGCACACTGCTGCGCTTGGACAGGCTGGTCAGCGAAATCAGATTTTTGAAGTCGGTCCGGCCCAACTGCGCCGCGGCCTGCAGAGCGCCCAGCGGGGCTTCGTCGCGGAAATAAATCTCGCTATAGCATTCATCGGAAGCAATGACAAAGCCGTACTGGTCGCTGAGCTTGAACAGCAGTTCCCATTCGCCGAGCGACATCACCGCGCCCGTCGGGTTGCCCGGTGAGCAGGCAAACAGCAGTTGGGTTTTGGCCCACACGGACTCAGGTACTCCGGCCCAATCCACCGCAAAATTGCGTGCCGGGTCGCTGGGGGCAAACCAGGCTCGCGCGCCGCCGAGCAGCGCCGCGCCTTCGTAGATTTGATAAAAAGGGTTGGGGCACACCACCGTCGCGCCGTCCCGGCTCGGGTCCAGCA
>MERZ01000034.1 GCA_001770785.1 Burkholderiales bacterium RIFCSPHIGHO2_12_FULL_61_11
CAAGCCATAAATGCGATCGATGGAATCCGATGCATCTTGCAGGGGCACCAGCTGCCGGGCCAGCGTGGAGCGCTGGCTGGCGATGCGCTCGAGCAGGCGCTCGCGCTGCCGGAGCAATTCAGCCAGGCTCTTGTTCATGGCCCGAGGCTTCCTTGAGCCGCCGAATATCTTCCTGCAGCTCGGCCAGGCTGGCAGCAAACAGCGGCGCCGACGCCGCACGGCTGCGACGCAGCGCCGCATAAAAATAGCCGGCCAGACCCAGAAAAAGAACAGCGAATAGCCCGAGCACCAAAATGCGCTGCTCCCACCACAACAGCACGGCCAGGGCGACGGCCAGCAGCAGGGCCATACCGAGGCAGAACAACAGCGCCAGCCCGAAGCCAAGCTGCTGCAGGGCATGGTGCTTCTGGAACTGCATTTCATTGGCCAGCAAGTCCAGCCGCGTTTGCACCATGGCCAGCAGCGTGGCCGCAATGTTTTTCAGCGCGCCCATGGGGCCGCCGCCAGTGGCATTCGCCATGGGCGTCTAGCCCGTCCGGAACCCGGTCCGGACCAGCCGCCTAGCGGCGAGCAAGGACCAAACCCAGCAGCAAGCCCACACCGGCGGCAATACCGACGGCCGTCCAGGGTGACTCGCGAACACAAGCGTCGGTGCACTCAGCGACGCCCTTGGTCTTTTCGACGAGCTGGGCTTGGGCCTCGCTCAGGCGCACTTTGGCGTCGCGCAGGCGGCCCTGGACGCGAGCGCGCAGGTTGGCGATCTTTTCGCCGGCCTGGTCTGCCGTGGCTGACAGCACCTCTTCCGCATCGGAGATCACGGCTTGGATATCACCGACCAATTGTTGCTGCGGGTCGATGCCAGCTTGACTCTCTTGGGACATGGTGAACCTTTCAAAAAATAAACGAATCGTTAAAGGTTAGCAGATTCGCGCCCGGCACAATGTGATATCCGCACATCGCCGTCGCCTTTTCGCGCCGGCGGGAAATCATCGGCGTACTCTGCGTACCCGCCTGCTACTCCAAAACTGCGACGATGCCGCCCTTTATGACGCCCTCCTTGATGACGCTCTTTATCCCCGCCATGCTGTCCCTCACTGCGCCGCGCGACAGCGCGGCCGCGCCGCTGGTGGCTGCCGCTCTGGGCTGCGTGATGCTGGGGCTGGCCAGGCGGCGCTGAGAGCGGGGCCCGCGTCAGTGGTCACTCAGGCGCGCGCCGCCTGCAGCACATCCCGCGTCCTGATGGCTTCGCGGCGTGCCGCCTCGGTAAAGTCATCGCCCGACGAAGCGTAAAGAATGGCGCGCGATGAATTGACGATGATGGGCGCGTCCTGGCGCCAGCCAGCTTTCACCGTGGCCAGTGCGTCGCCGCCCTGCGCGCCGACGCCGGGAATCAGCAGCGGCAGCGTGGGGGCCACCGCACGCACGCGCTCGATCTCGGCCGGATAGGTGGCCCCCACCACCAGCCCGAGCTGGCCGTTGAGATTCCACGGGCCTTGCGCGAGTCGGGCGATGTGTTCGTACAGCAGCGGCTGGCCTTCAACCGAGGCGAGGCGCTGGTTCTGCAAATCATCGCCGCCGGGATTGGACGTGCGGCACAGCAAGAAAGCGCCCTTGCCGTGGTACTTGAGGTAGGGCGTGATGGAATCAAACCCCATGAAGGGCGACAGCGTGACCGCGTCCGCTCCGTAGCGCTCAAACGCCTCAATCGCATACTGCTCGGCGGTGCTGCCGATGTCGCCACGTTTGGCATCCAGAATGATGGGCACTTGCGGCGCGGCGCGGCGCAGGTGCGCGATCAGGCGTTCGAGCTGATCCTCGGCGCGGTGCGCGGCGAAGTAGGCAATTTGCGGCTTGAAGGCCAGCACCAGATCGGCAGTGGCATCGACCATGGCGGCGCAAAAATCATAAATTTTGCTGGCGTCGCCTTGCAGCTTGCCGGGGAATTTGGCGGGCTCCGGGTCCAGGCCCACGCACAGCAGGGAATGGTTTAGGCGCTCTGCGGCGGCCAGCATGTCGAGGAAAGTCATGCGCCGATTGTAAGAAGCGGCGGACCGCACTTCAGGCCGGGCGTGGTGTCAGACTCAGGGCCAGGCACAAATCGTCCCAGGCCCTGGCTTTGTCGGCCGGGCGCTGCAGCAGGTAATGGGCGTCGTAGGTCGCGACGGTGTTCACGCCCTGCAGGCGATGCAGCTGGCCCCTGAGTTTGCCGAGGGGCTCGGTGGAGCGCAGCACGGCCTGCGCCGCCAGACGCCCCATCACCAGCACCACGTCGGGCTGGACGCGGGCCAGCAGGGCCGCCAGCGCGGCCGAAAAATCCGGCGCCATGCCGGAGGAAGCCTGGCGCAGCAGCGGCGCG
>MERZ01000035.1:0-10213 GCA_001770785.1 Burkholderiales bacterium RIFCSPHIGHO2_12_FULL_61_11
GGAAATGCACAGCAGCGAGACCCTGTACCGCATAGAGCGCAACGGCGTGCTGATTGACGGCCCCACGCTGGCCAGGCAAAGCGGCGAGCTCGGCGCGCGCATTTTGCAACTGGAGAAGGAGGCGCATGAACTGGCGGGCCAGGTTTTCAACCTGGGCAGTCCCAAGCAGATCGGCGAAATTTTCTTCAGTAAACTTGGCCTGCCCATCGTCAAGAAAACCCCGAGCGGCGCGCCTTCCACGGACGAAGAAGTGCTCGAAAAGCTGGCCGAGGACTACCCGCTGCCCGCCAGAATCCTGGAGCATCGCGGCCTGTCAAAACTCAAGGGCACTTACACCGACAAGCTGGCCCAGCTCGCGCACCCCAGGACAGGTCGGGTGCACACGCATTACGCGCAGGCCATCGCCATTACCGGCCGCCTGTCGAGCAACGATCCCAACCTGCAGAACATTCCGGTCAAGACCGCCGAGGGCCGGCGCGTGCGCGAGGCTTTTGTGGCCGCGCCGGGCTGCGTCATCGCGAGCGCCGATTACTCGCAGATCGAGCTGCGCATCATGGCCCACCTCAGTGAAGACGAGGCCTTGCTGCGCGCCTTCACCGAAGGCCTGGACGTGCACCGAGCCACCGCCGCCGAGGTGTTTGGCGTTGCGGCCGATCAGGTCAGCAGCGAGCAGCGCCGTTACGCCAAGGTCATCAATTTTGGCCTGATCTACGGCATGAGCAGCTTTGGCCTGGCGCGCAATCTGGGCATTGAAACCAAGGCCGCGGCCGCCTACATCGACAAGTATTTCCAGCGCTATCCGGGCGTCAAACACTACATGGATGCCACCCGGCAGCTGGCCAAAAACCAGGGCTACGTGGAAACTGTTTTTGGCAGGCGCCTTTACCTGCCCGAGATCAACTCACCCAACGGCCCGCGCCGCGGCGGCGCCGAACGCGCCGCCATCAACGCGCCCATGCAGGGCACGGCGGCCGACCTCATCAAGCTCAGCATGAACAAGGTGCAGCAGGTGCTCGACGAGGAGCAACGGGCGACCCGCATGATCATGCAGGTGCACGATGAACTGGTTTTTGAAGTGCCCGAGACGGAAGCCGAATGGGTCAGGCATGAGATTCCGCGCCTGATGGCCGGCGTGGCCGACCTCAGGGTGCCGCTGCTGGCCGAGATCGGTTTTGGGCCCAATTGGGAAAAAGCGCACTGAGGCACGCGCAGGTCGTTAAACCTAGGTTAAATGACCAGTAATCCCGTCCAGGCCATGCGGAGCTTCTTCTGGTCTGCCGCACCGAGCACGCCGGCCTTGCGGATGACCAAACGGTGGTCGAGCGTGAAAAGTTTGAGCCGTACCACGCAGTCTGTGGGCAAGCCAGCGGTTTCCAGGTCTTTGATAGAGTGGTCACCGGGCCAGCTCGACTGTTCTGCGCTGGTAATCATGGCCAGGACGCTGTGCTCGGCCTTTTGATTGAACGAGCTGCTGGTCAGCACCAGCGCCGGGCGGCGTTTGGTAGCGTCGCGATCAGTGAACGGGAAAGGCACCACGACGACATCAAAAGCTTGAAGGTTCAAGACCGCCATCACAAGTCCTTGAATGCCCGGTCGTCTGCCTGGCTGGACCATTCCGACAGGGTGCCCTCCAGCGCCTGCATGAAGGCCAGGTCCAGCGGGGTAGCCCTGCGCAGTTTGACTTCGTTCCCGTCGATCTCAAACCCCACCATGTCGCCCGCTTTGAGTTGCAACACCTTGCGCACGCGGGTGGGTATGGTGGTTTGAAACTTGGTGGTGAGTTTGGAGGTTTGTAGCATGGTATTACTTTCTTGCTATCTGGCAGTATAGCAAAATAGCCATCAGTGAGCTTGCTTTTTGCCCGGCATGACCCGCTTCGCCGCTCGGCACTGATCGGCCCCATCCGCATGGGGCGATTTTCAATGCTCGCTCAGCGCCGACGTGAAACGGCGCAGCAGCGGGCGCATGAGGTAGACCATCAGCGAGCGTTCGCCGGTCTTGACCATCACGGTGGGCTGCATGCCGGGCTGCAGTTGCAGCTTGCCCAGTTTGCGCACCTCTTGCGGCGGCACGGTCACGCGCATGGTGTAGTACGGCGCGCCGGTGCGGGCGTCGATGAGCCGTCGCCCGACACCACCGCCACCTGGCCGGTAATCACAGGCCAGGTGGCACTGCTGGAATAAGCGTCGAAGTGCACATCGGCGGGCAGGCCGGGGTAGACCCGGTCGATATACTGCGGCGCGATCCTGGCCTCCACCACCAGCGTGTCGCCCTCGGGCACGATGTCCATCAGCCGGTCGCCGGGCTTGACCACGCCGCCCACGGTGTGCACCGCCAGGTCCATCACGGTGCCGGCCACGGGCGCGCGCAGCACCAGGCGTGCGAACATGTCGCGCTGCGCTGTCAGCCGCTCGCCCAGGGTGGCGTATTCGCGCTGCACATCGCTCAACTGGGTCTCCACTTCGCTTCGGTATTCGATTTCACGCTGCGCGGCACGCATGCGGAACTCGGCCAGCCGCGCGTTGATGCCCGCGATATTGGACAAATCTTCGCTCTGCCTGCTCTGCACCTCGGCCAGTTGGCGCTCCAGCTCCAGCAGGTTGTTGCGCGAGACGAAACCCTCGTTGCGCAGGTTGCGAAATGCCGCGAGTTGCTCATTGAACAGCGCGATCTGCGTTTCGCGACCGACCTTGAGCTGGGCCAGGCTGGCCAGTTGCAGCTCCAGCCCGCGCACCGACTCGCGGATGATGCGCAACTCGCCTCCCAGCGCGGTGCGGCGCGAGCGGAACAGGCCTTCTTGCGCGCGCATCAGCGCCGCCATTTCGGGGTCGCGGCTGGCCGCCTGCAGCTCCTGCGGAAAACCGATGGCGGTGGCGCCTTCACGCTCGGCGCGCAAGCGAGCCAGGGTGGCCATCGCCGTATACCACTGGGTCTGGGTGGCGTTCAGCGCCGACTTGGACTGCACTTCGTTCAACACCACCAACTCGTCGCCTTCCTTCACCCGCTGCCCCTCGCGCACCAGGATTTGTTCCACCAGCCCGCCGTTGAGGTGCTCGATGCGCTTGCGGCTCGACTCTGCCGTCACCACGCCGGGCGCGGGTATGCCCTCGTCCAGCGGGGCCAGCAGGGCCCAGGCCAGGAAGCCGCCGAAGCCTGCGGCCAGTAGCCACAGACCCCGGCGCAGCACGGCAGCGTAGTCGGTATCGGGCAGTTGCAGCGGCCCGCTCAGCGGCAGATCGAGCGTGGCCGGTTCGGCTGCCGATCTCACCGCGCGGGTGGGCAGCACCATGGGGGTCTGGTCGATGCTCATTAGGTTTCCTCCTGCGTCAACGACTTCTCAGGTTCGGGCGGGGCCGGCTGCGGGCGCTGCGGCAGCGATTTCAGCACCGCGTCGCGCGGGCCGTAGGTCTGGATGCTGCCGTTGGCCAGCACCAGCACCGCGTCCACCACGCTCAGCACGTTCAGCCGGTGCGTCATGACAAACACGGTGCAGTTCTCGCGCTTCATCTCGCGCAGCGCCTCCACCAGCGCGGCATCACCGGCCTCGTCCAGGTTGGCGTTGGGCTCGTCGAGCACGATCAGCGCCGGGCTGCCATACATGGCGCGCGCCAGGCCAATGCGCTGGCGCTGGCCGCCCGACAGCGCGGTGCCGCCCTCGCCTATCGGCGTCTCGTAAGCCTGCGGCAGCCGCAAAATCATCTCGTGCACGCCGGCGCGCTGCGCCGCCTGCACAATCTTGTCGTCCTCGGGCGCACCAAAGCGGGCAATGTTTTCGGCCACCGTGCCCTCGAACAGCTCCACATCCTGCGGCAGGTAACCAATCCATGGCCCCAGTTCAGCCTTGTCCCACTGGTGCACCTCGGCACCGTCGAGCCGCACCGTGCCACTCAAAGGCGGCCAGACGCCCACCAGCGCCCGCGCCAGTGTCGATTTGCCCGACGCGCTGGGCCCGATCACCGCCACCAGCATGCCCGGCGAGGCGCCAAACTTGATGCCCTTGAGCACCGGCTGGCGCACGCCCGGCGGCGCCACCACCAGGTTTTCGGCCAGGATGAAACCTTGCGGGCGCGGCAGCGCGGTGCGCTCGGGCGCGCTCGGGTGCGTCTGCAGCAGTTTGTTTAGTCTTTCGTAGGCGCCGCGCGCCGACACCAGGCCTCGCCAATGGCCAATGGCGGCGTCCACCGGCGCCAGCGCCCGCCCCAGCAGGATCGACGCGGCGATCATGCCGCCGGGAGTCAGCTGGTTGTCGATCACCCAGCAGCGCGCCCAGCCCCAGCACGCCGGACTGAAAAGCCATGCGCAGGAACTTGGTATAGGCACCCACCGTGGCGGCGCGGTCGCTGGCCAGCGCCTGCTGCACCAGCATGCGGCTCTGGCGCTGCAGCCAGCGCTGGCGCAGCGCACCCAGCATGCCCATGGCCTCGATCACCTCGGCGTTGCGCAGGTTGCTGCTGGCAAAGTGGCTGGCCGTCTGCGCCTCCTTGTTGGCCTCGCCCAACGGGGTGGCGGTGGCGCGCTCGTTGATCCAGGCCAGCACCAGCAGCAGCAACGCGGCCAGCAGCGCAAACAACCCGAGCCAGGGGCTGAGTAAAAAAATCACCAACAGAAATACCGGCGTCCAGGGCGCGTCAAAAAACGCAAACAGGCCCTTGCCGGTCAGGAACTGCCGAATATGGCCGAGATCGCCCAGCCGCCTGCCCGGCATTGCCACCGCGCCCGAGCAGGGTGTGCTGAAGGGCCGCGTTGAACACGTGCGGCCCCAGCCGCAGGTCGAGCGCAGCGCTGCCGCGGATCATTGCCCTGGCGCGCACCGACTCCAGCAAAGCCTCCAGCGCAAACAGGCCCAGCATGATGAGCGTGAGCATCAGCAGCGTGGTGGTATTGCGGCTGGCCAGCACCCGGTCGTACACCTGCAGCATGTACAAGGCCGGGGTCAGCATCAGCACATTGATCGCAATGCTGAACGCGCCCGCGCCCAGAAAAAGACCGCGCAAGTCGTGCATTGCTGCGCTTAAAGGACTTGGAGACGTGTTGCCCGGCCGTGATTTCATGAAAAAGAATGAATATGGTGATTCCAAATGGTAACCGCTGGGCAGGCACCTGGTCGCATTGGGTTTTACAAATCTATGCGATCCACATTTTAAATGTGGCAACGCGCACATGAAAAAGGGGCTTTGAAGCCCCCCCTTTCGGTTATGCAATGTCCGACTTATATTTATATCCAGTAGCTGTACTCGAAAGTGAGAGTCACTGTGGCGCCCGATGCAGTCGGGTCAGTAATCGCGACGTTGTAGTCGAATGTGCCATCCTCAGCCCAATCGGGGATCCCGTCGGAGTCGATGTCGGCGTCATCAAAGACACCATCAAACGAGGCGACTGTGGTATTTGTGGCCTCGTTATTTGCTCCGGATGAAGTTGATCCAAGATAAGACGCATCCGCGTCGCCGCTAACAGTGAAACCTTCAGTATTGCGGTCGTAGTCTCCAATTCCCGATACAGTGATTTCGAAATCTCCCCAGTCTTGCCCAAGCAGGGTGAAGGACCCGTCTTGGTTGAAGCCATCTGCCCCTTGGGGCTTGGTAATGGTAATGGTTTCGGTCGTGAAATGCTGCTCAAGCTGAGGTTGATTGTCCCAGTTATCGAAATACCCGGCGGGCTCCTCGCTCTCACTGTAGAACTCGCGGGTGTGGGTAATCGTGCTTTTCGTGGTCACGGTGTCCCAACTATCCGTCTCCAGTCCGCCCAGCATGGCGGAGAGATCAATGGAAAATTCGCCCCAGGTGAGCATGGGCACCGGATCGGTGATGTTTTCTCCATCCACCACCTCACCGGTCTTGCTCTGCGCTGCGCCGAACAGACCGGAAAGATCGAAATCACCGAAATCACCGGTCCTGAGGACAGCCTTGAGGGCCAGCGCTTCGGCTACCGACATGCCATAGCCATTGTCCCACGCCAGAAAGGCGACGTAATCAGCGCCTTCCTCGGTCTGCAGATATGCGATCAGCGCATTGGTGTAGCTGGAAGCGAGTTGACCCTGGTAAGAACCGTCGCCACCCACGTCGGTTAATGCGTCAAATTCAAAGCTCATTTTATTTCTCCTTAAAAAACCATCAAAAAGAGCCGCCTTCCGGCAACCCGCCTCCCGAAACCTTCACTCCACCGGCTCCAGCCGCGTGACCAGGAACTTGAGCGCCGCGCCGGACTTGTCGGCCCTTTCCTCAATGCGGACGATCTCGCCTTGTGCCTTGAACTTCATGAGCCCGCCGATCCGGTCAAACTCGATTTCGAAATCGATCAAGCCGCCCAGCCGCTGCTCGCGATCCGTCTCGAAAAACAGGCCGGACGCGCTGATGTCGCGGGTCATGCCTTGGCCCCCATTGCCGAGATTCAACGGCAGGGCAATGCGCTCACGGGGTTCGATGCGGTGCTCTTTGACCATGGCATCAGTGTGCGCACGCCGCATGTTCGCAGCATGGGAGGCTTCTCTCTTTTTTTTCAGACGCTTGTCATGAAGGTTGCCAGTGATTTCCAGGACAAATATCCCGGGAGGCGCGTGGACGAAATGCAACGATGTCTTGTTTACATTTTGAAACTCATGGCTATGATGGGGCGGTTATTTCCTTTTGCCGTTTCCAGGGTTGCCAAATCGTCATCTCTTGCCCATGCTGAACGTCCACGCCCATCCCATCCAGGTGCACCTGGTGGCCTTGCCCCTGACGGCGTGGGGACTGGAGCGGCTGGTGCAGACGGCGCATCCCCGGCTGGAACTGGCGGGCGTGGCGGCCTCGGTGGCCGAAAGCCTGCTGCTGCTGGAGCGGCAGGCGCCGCCGGACGTGGTGGTGCTGGACCTGGACGGCGAGGATGGCACCGGCTCGCTGGTGGTCCTGCACGCGCGGACGCGCGCCAAGGTCCTGGTGGTGAGCGGCTCGCGCGACGCGGCCTTGCACGACAGCGTGGTGCTGGCTGGGGCGTTTGGCGTGGTGCACAAGAGCGAGTCGCCTGCCATCCTGCTCAAGGCGATCGAGAAGGTGCACGAGGGTGAACTCTGGATTGACCGCAGCGCCACCAGCCGCATCTTCATGGAGTTGACCCGGCAAAAGGCCGCCCATGCCAAGGATCCGGAGAAGCAGAAAATCGCCATGCTGACGGTTCGCGAGCGTCAGACCATTTCCGCCATGGCCAGCGATGCCGCAGCCCCTGGCAAGGTGTTTGCCGAGCGACTGAACATCAGCGAGCACACGCTGCGCAACCACCTGACCTCGATTTACAGCAAGCTGGGCTTGGCCAACCGCCTGGATCTCTACGCCTACGCGCACAAGCACGGTTTGAACGAGGCGCTCTGAAGCGCGAACAAGAACTTCCATGACCGCATAGACTCCGGCTGTTTGCTTCAACCCCCTTCAACCGCTCGTATGAGGAAATCACCATGCTGAACAACGACCAGACAAACGACTTTAACGCCTTGCTGCCCGGCCAAGGTACCGAAGCTGGTGCCAGCCGCCGCACGGCCCTGAAAGCCGCGCTGGGTGTGGGTTACGCCGCAGCCGCCCTGCCCATCATGGCGCAGAGCGCCATCAAAACCCCGGCAGACGGCCTCAAAACCGGCGAGATCACGTTTGAAGTCAATGATGGCTTCAAGGTGCCTGCGTTTTACGCCGCCCCTGCCGGAAAAACCAACCTGCCGGTGATTCTGGTGATCCAGGAAATTTTTGGCGTGCACGAATACATTGCCGACATCGCCCGCCGCTTTGCCAGGGCCGGCTACCTGGCCATCGCGCCTGAGTTGTATGCGCGCCAGGGCGACCCCGGCAGCTACGGCGAAATGGCCAGGCTCATGTCTGAAGTGGTCTCCAAGGTGCCCGATGCGCAAGTCATGGCCGACCTGGACGGCGCCGTGAAGTGGGCGGGTGCCAATGGCGGCAACACCCGAAAAGTCGGCATTACCGGCTTTTGCTGGGGTGGCCGCATCACCTGGCTGTATGCCGAGCACAGCAAAAACGTCAAGGCGGGCGTGGCCTGGTATGGCCGCCTGGTCGGCACCCCGTCAGCGCTGACCCCCAAGCATCCGCTGGAGTTGGCGGCCAGTCTCAAGGCACCGGTGCTGGGGCTGTACGGCGGGCAGGACGGCGGCATTCCGGTCACGACTATCAACGATATGAAAGACGCGTTGGCGCACGCGGGTAAAAATGGCAACGCCGCCGCCAGGGCCTCGGAGTTTGTGCTTTACCCCGACGCTCCCCACGCTTTTCACGCCGACTACCGGCCCAGCTACCGCAAGGAAGCCGCAGAAGACGGCTTCAAGCGCGCGCTGGAGTGGTTCAAGGCCCACGGGGTCGCCTGAATCGGGTATTGACTTGGTATCAAAGGCCTCACCGCATGGGCGATCTTTCTGATCATGGCCTCCAGCAGCTTTGTCTACGTTGCCCTGGCCGACCTCATTCCGCAACTGCAAACGCGTGTGACGGCGAAGGAAACCGCCGCGCAGATTGCCTGGCGGGCGATAGGCATCGGGCTGGTGACGCTGATCGGTAGCGTTGTGGAATGGCATTGACTGAAAAAGAAGCGGTTTCATGCTCCAGATAGCGTGCCACGCCACGCTAGGAGCCCGTCGGACTCCTAGCTCCACGAATCCATCAGCGCGCCGCCTTGCTCAATCAAGAATTCCTTGAAGGCCCGGGCGGCGGGTGAGAGTTTTTTGTGGCTCAGATGGGTGATGTACCAGTTGCCCAGCAGCGGCATGCCTTCAATGTCCAGCAGCGCGATATGGCCGCTGGCCAACTCGTGGCGCAGGGTGCGCAGCGACAGAAAACTCAGCCCCATGCCGGCCATCACGGCTTGCTTGATGGTTTCGTTGCTGGGCATTTCCATCACCACCTTCAGCGCCGTTTGATGCTCGGCAAACAGCCGCTCCATGGCGGCGCGCGTGCCTGAGCCTGGTTCGCGCACCACAAAGCCGTATTCGCCCAGCACTGAAAACGGCAGCTGCTTGCGCCGCACCAGCGCGTGATTGGGCGCGGCCACGATGGCCAGCGGGTTGGTGGCAAACGGCGTGGCCTCGCAGTCCATGTTGTCGGGCGCGCGGCCCATCACCACCAGGTCGGCTTCGTTGCGCGCCATCATGCCCAGAATGTTTTCCCGGTTGTCAATGCTCAGGTGAATGTCGATGCCCGGAAGCAGCTTGCCAAAGCGAACCAGCAGCATCGGAATGAAGTATTTGGCGGTGCTCACCACGGCCAGGTCGATATGGCCTTTTTTCGTTCCCACATGCTCGGCCATCAGCGCTTCCAGGTCTTTGAGCTGGCCCATGGCGGCAATGGCATGCGTCAAAAAGGCCTCACCCGCGTGGGTCAGCTGGATGTTGCGGCCCAGTGGCTCGATCAGTGGCAGGCCAAAGGCGTCTTCGAGCTGGCGGATCTGCATCGACACGGCGGGCTGGGTGACAAACAGTCGCTCGGCCGCCTTGGACACCGAGCGCTGGCGCGCCACTTCAATAAAGGTATGCAGCTGCTTGAGGGTATAGGGGCGCATGGGAGACTCCTCCTGATTCGTTGGGAACAAAGCTTGTTCCCTTCATGTAATGACGATCTTTTCCGCAAGTTTTTATAAGTTTAATCTGATGCTAGTTTAATAAAACATGATTAGAGTTTATGAGTCCAAGCCATTAAAGTAAACCGACTTTGACTGATTAATGACCCAATTCAAGCCGCCCTGTTGAAAGAAACCCATGTCCTCAAGCACCCTTCAAGCGCTGATTTTCGATGTCGATGGCACGCTGGCCGACACCGAAAGCGCGCACCGTGCGGCCTTCAATCAGGCCTTTGCCGAAGTCGGGCGCGACTGGTTCTGGGACGAGGCGCTGTACACCCGGCTGCTGGAAATCTCCGGTGGCAAGGAGCGCATCCTGCACTACTGGCGCGAGCTGCAGCCTGACCTCAAGGACATCAACGGCGCTGGCGTGCAGGACACGGTGGAGCGCCTGCACGCGATCAAGACCGCCGCTTATGAGCGCGCGGTACAGGGCGGGGCCGTGCAACTTCGCCCCGGCGTGCTGCAGCTGATCGAGTCGGCCAGTCAGCAGGGGCTGCGGCTGGCGATTGCCACCACCACTTCGCCCGTCAACATCGGGGCACTGCTGCGCAAGGCCATGGGCCCGGACTGGCGGCAGTACTTCATGGTGATTGAGGACCCCTCCACCGCGAAGTACTGCCGCCAG
>MERZ01000035.1:10221-12211 GCA_001770785.1 Burkholderiales bacterium RIFCSPHIGHO2_12_FULL_61_11
GCTTGCTGCCACCGCTTGCCTGGCTTTCGAAGACTCGGCCAACGGCCTGAAGGCGGCCATCGGAGCCGGTCTGGCAACCCTTGTTACACCCAACCGCTTCACGGCGAACCACGATTTCACCGGTGCGCTGCGCGTTTTGCCCAATCTGCAAGGCATCACGTTGGCGCAGTTGCGCGAGTGGCATGCGCTGCCACCCGCACCGATTTCGTTCTCCTGAAAGTGACCCTCATGGCCCAAACTCTTCGCCTTGCCCCTTCCATCCTGTCGGCCGACTTTGTCCGCTTGGGCGAGGAAGTCCGCGCCATTGAAAAAGCCGGTGCCGACCTGGTGCACTTTGACGTGATGGACAACCATTACGTCCCCAATCTCACCATCGGCCCGCTGGTGTGCGAGGCGATTCGCCCGCATGTGACAATTCCCATTGACGTGCACTTGATGGTCGAGCCGGTCGACGCGTTGATTCCGCTGTTCGCCAGGGCCGGTGCCAACATCATCACCTTTCACCCCGAAGCCAGCCGTCATGTCGACCGCACCCTGCAACTCATTCATGACCACGGCTGCAAGGCGGGCCTTGTGCTTAACCCCGCCACGCCGCTGGACTGGATCGACCATGTGATGGATCGGCTTGACATGCTGCTGCTCATGAGCGTGAACCCGGGCTTTGGCGGTCAGTCTTTCATTGCATCCACCTTGCCAAAATTGCAGGCGGCGCGAAAGAAAATTGATGCCCATGCCGCTGCAGGCGGCCAGCCGATCTGGCTGGAAGTCGATGGCGGCGTGAAAACCGACAACATCGGCCAAATCGTGGCCGCCGGTGCCGACACTTGCGTGGCCGGCAGCGCGGTATTTGGCGCGCCCGATGCCGATGGCGGCTACCGGGCCGTGATGCAGGCGCTGCGCCGCGCCGCCGCAGCCAAGGCTCGAGACTAATTTCAATTCAACGGAGACTTCACCATGCCCTTGTCCAAACGCTTCACATTGACGCAGTACCTGATCGAGGAGCGGCGGCGCTTTCCCGGTGCCAGCGGCGACTTCAATGCGCTGATTCTCGATGTGGCGCTGGCCTGCAAGGCGATTGCCCGCGCTGTCGCTTTCGGTGAACTTGGCGGCGTGCTGGGCAACCACGACACCGACCTGGGCGGCTCCGTCAACGTGCAGGGCGAGACGCAAAAGAATCTCGACGTTTTGAGCAACGAGTACTTTGTGCGATTGAACCAGTGGGGGGGGCACTTGGCGGGAATGGCTTCCGAAGAAATGGAGTTGCCGTGCCAGATTCCGCCCCAGCAGCCGCGCGGCAACTACCTGCTGGTGTTTGACCCGCTCGACGGCTCCAGCAACATCGATGTGAACGTGTCGGTGGGCAGCATCTTCAGCATCGTGCGGGCACCGCAGGGCGTGGTGGAGAGCGGCCGCGATGTGGTCGAGGCTGACTTTTTGCAGCCCGGCGCCGCCCAGGTGGCCGCCGGTTATGCGCTGTATGGCCCCACCACCATGCTGGTGCTCAGCGTTGGCAACGGCGTGGCCGGTTTCACGCTCGATCCCATGCTGGGCGAGTTCATGCTCACGCATCCGAACCTGCAGGTACCCGCCGACACGCAAGAATTTGCCATCAACGCGTCCAACAGCCGCTTTTGGGAGCCGCCCGTCACGCGCTACGTGGACGAGTGCCTGGCCGGCAAAACCGGCCCGCGCGGCAAGGACTTCAACATGCGCTGGATTGCCAGCATGGTGGCCGAGGCGCACCGCATTTTAATGCGCGGCGGTGTCTTTCTGTACCCACGCGACAGCAAAGACCAGAGCAAGCCGGGGCGTTTGCGCCTGTTGTACGAGGCCAACCCGGTCGGCTTCATCATGGAGCAAGCCGGCGGCCGCGCCAGCACCGGTTACGAGCCCATGATGGGCGTGCAGCCGACCTCGTTGCACCAGCGCATTGGCCTGATTTTTGGTTCCAGGAATGAAGTGGAACGGCTCGAGCGTTACCACGCCGCGC
>MERZ01000035.1:12240-16543 GCA_001770785.1 Burkholderiales bacterium RIFCSPHIGHO2_12_FULL_61_11
GGTCAAGCTCGAGCCGAGCAACCCGCTGTTTGCCGAAAGAAGCCTGTTCAGAAACTAATTGTCTTGTGGGACAGACCGCAGCGCAGCGAAGTTCTGTCCCAACTGATTAAGCTATGAATTAAATAGCTGCTTGCACCCGTCATATAGGGGGCCAAGAGCCTTTTTTGATATAAATTTGTAACTTACGGAGACACCCATGTCTGAACGCCACCCCATCATCTCCATTACCGGCTCGTCCGGTTCGGGTACCACTTCGGTGACGCGCACCTTTGGCAACATTTTTCGCCGCGAGGGTGTTAACGCAGCCATCATCGAAGGCGATAGCTTTCACCGCTATGACCGCAAAGCCATGAAGCTCAAGGCGGCCGAGGCGGAAAAGGCCGGCAACCACAATTTCAGCCACTTCGGGCCGGAGAACAACCTGTTTGCCGAGCTGGAAACCCTGTTTCGTGACTATGCCGCCACGGGCACCGGCCAGCGCCGCAAGTACCTGCACGACCCTGAGGAAGCGGCACCCTATCAGCAGGAACCGGGCACCTTTACGCCCTGGGAAAGGGTACCCGAAGGCACCGACCTGCTATTTTATGAAGGCCTGCATGGCGCTGTGGTCACGCCCGAGGTCAACATTGCCCAGCATCCCGACTTGCTGATTGGCGTGGTGCCCGTCATCAATCTGGAGTGGATTCAAAAACTCTGGCGCGACAAGTCGCAGCGCGGCTACAGCGCCGAGGCAGTGACCGACACCATCCTGCGACGCATGCCCGACTATGTGAACTACATCTGCCCGCAATTCGGCCACACCCATGTGAATTTCCAGCGCGTGCCGATGGTCGATACCTCCAACCCCTTCATCGCGCGCGAAATTCCGGCAGCCGACGAGAGCATGGTGGTGATCCGTTTTGCCCAGCCCAAGGGCATCGACTTTCAGTACCTGCGGAGCATGATCAACGACAGCTTCATGTCGCGCGCCAACACCATCGTGGTGCCCGGCGGCAAGATGGAACTCGCCATGCAACTGATCTTCACGCCCTTTGTGTGGCGAATGATGGAACGCAAGAAGAGGGCTTCTTGATACCAGTCCGTCATTGCGAGCGCAGCGTGGCAATCCAGGAGCATGGATTGCCGCGCTGCGCTCTCCATGAACCGCCCGGTTCATGGCCAGTTTGCAGTTTCGGTCGCCCGAAACAGGAAGCTCGCAATGAACCGTCTGTCATTGCGAACGTAGTGTGGCAATCCATGAACCCGCTTTTTTCGACGATGGATCGCCACGCTTCGCTCGCGATGACGGCCGGAGGTTCAAGGTCCGTTTGCAGTTTCGGTCGCCCGAAACAGGAAGCTCGCAATGACGAAGTTATAGACGTGTACTCAATCTCTTGCAGAACCTGACACCATGAATACTCCTGCCCCTGAACTCGCCCGGCAGATGGCCAACGCCATCCGCATGCTCGCCGTCGATGCGGTCGAAAAAGCCAAGTCCGGCCACCCCGGCGCCCCCATGGGCATGGCCGATATCGCCGAGGTGCTGTGGAACCGCCACCTCAAGCACAACCCGGCCAACCCGCAATGGCCGGACCGAGACCGCTTTGTGCTGTCCAACGGCCATGGCTCGATGCTGATTTACGCGCTTTTGCACCTCACCGGTTATGACCTGCCGATGGAAGAACTGAAGAACTTCCGTCAGTTGCACAGCAAGACAGCGGGTCACCCCGAAGTGGGCGTGACCCCCGGGATAGAAACCACCACCGGCCCGCTGGGCCAGGGCCTGAGCAACGCGGTGGGCATGGCGCTGGCCGAGAAGCTGCTCGCCGATGAGTTCAACCGTGATGAAGAAGAAACAAGTCACAACATCGTGGATCACTTCACCTACGTTTTCATGGGCGACGGCTGCCTGATGGAGGGCATCAGCCACGAGGCCTGTTCGCTGGCCGGCACGCTGCGCCTGTCCAAGCTGGTGGGGTTTTATGACGACAACGGCATCTCGATTGACGGCCATGTGGAAGGCTGGTTCACCGACGACACGCCCAAGCGCTTTGAGGCCTATGGCTGGAACGTCATCCCGGCGGTAAACGGGCATGAGCCGGCGGCGCTGGACGCTGCGGTGCGCGCCGCGAAGGCCCAGGCCATCTTGCCCCATGGCAAACCGACACTGATCTGCTGCAAGACCGTGATTGGCATGGGCTCGCCCAACAAGGCGGGTAGCCACGAAGTGCACGGCGCCGCACTGGGCGCGGCAGAAGTTGCCGCTACCCGCGAAGCGCTGGGCTGGACTGCCGCGCCCTTTGAAGTGCCGGCGGACATCGCCAACGCCTGGAACGCGGTCGAGCGCGGCCAGGTGGCCGAGGGCGCCTGGACGCTGCGCTTTGAGGCTTACCGCACGCAGTACCCGCTGGAAGCGGCCGAGTTCGAGCGCCGCATGGCGGGCGATCTGCTGCCCGCTTTTGCCGACAAACTGCCTGAACTGCTGGCGGCCATTGCAGCCAAGCCGGACGCCGTGGCTACCCGCAAGGCGAGTCAGAACGCGCTCGATGCCCTGGCGCCGCTGGTGTCCGAGTTCTTCGGTGGCAGTGCCGATTTGACCGGCTCCAACCTGACCAACTTCAAGGGCTGCGTCAAGGCCGGACGCGACCATTGGGGCAACCATATGAGCTACGGCGTGCGTGAATTCGGCATGGCGGCCATCATGAACGGCATTGCTTTGCATGGCGGCTACATCCCTTACGGCGGCACCTTTTTGACGTTCAGCGACTACAGCCGCAACGCCATCCGCATGGCGGCACTGATGAAGCTGCGCGTGATCCATGTCTTCACGCACGACAGCATTGGCCTGGGCGAAGACGGGCCCACGCACCAGAGTGTGGAACACATTCCCAGCCTGCGCATCATTCCGGGGCTGGACGTGTGGCGCCCGGCGGACGGGCTGGAAACCGCTGTCGCCTGGTCCTGTGCCATTGAGCGCAAAGACGGTCCCAGTGCCCTGTGCCTGTCACGCCAGAACCTGCCGTGCCTGGCCGACATCGGCATGGTCGACAGCATCCGCCGCGGAGGCTACGTGCTGTCTGATATGGAAGGCGCCCAGGCCGTGATCGTGTCCACCGGCTCTGAGCTTGAGTTGGCGATGAAAGCGCAAGCCACGCTGGCGGGCGAGGGCATTTCCACCCGCGTGGTTTCCATGCCCTGCACCAATCTGTTTGACCGCCAGTCCGGGGCTTACCAGGAGCAGGTGCTGCCGCTGGCCCTGCCCACGGTGGCCATCGAGGCCGCGCACCCAGACTTCTGGCGCAAATACGTGGGCCGCACCGGCGTGGTCATTGGCATGACGACCTTTGGCGAATCGGCGCCGGCCAAGGATTTGTACCCTTTCTTTGGCATCACCGCGCAGCGCGTCGTCGATGCCGTACGCAGCCTGGCGCATCGCGCCGCCTACCGGCGCGAAGTGGCGTTGCCTGAGCAGATCGTGCCCTCCATCAACTGAGCGTTGATTCATATGAGCAACTTTGACCTGATCATGTTCGATCTGGACGGCACGCTGATCGAAACTGCGCCGGAAATCTGCGATGCCGTGAATGACACGCTGCGCCGCTTCGACTTGCCCGAAGTAAGCCAGCAGCAGGTGAATGACTGGATCGGCCAGGGCACGCGCGACTTGCTGCTCCAGGCGCTCGCTTTCAGCGGCAAAACCGATGTGGTGGCGGTTTACGCCAACGCCAGTTTTGCGCTGATTGCCGCCGAGTTTGACACCCATTACCAACGCCGCTGCGGCACCCGCAGCCACCTCTACCCCCGGGTGCGTGAAACGCTGGTCGCCCTGCGCGATCGTGGCGTCAAGCTGGCAGTGGTCACCAACAAGGAGGGCCGCTATACCTCCACCGTGCTGAACGCCCACCAGTTGATGCCCTTGTTTGATCGTGTCGTCAGCGGTGACACCCTGACCAGCAAAAAGCCTGACCCGGCCGGCATCCAGAGCTGCCTGGCGTCGTTTGACGTGCCGCGCCACCGGGCGCTGTTTGTGGGCGATTCGAGCATTGACGTGGCGACCGCGCGCAACGCGGGTGTGCCGGTTTGGCTGCTGCCCTATGGCTACAACATGGGTCAGCCGATTGAAGCCTGTGCGCCCGACCGGGTCATTGCGGACTGCTCAGTACTACTTAATTAATAGCTGCTTGCACCTGTCCTTATTGGGCCACAGCCACTTTTCATTAATAATTCAAGAGACATTTACTCTATGACGCTCAGACTAGGTATTAACGGCTTCGGCCGCATCGGCCGCAACGTGTTGCGCGCCGCCGTGCAAAACTTCAGCGAC
>MERZ01000036.1 GCA_001770785.1 Burkholderiales bacterium RIFCSPHIGHO2_12_FULL_61_11
GATCGGAATGGACCATGCTCAATTTGTTCCCATGCAGTAATTAAAGAATGCGAAATCGTTCGCGCCTGCTGCACTAATCGGGCAGCCTATTTTTGGGGCGCTCCGATGAGAGCGCCACCCTGTCCCTATTCGCCTAGCAGAAGGTCTAATTCATACCTCTTTAGGTAATTGCTCGTCGCGATAGTAGGCGGCAGTTTTGGCAAGGGTCAGCTGCGGCGTCGAACGCGATCGCCACCGGATCTGGCGCATTTCGGGTGGAAATGGTGGCGTGTGTGTGCATATCGATGGCGATGATGTCGATGTGATTTTCCTTTAGTTGGCAGCGCGCGCGATAAGCACGCGCGGGTCATGGCCAATCGCGTAGAGTCGGTCGACAAATGTCGCTCGGTTCCTGAGCACAGCCTGCTGGTTGATCGATCCCTTGTCGGTCATTTCTCCGAGCTCCATCGATGCCGGTTCGGCAAGCACCATCGCTCGAACAATCCGATTGGAGCTGCCGGTCGCCTGGGTAGCTAGGCGATCGAGCAGATCCTGCGCCCAGGCGCGAATCCTTTCGTTGTCGGCCATCCCGCCCAAGTCGGTGATTTGGCCGCTCGCCGACGTGAACTCGGCTGCGGCGGGTAGGGGGAAAACCAGCATGCCCAACGTGTCGCGGTCGTGACCGGTGATGACCACATCATGGATGTATGGCGCGCCGGCGGCGATGACGCCGGCGCGCAAGGCACCGACGCTAACCCAGGTACCACTGATCAGCTTGAAGTCCTCGGCAATGCGCCCATCGAAGCGAAGTCCACGTTCTGGTACCGCATCGTCGATGAAACGCGCGGCGTCGCCACTGCAGAAGTAGCCTTCGTCGTCGAACGCTTCTTTCGTCAGATCCGGCTGACGCCAGTAGCCCTGCGTCACGTTGGGGCCGCGGTAACGGACTTCGAACTTGTCGTCCAGCGGCACGAGCTTGACCACGACACCCGGGGCCGGCAAGCCGATGACGCCCGCCTGCCAATCTGGCAGGTGCGCCGATATGGCAAACGGCGCGGTCTCCGTCATGCCCAAGCCCATTGTCATCGGAATGCGGGCGCCGCACGCAGCCACGGCCAAGTCATCGACCGCTTTCTTCAGCGGTCCAGACAGTGCGGCGCCGGCCGGAAAGATGAGCCGCAGCCGGCTGAAGAACTTGTCTCGCAGGGTGGCATCCAGCTTCATCTCCTGCACCACTGCATCGAGTCCTTTCGGCACCGTGATGTAGATCGTTGGCGCAACGTCGCGCAAGTTGCGAATGGTCTGTGCAATGCCGTCGATCGTTGGTTTGCCGTCATCGATGTAGAGCGTGCCGCCGTGGAACAGTACGAGCCCGAAATTGTTGTTGCCCCCCGCCGTGTGGTGCCATGACAGCCAATCCACCAGAACCGGAGGCTCGTCCGACAGGAACGGATAGCACTGCGCGTACATCTGCTGATTGCAGCTCATCATCCCGTGTGTATTGATAACGGCCTTTGGCAGCTTCGTCGAGCCCGAGGTGAACAGGAACTTGGCGATCGTTTCCGGTCGCACCGCTTCGTGCTCCTGGTCGACCTGATCGGTCGGCCCGGTCTGAAGCATGGCGTCAAACGACGTGCAGTTGCGCCCGGGAATACCTCCGCGCGTGAACACCAATTCAACATCGGCCGGGACAGCCGCTTGAATTGCTCCCGCGTAGCGCGCGGCGTCGGATGCGAAGACCAGCCCTGGAGTCAGCAGACTCACCGCATGGCGCACCCGTTCACCGTCTTTCGACAGCAGCGAGTACGCCGGTGACAGAGGCACGTAGGCCACACCGACGTGCATCGCGGCCAAGGCCAGCAGTGCATGCTCGATGTCATTCTCCGAGAGGATCAGCAACGGCCGCTCCGGACTTAGACCCCGATCCCGCAACGCTTGCCCGAGGGAACGGATCTTCTCCAGCGTCTCGCCGTAGCGCAAATGCTGCCATGCACCTTGCTCGTCGCGCTTTGCGATGAAGCAGGCTTCGGGCCGTTCGCGCGCCCAGCGAAGCAGTGGCTCTGTATAGCGTGATGGGCTGCCACGCAACTGATCGGCCGAGCGGATCAGAATGGACCCGTTCGGTTGCCGGTCTACTTGGCCGACATAAGGGCCTAGTGCGATCGTGCGAAACGCCATGTCGCTGCTGAAATGGGTATTCATTTTACTTATTCCCCGGTTTTCGGGTCAGGTGCGCCGATCTTGGCGGCGCGCTTGTCGAGGAAAGCATTGACACGATCCTTCGCTTCCGGGGCATTCTGTGTGATGGCGGCCATCAGTGCCTCGGTCATCAGTCCGTGCGACATCGGCTGCTCGGCGATCAGCGGCAAAGCCTGCATGATCGCGAAGTTGGACAGTGGTGCGTTGCCGGCGATGCGTTCGGCCAACTCGCGCGCCTTGCGCATTCCCTCGCCAGCCGGCGTTACATAGTGCGCGAGGCCGATAACATATCCTTCAGAGGCGCTAACCACGTGCCCGGTGAGCATCATCTCGGTGACGCGGGAGAAACCAATCAGTTTGGTCACCCGCACTGAACCGCCACCCCCGAGAAAGATCCCGCGCTGCCCCTCCGGAAGGCCGAAGTAGGCGCTTTCCTCTGCAACCCGCACATGCGCTGAGGAGGCCAGCTCCAGACCGCCTCCTACTACCGCGCCCTGCAGAACGCAGATCACCGGGACACGTCCGAACTGTATCTTCGAAAATGCCTCGTACCACGTCATCGAGTGCTGGATCCCGTCGGCCGAGGAGGCTTCGGAGAGTTCCGACAGGTCGAGGCCGGCACTGAAGTGCGGACCGGCGCCGGCGAGAATGGCAACGCGGACCGAACCGGGCAGCGCCTCGAAACATTCGCGCAACTGCCGCACCATCGGCAGGCTCAAGGCATTTCGCTTCTCTGGTCGGTTGAGCGTGATCGTGGCAATAGCACCTTGAGTCTCGACTTCAACCAGCCGAGCCTCGTCGTTTACCTTCGTGTTCATGCGGGTATCCCTATAGGACTTGTAGCAGCTTTCATCCGAATTTTGCGGCTTGCTCTTCGCGGCGCGCCGAGACGCCCATGTTGCTCTAAGTGCAGGACAAATGCGGTAGTATTTCGTCTTTTCCATGCATCGGAGCGGATAACGGATTCGATGCACTCAAGGACGGTTCGATTCTCTTGCATTTCAAGATCGCAGGCTAGTTCATTTCACTCGACCTTTTATCTAATCTTCTTATCGACGAAAGGGTTTGTTTTTAGCCACTGAGGTTCGTCTCAAGGGAATGCCAAGCAGTTGATTTCAATCTTAAATTAATGAGGAGCAGGGTTAATCGAATGGATGCCCCCTTCTAACTGTAAATCGACATGCACTAGATCAAAGTAACAGTCGTACATCACTCGACTAAAAGGAGAATGCTTTGCTCATCTGGATGGAGAAAGCAATTGACATTCTGGCAACGGTTATGCGCGCTCGCGTCAAGCTTAATAAGATGAAATTCGTTGAGGCGCTGCATAGCTTTGCCGATTTTTTCGTGGCGCCATTAATATTAAGCGCGGTCCGTTTCGAATGTGCTTTGGAAACATTTCCCGGGAGATGCCCCGCGTTATATGGAAAAGCCAGTCATAGCAAGGTTCGTTTTTTATCCAATAAGTAAAGCTGATGCCGTAAGGGCTTTTATTGCATATGACTAGAAAATTATGACGCGCATAATTAGCCATTTGCCGACGCTCTGCGTCGGCGAACACCAGCCGTATCCCAGTATATAGTTTGCAAGAGTTCGTTACCGCTTGGATTTTATAGCTGGCCTGGAATTCACCCCGACAGGCGCGGCGCTAGCCAATGTCGCATGGCAGTCACGCCATCGGTGAAGAGGACAGATGAACAAGGGGCCGAAAAGGTGTCCATCGCTGCGGTTGATTATGTACCGGTCTTGTGGCTATCGCGTCGTCCAAAATAGCGTAAATTGAGAGGAAATAGATGGCAAAAATTATCGGTGGAATAGGTACCTCGCATGTGCCTACCATTGGGCTTGCGTACGACAAGAAACGACAGAATGATCCTGCCTGGGCGCCCCTTTTCAAAGGGTACTTGCCAGTGGCGAACTGGCTTGCGGAAAAGAAGCCTGACATACTCCTTTTTTTCTATAACGATCACGCTAACAGTTTTTTCTTTGACTGCTATCCGACGTTCGCGTTAGGGGTTTCACCAAGCTTTGAGATGGCGGATGAAGGGGGCGGGCGCCGACCGTTGCCTGATATTAAAGGCCATCCGCAAATGGCGGCGCACCTTGCTGACTCGCTCGTCAATGACGAGTTCGACATGACCATCTTTCAGGACAAGGCTCTTGATCATGGGTGCAACTCCCCGTTGGCGTTAATGTGGCCGCATGAGCCCGTCTGGCCCGGTGCAATTCTGCCGATTGCAATCAATGTGCTGCAGTACCCGCTGCCGACCCCCGCGCGTTGTTTCAAGCTGGGAAAGGCGGTGCGACGCGCTGTCGAGTCGTACCCCGAAGATCTGAAAGTGGTCATCGTTGGCACGGGTGGATTGTCACATCAGATTCATGGTGAGCGTACAGGATTTAACAATACCGAATGGGATGAAGAATTCCTGCGATTAATTGTTGACCAGCCGGAAAAACTGACCAGTATGCGTCATGCCGACTTCATTCGCCTCGGCGGCGCTGAAAGCGTGGAAGTGATCATGTGGCTGGCAATGCGCGGCGCATTAGACGAAAAGATTAATTGTGTCCATAAAAATCATTACCTTGCGACGACGACGAACATGGCTGTTGCCATTTACGAGCAGGCTGGCGCGCGTGACATCAGCAAGTTGACGCCTAAAGTGGCGGACGAAGGAGGGGTATGAATCCTCAATTGATTGGTGTTGACGACATCGGGGGGACGTATGTATTCGATGTCACTAAAAGCGTCAAAGCTTTACGCCTGAACCGCTTTTTCTGGCGGATTCGGGAACCAGCATTTCGCGAGTTGGTAATCCAGAATCTGCAAGGTGCATTTGACGAATTGCATCTTAACGCTGAAGAGCGGGGATTAGTAGAGCAAAGTGACTGGCTCGGACTAGTTCAATACGGGGTCAGTTTTTTTGTGCTTGAAAAATTCGCGCGAGTACAAAAAATATCCAACCTCACCGTGTACGCCTCTATGCGTGGTGAGACTTTGGAGGAGTTCCTGATGACGAGGAGGGTGCCGGGGTCTGCATGATACTTTCTGTCATTTAGCACGAGCGCGTTACGCAATGAATGTCCGTTAGTTGTAAAAATACTTCAAACTTCTTGATCGGCGGCTCACACGCGGAGAACAGTGGATGCTTGTCATGGATTTTGTCAAGACGTTTCTGCACCAAGGTTTAATTCTAAACACTAAGAATTATGCATTCAATCGATCGAATATCCATTGAGCGCGAATGCGCCCGTCTGATTTTGAAGTATGCCTATTTGAATGACGAACGCAATTTCGAGGCGCTGGTGGACCTTTTCACCGAAGATGCGGTGCTCTATCGTCCGGCTTCTCCGGGCCAGGCGATCATTGGCCATTCCGCAATCCTTGATGCGTTCAAAAGCCGTCCCGTGGATGTGGCAACCTTTCATGTCTGCAGCGATATTATTATTGATATCGAAGATGATTCCATGGCCTGTGGTCGTTCCAGGATTCTGCTTTTGTCGGGTACCAAACCGCCGGGAAGTGGTGCTGTCCCAAGTGAGGCGAAACCCCCGGTACCCGGCACATTTCGTGACCGGTTTCAGTTGACGGAAAGCGGCTGGAAATTCACGGAGCGACGTGGATCGTTTTGGGTCCAGTCATGATGTTTCGGGCCCCTGTGCATGTATACCATGATCTGGAGGACATAGCAGACCTGACTGCCATGCAGTTTCCGGTGCTATGCGTGATCGGCTGGAGAAGGCTGGGCTGGGTTAAGCGAATTTAAAAATCCCGATTTGGTCTACAGCGGCTCAGCTAGAACCAAATGCATAACCTGTAATCACAACCGATTTATAGATGATGAAAACCCTTTATCTTTTGTGTGGCCTACTTTGTGATTCGGTAGTGTGGGAGGCTCAGGCTCATGAACAAATGGCAGAATTTGTTCCTCACTCTATTCTGCGGCTAATTTACGATGGTGGCCATATGTCGATGATGGAGCAGCCGGATCTTGTCCTTAGTGCACTGGAAGAGTGGTTGGCGCTGCCGGTACCGGCAGCTTAAGCACCGGGGGGCCAAGAGTCCGATTGTGTGCTGCGGTTGCCTCGTCGGCCATGCGGTTCTACGTCGAATTGGGGTCTTCAATCTCGGCGATGATGTCTCGAATCGCCGTCATCAGTGCGAGCGCACCCGGAGATGGGCGGCTGTCCATTCGCTGGATGATGCCAATCACCCGTGATGTGTTTGGGAGGGCAATATCCAGCACCTTAACCACACCGGCCGCTATTTCGTAATGCAGCTGGTGAGATGATATGACTGTGACCAGGTCACTGTGCAGCAGTAGGCCACGCAGAATGGCATGATCACTGGTTTCAACAGCTTCGACGGGAGGAATCAGATTCGCCGCAGTAAAGGACAAATCAAATAATATCCGTGACGGCGTTCCATGATTGGAAAGTATCCATTGGGCGCTCATCAGATCATCCATGGTGATTTTCGGAAGACGGGTGAGCGGATGACCCTCGCGAACCACAACGCTCATCCGGTCGGTCAACAAGGCTTCTCCTTTCAGGTCCCGCGCATATTCGGGAGGGCGCAGGGCCCCCAGGATGAAATCAATATCTCCCGCGCGTAATTTGGCCGCAAGGGTATCGAACTGCCCTTCAGCCGTTGAAAAACGCAAGCGCGGATGTTGAGCAAGCACGTTGCTGATGGCACGGGGGGGCCGCGGGTGGCGTGCCGCTTGAAATTCGTACAGCGGCGCCAAGCGATTTTATTACGAGCGCGGGCCGCAACGGCAGCTATATTCTGCCGACCCGTGACCTGATCGCAAGCGATATCGAAGTGGCGGTGGAGGGCGCTCTACTGGATGGAATGATTTGTCTCGCCTCTTGCGACAAGACTACCCCCGGCCAACTGATGGCGGCTGCGCGAATGAATGTCCCGGCTATTACTGTCATCTGCGGGTACCAGAAGACGGGCCAGTACAAGGGACACGAAGTCGATATCGAAGAAGTATTCTTGCGCGCCGGATATATCGGCAGTGGCGGAATTACTGTCGATGAGTTGGCAAATATGGCGGATAACGCAGTTCGCAGTCCCGGCGTATGCGCAGGCATGGGTACGGCCAACACCATGCATATCGTCGCCGAAGCCCTAGGCTTTACATTGCCGGGAGCGGCGCCGGTACTGGCTTTAAGCGAAAAAATGATGGACAACGCGCGTGCGGCTGGCAAACGCATCGTCGAGATGGTATGGGATGACCTTAAACCAAGGGACGTCCTGACGCCGGCGGCATTCCGCAATGCAGTGATCGCGGTCTTGAGTGTCAGTGGCTCCATCAATGCAGTCAAACATTTGCAGGCAATCGCTTCCGAAGCGGGCGTCGATATCGATTTGTACGAAATGTTCGACCAGTGCGCGCGCATCACGCCACTATTGGCGGCGATTCGTCCGAACGGTGAAGGCACGATCGCACAGTTCGAGGAAGCGGGCGGCGCCCTGATGCTGATGAAGCGCCTTGAGCCTCTGCTCGATAAGTCGGCACTGACAGTGACCGGCAGGACAGTCGGCGATATTCTCCACGGCGTCGAAACCTTTGCCAGTGAAACGATAGGCACGTTGGAGACGCCACTATCACGCAGGCCCGCAATCAATATCGTCAAGGGTAGCCTGTTGCCAGGAGGCGGCATTGTCCGCCTGGGTGGCACCGAAGAACGGACAATGAAATTCAGCGGGCCGGCACAGATCTTCCATTCGCGCGACGAAGCGATTGCCGCCATCAACAATAACGAGATCCGTAAGGGTTCCGTCGTGATTTTGCGCGGCTTAGGTGTCCGCGGTGGCCCCGGTATGGCAATGACCTCGGCAGTCGTCTTCGCACTCGACGGCGCCCATTTGATCGACGATGTCGCCGTGATCACTGAAGGCCAGTTGTCAGGTCTGGTGAACAAGGGCCTGGTGGTGGGTGAAGCCTCGCCCGAAGCGGCCGAAGGCGGGCCGCTCGGACTGGTAGAGGATGGCGACATGATCCATATCGATGTTGAACAGCGTCGGGTCGACCTCGATGTGCCCGAAGACGTGCTGGAGCAACGCCGGGCGCAGGAGCGCAAGTTTGGCGTCAAGGCTCCACGTGGCTGGCTGGCTATCTATCAATCATGTGCGAGCCCGGTGCATGAGGGTGCGGTATTGCGGCCGGAGGGTTATTAGAGCCGAGCAGCTGCAAAAGCGGCAAGCGGCACGTACATTCTCAAAATGGTGGCCACTTAAAGCAGAGTTGGACCTTTAAAACAAGATTGGAAAATTGAAATGGCAGCTTCATTTTTGGTGGAACCGGAACGTAAAGTCGAGGTATTGGGCGAGTATGACGTCGTGGTAGTCGGGGGCGGGCCAGCCGGCATGACGGCGGCGCTTGCTGCGGGGCGCGCCGGCAAGTCGGTGCTGCTGATCGAGCGCTACGGCTTCCTGGGCGGTGCCGGCACAGCGGCCGGCCTTAGCACATTCTGCGGCCTGCATGCCAACGTTGGAGGCGAACACCGGCAGGTTGTAAACGGCCTGTGCGATGATATTCTCGATCGCCTCCAGTTCATGAATGGATTGAATCCGCCCCATCTTTCGGTCGCGCAACGCATCCAGGCACAGGCTTACGATATCTCCGCCTACAAGATCGCCGGCGACCAGCTGATGCTCGAAGCCAATGTCACGCTCCTTTATCACGCGTTCGCGGTCGGCGTTACCAAAAAGTCGGACGATGAAATCGAGTCCGTCATTGTGGAGACAAAGTCGGGTCGCCGCGCCGTCGTGGGCAATATGTTCATTGACTGTTCCGGCGACGGTGATCTGGCGGCGTGGATGAACTGCCCGTTTGAAGTCGGCGATGGCGCCGGTAACATGCTCTATCCGACCACTATGTTTCGCATTAATTCGGTTGATTCGGAAAAGGCGGGGCGCGCATGGGAAATATTGCCAAAACTGATGGATGAGGCCGAACAGCGCGGCGTACGCTTCCCGCGTAAGAAACCGATCTTGAGGCCGCAGCGTGACCCGATCGAATGGCGAGCGAATATGACCCAAGTGAGTAATAAGGACGGCACAGCTGTCAGTGGCATCGACGCTTGGCAACTCACTTCGGGCGAAATAGAAGGGCGCAAGCAATGCTGGGACTTTTTCAAGTTCATCCAGGAAAACTTGCCTGGGTTTGAGAAATCCTACATTGTTGAAATTGCACCGCAGCTCGGGATCCGTGAAACGCGCCGCATCCTGAGTCGGCATATGTTATCGAAGGAAGAGATCCTCGGATGTGTCGATTTCGAGGATACGATCGGCGTCAACGGATGGCCAGTCGAAGCACACGTGAGTGGTGACGTCATTTTCCTGTGGCAGGAGAAAGAGCGTGGCTTCAATCAGCTGCCATATCGCATGCTGTTACCGAACCGCGTCAGCAACCTGCTGAGTGCGGGCCGTTGCGCCGGCATGACGCATGAGGGGCAGTCATCAGCACGCGTAACCGGTTCCTGCTTCGTGATGGGTCAGGCTGCGGGCACGGCGGCGGCGATGGCGCTGAGCGCGAACATGTCGCCGGGAGAAATCAATATCAGTGCGCTGCAAGAACGCCTTGAGGCCAATGGCGTGTATCTGGGGCGTAGCTGGTAAGCCGCGCCCGAAATTCTGTTGAGGCAATACAGTAGGGCTTTGGGATCAACGGGAGTAGACGCCATGCGATTCGGGGTGCAGCTCTCAGCATAATAAAAGGAGACATCAAATGGATATAAATCGACGCAAATTATTACCTGGAACGGGTAGCCTGTCAGTCCTGCAATTAAAAGGAGATATCAAATGAATACAAATCGACGCAAATTATTACTTGGAACGGGTAGCCTGGCAGTCTGACCTTGCCCCTGGATTCCGTATCCCATAACTGAGATCATGAACTGGCTTGTTTGGCTTGAG
>MERZ01000037.1 GCA_001770785.1 Burkholderiales bacterium RIFCSPHIGHO2_12_FULL_61_11
GGCGTCGGTATCGAAGCCGTCGTCATCCTTGCCATTTTCCTGCACACCGTCCAGCACAATGTCGAGCAGTTTGATTTTCCGGATTTGGGCGCTATCGGTGAGCACGAAAGACACGCGGTCGTTCCACGTCATGGCCAGCTGGGTGGGCACCTTGCCTGCCGCGATATGTTCGGCGACTTCGTCGATCTCCAGCGTGTGGCGCGAATAACGAACCGTCGATTTCTGGTCGTCGGGCATCTTGAGTTCGCAGTCGCGGTCAACGGTGAAGCGGTAGGGCGCTTCGCGGCTGGCCAGCCAGTGCGCCATGGCGACTGCGGCCGACAGCGACGTTTGCACCGGTTTGACGCTGATGCCCGGACCGGCGCCAGGCATTTCGCTGAGCACATCCACCAGGTGGCTGACCACCTTGTCGGCACCCGTCAGGCTGCCGGTGTCGACCACCAGGAATTTGTTGACGGGGTCGATCCACAGCGTCGTCGATGAACGTTTTGTGAAGGCGCGTGGCAACAGGTCAAGGATGACTTCTTCCTTGATCTCTTTTTTGATTTTGGCACCGACGCGGTCACGGCCGGTTTCCTGCTTGTACTTTTCAATGCGCTCATCGACGGCATCCTTGACGGCCGAGGCGGGCAGCGGACGGCGCTCGGTGCAAAGCTGCATGATGACCTGGCGGCCGACGGCCTCGACCAGGGCGCTGCTTTTGTTGCCGCGCGGTGCCACCCAGCCGCTGGACTCTGGCTGCGTGGCGCCACAGGGCATGAACCGGCTGGCCTGGAGCGCTTCTTCAAGCGCTTCCAGGGGGGGCAGGACGAAGTCGCTGGCAATGCGAAAAAAAGACGCGGATTTGAACATGAAATTCCGGGGTGTTGGGTAGCGGGAGGGAGGGGAAAGAATCAGTGAACAGGCTGCTAGTGGCCGGCTGCGGAAATTCTAAGCGACGCTTGGCGTGCCAACAGCACTTGCTTACATTGACGCGATGCCGCAGCTCATGAGATGTCGCCCACATGAATACCAAAGCTGCCCTTGCGGCGATCGGCGAAATAATGCTCCAGCGTTTCCTTGACCGTCCTGAAGGCAATCTCGTCCCATGGAATTTCAGACTCCGTGAAAAGCCTTGCTTCCAGGGTTTCATAGCCGGGCTTGAACTCGGTGCTGAGAAGCTGGGCGCGGTAAAACAGGTGGACCTGCCCCACCTGCGCGACGTTCATGACGGCAAAGAGTTCCTGCATTTCAAACTGTGCACCGGCTTCCTCGTCGGTCTCGCGGGCGGCACCCTCCGAGGTGGTCTCGCCCATCTCCATGAAGCCAGCCGGCAGCGTCCATTTTCCCCGACGGGGCTCGATATTGCGCTTGCACAGCAGGACCTGCGCGCCATCTTGACCCCACACCGGCACGGTTCCCACGACGTTGAGGGGATTTTCATAATGCACGGTGTGGCAGTCTGGGCAGACGGCCCGCTCCTTGGTGTCGCCGTCATCGGGCAGGCGATAGGCCACGGCGGTGCCGCAAACGCGGCAGTGTTTCAGGGGCGGGCGATGCATTAAATAAGTGTAGCGGCTTTGTGTTCAAGTCCATTGGGTAGGGTCTGGTTTGCAGCAGCCAAAAACCGGACGTGAGCCCGGTTTTTGAGAACGCGCCCGCACAGCCTGTGTCGAGTGGCCGGTTGCCCGCTCAGGACCTGGTCGCTTCGATATGTTTTTCGATGAGGCTGTGAGCCGCCTGCATTCCTTTGCTCAGGCCGCTTCAATTGGGTGTTACCTCGCTGCGTGGCCGTGGCGCTGACACTGCCGTTCTTCTGCCAACAGAGGGTGGTGCGCTTATTCGATCTTGATGCCGCGCGTCTGGATGATGTTGCCCAGAATGGCGGCCTCATCCTTGATGCGGCTCTTCAAGCCCTCGGGCGAGGTGCCCACGGCCTGCCATCCCTGATTGAAGAGTTTTTGCCGCGTCTCCGCATCGCGCATGATGCGGGGCACTTCCTGGCTCAGTCGGGCCTGGGCCGCTTTGGAAAGGCTGGCCGGGCCAATCAGCGCCGTCCACACTTCCAGATTGACGTTCTGCACGCCGGCCTCGGACAGCGGCGGCACTTCCGGCACCAGCGCACTGCGGCTCCCGGCCAGCCCAATCGCCCTGAGTTTGCCGGATCGCACATGTGGCATGGCCACACCCGGCGGGATCAGCGCCATCTGGATCTGGCCGCTCAGCATGGCGGTGACGACCTGCGGATTGCCCGGATAAGGCACATGAACCGGCGTGACGCCCGGCATGCGACTCTTGATCAGTTCCATGCCCAGATGGCCCACCGAGCCATTGCCCACTGAGCCGTAGTTCCATTGGCCACCACCCTGGCGGGCCGCCGCGAAAAATTCAGCGCCGCCCGGCTGGCTGGCCGGCGCGACCAGCACCAGCGGTGCGGTGGTGAGAAGCGAAATGGCGGAAAAGTCCCTGGCCGGGTCGTAGGGCAGCTTGGGGAAAAGCTGCTTGGCCGACGTCAGGTTGCCATTGATGGCGACGCCCAGCGTGTGGTCGTCGCTGGCCTTGGCGACCTGGTCGGCGGCGATGTTGCCGGAAGCGCCCGGCCGGTTGTCAATGATGACGCTCTGGCCCAGTGCTTTGGCCAGGGGTTCGGCCAGCGTGCGCGCGACCATGTCGGGCGTTGAGCCGCCAGGAAAACCCACCAGCAAATGCACGGGCTTGCTCGGCCAGGCCGCACTGCTTTTTGATTTTGTGATGCCATTTTGTGCTCCAGCCCAGACAGGCAGGGCGCAAGCAGCAATCAAAAGAGTGGCGCGTGAAAGCGCGGAAAGCATTTCATAAAGTTCTCCATGGATTTTTCAGCCACTATTGGAACAGCCTTGAAGGCTCGATCCACTGGTACATCGACTTCAGCCCGGCAAAACCGGCGCGCTCGGCTCCGCTCTGGAACACCGGGGCGCGCAACTCGCGCTGAACGCCCGCTGCGTGGTGGATGTCAGCATAAAAACAGGGCTTGTTAGCCCCCCTTTTTGTTGCTGCTCAATGCTTCATTCAGGCTGATTTAGCCAGCAATTCAAAATGTTCCACAGTCGGCGGGCCGGCAAAAAACGGTCCGACAATGGCGCGCCACTCGGCAAAAGCCGGTGATTCGCGAAAGTCGATGGTGTGGTTTTCCAGCGTGTCCCAGAATACCTGCAAGACATAGCGCTCGGGGGTTTCAATGCCCTTGTTGATCTTGAAACCCTGAAAGCCCTTTGCACTGGAAATCACGGCACTGATGCCGCGCTGGATGGCTTCGTCAAAAGCGGCCTGTTGCCCGGGTTTGATGCGGATATCGGCGAGTTCGAGAATCATGAAGGCTCCTGTTTTTTGATAGGCAATCAATAGCGGATCAATGTTGCGTAAGCGTCAACTTTAACCGGCAAACCATCGAGCGCGGGTTTTGCCTGATCTGGCAGCGCAGGCGGCTGTTGGGCGGGTCATGCTCTGCAGTGCTGCTCACGAGGCTTCCTCGTGTGGCGAATACCTGACCGGCGCCTCCAGCAGGTCGGCGGCGCTGAGGGAGGGCGTCGCGAGTGCCGCATCCCACGGCGCCGCATCGCGCTTGGCCTGTGCAGCCTGCTGCCACCACTCTGCCCAGTTGGCGGCGGGCGCGATGCCGTCCAGCGTGTCGGGTCCGGTGCGCTGCGCGGCCACGGCGGCGTCGGCCACCCCGGGCGCGATGCCGCCGGCCTGCACCGTCGCTATGGCGTTGAGCAACACGCGCCGGTTGGCCGCGATAGCTTTGTCGGAGGTGGCGAGGTGCTCGCGCGTGCGGTCCTGGATGGCGCCCATGCTTTCCACGGCCCATTGGTCATGCACATTGATAGCGTCTTCAGCCAGGCCCAGGGAGGGGGTCATCAGCTGCTCTTGGGCAATGAAACCCCAGGCATTGTGGCGACCGGCCTTGGGAATGTAGTCGGGCAGGGAGATGAACTGCTGGCGCTGCGCGCGCATGCTTTCCCGGTCCAGCGGGTCGGCAAAGCTGGTGAAGAACGAATACCAGTAAGTGTGGGTGTCGTCGACGGGGACATGCATCTGCGTGAGGGTCATGGTTTCGGACAGCGGCATCACGAAGGTGGCCGGGAAGATGGCGTTGGTCACTCGCACATGGGTCAGCTGCTCGGTCATGGGCCGCAGTGCGGTGAGTTGCATGCCCCACGGCGTGCTCTCGAAACTGATGTCAGGCTGCGCAAACTCGCGCATGATCCGGGCCATGGGCCACGGCTCGCCGGCAATGGCATGAGCGCCGGCGCCGTGAACGTGCCTGACCGATGCTTTCTGGCCGATGTCGCCCAGAGGCGCGTCCGGCAAGAAACGAGGCAGGAATGACCGGTGCGCCGGATCAATGCCCACTTCAAAGGCCTGCAGCCAGTTGGCGTTCCACAGGCCCTTGAAGGCAAAGCTGTGGCTGGCGGGGGCGGTGAAACAGTCAAAGGCCGGCAGAGGCGGCGGCGCAGTTCCTTCGTCACCCAACCAGGCAAACAGCGCACCGCTTTTTTCAATCACGGGGTAGCTGCGCTGCTTGACATGCTGGCAAAGCTTGCTGCCTGCGGGCTCGGCAGGTGTTTCAAGGCAGCGGCCATCCGCCGCAAATTTCCAGCCATGAAAAGGGCAGCGCAAGCCGCCGCCCTCCGCCAGGCTTCCAAGCCGTCCGAACGACAGGTCGGCGCCGCGGTGCGCGCAGTCACGGTCCAGCAGGCCCCAGTCGCCCGAGGCATCCTTGAACAGCACCATTTCCTGCCCCAGCAGCGTCACTGCCTTGACCGGACGGTTTTTCAAGCGCGGATCGATCGCTGGATTGAATTCGTCCACCAGCGCGGCGGGTTGCCAGTACTGGCGCATCAATTGGCCGCATGGCGTGCCGGGCGTGATGCGGGTGAGTCGTTCGTTTTGTTCAGCATTCATGATGGTGCCTTGAAGCGAAATGTTGCTGGGATCGCTGGTCCGGTCTCAAAACACTACACCAAAATCTTCATTCCGTGTGCATTCTTCATCATGAGCTGGCAAGAAACCGTGCTGATCCCGCAGGCGATTCTGCCGGGTGGGCCTGATGGCGGTGCCGAGCAGACACCCGCGGTTTCGGTTTATGCTGGAACTATGAAACTTCACAACTATTTCAGGTCTTCCGCCTCGTTCCGCGTCCGGATTGCGCTTGAACTCAAGGGTCTGGTTTACGAGTACATCCCGGTTCACCTGGCCAAGGGCGAGCACAGGAAAGCACCCTATGCCGCGCTTTCGGCCGACACGCTGGTGCCGCTGCTGGAAGTCGACGGTGAAAAGCTGTCGCAGTCGATGGCGATCATTGAATACCTCGACGAAAAGCACCCTGCGCCAGCGCTGTTGCCCGCGGATGCCTTGGGCCGCGCCAAGGTGCGGGCGCTGGCCCAGTCGATTGCCTGCGAAATTCACCCGCTCAACAATCTGCGTGTGCTCAAGTACCTGGTGAAAGAACTCAAGGTCGGAGAAGAGGCTAAAAACACCTGGTACCGCCACTGGTGTCGCGAGGGGCTGGAGGCTTTCGAGCGGCAGCTTGGCCAGTTGCCGGCATCGAGCTACTGCTACGGCGACACGCCCACATTGGCCGATTGCTGCCTGGTGCCGCAAATCTTCAACGCCCAGCGCTTCAATGTGAGTTTTGACGGGCTGCCGCTCACCATGCAGGCTTTTGAAGCCTGCATGGCGCTGCCCGCCTTCCAGAAGGCGCAGCCGTCGGCCTGCCCCGATTACGAAGCCTGAGGCGCGGTCCAACGCGATGCATGCCGATTGGCTGATTCCCGACTGGCCTGCGCCCAACGGCGTTCGGGCCGTGTTCACTACCCGTGCGGGAGGGGTTTCCGCGGCGCCGTATGACAGCATGAACCTGGGCGACCATGTGGGTGACCTGCCCGGGCGTGTGGCCGAAAACCGCGCCTTGCTGCAGCAGGCCACCGGCGCCCGCTCGGTATTCCTCAGACAGGTGCATGGCTGCGAGGTGCTGGCGCTTGGCGCCGACACCCCTGATGGCCAGCCAGCCGACGCCTGCGTGACGGTTCAGCGCAAAACGGCCTGCACCATCATGGTGGCAGACTGCCTGCCGGTGCTGCTGACCACCGAGCGCGGCGATGTGGTCGCTGCGGCGCACGCTGGCTGGCGGGGTTTGGCGGGCGTCGATGAGAAAAATGGGAATAGCGCGAATGGTGTGTTGGCCTCTGCTTATGAGTCTTTTATGGCCCTGGCCAATATGGAACGGGCGCAAGCAGCTATTAGAACAATAGCTTGGCTAGGGCCTTGCATCGGGCCTTCGGCTTTTGAGGTGGGCCCTGAAGTGAAGGCGGCGTTTGAAGCGACGCAGCCTGGGGCGAGCGGATTCTTCGTGGAAATCGGGGCGGGAAAATATCTCGCCGATCTTGCTGGTCTGGCCCGTCTGCGCCTGCAGGCGCTGGGCATCAGCCGGATTTATGGCAACGACGCCAGCGCGCCCTGGTGCACCGTCAGCAATCCCTCAAGGTTCTTTTCGCACCGGCGCGACGCTGGGGTCAACGGTAATGGCTTCGGCACGACGGGGCGCATGGCTGCCTGCATCTGGCTCGACTGACGCGGCGGCGCGTTGGTCATTCGCCGTATGTTGCGCGCGCGCCGCGGCCTCGCGCTTTTTGATTGCCTTGCTGCGCGCCGGCGCGCCCATCAGGTAAACCACCAATAGCACAGGCCCCACGCCGTAGAGTACAAAGGTCATGAGCGCGCCCAAAAGCGTCCCGTTGCTGTGGTTAGCTTCGGCAACGCTCATCATGAGCACGACATAAATCCAGGCGATGACAATCAAATACATAAAACTTTTGGCTTTGTCAGGAATTCAAAAGCGAATCCTACGATACTGAAGCTGGACCCAGAAATGGCAGCAAGATTCGATACGATAGGCGAGACAAGATGAATTCTGACGAAAACCAGGCCGAAGCGGTCCAAACCATGCAAGAGACCTTTGCCGCAGGCTTGCAGCAGGCCATGGGTGCCTTGGCAACAGCGGGCAAGTCCGCCGGTTTTCCTTCCATGGATATTTCTCAGTTCAAGCAGGCTCAGCCAGCCCTCCGGTTTGATTCAGCCAAGCTCCAGGCGCTTCAGCGGCGCTATGTCGATGACGCCTCGGCCCTTTGGAATCAGGGCCTGAAAGCCAGTGCCGATGCATCGCCATTGTCTGACCGGCGGTTTTCGGCCGAGGCCTGGAAGACCAATCCCGTCTCGAAGTTTTCGGCCTCCGCTTACCTGCTTAATGCCGGCGCCCTGATGGGCCTGGCTGAGGCCGTGGAAGGTGACGCCAAAACCAAAGCGCGCCTGAAGTTTGCCGTCGAGCAGTGGATGGCCGCTTCAGCACCCAGCAATTTTCTGGCCCTGAACGCTGAAGCCCAGCGGCAAGCCATCGCCAGCCGGGGCGAGAGCATCGCCAAAGGCCTGGCGAACCTGCTGCACGACATGAAGCAGGGTCATGTGTCGATGACCGACGAAAGCATTTTTGAGGTCGGGAAAAACGTCGCCACTACCGAGGGGGCAGTGGTCTTTGAAAACGAGTTCTTCCAGCTGCTGGAATACAAGCCCCTGACCGACAAGGTTTATGAAAGGCCTTTCCTGCTGGTTCCGCCCTGCATCAACAAGTTTTATATCCTTGATCTGCAGCCTGACAATTCGCTGATCCGCTACGCCGTCGCCCAAGGCCACCGCACCTTTGTGGTGAGCTGGCGCAACCCCGATGAGTCCATGGCGGGCAAGACCTGGGACGACTACATCGAGCACGCCGCCATCAAGGCGATTGAAGTCGTGCAGGAAATCACTGGCGCTAAAACCATCAATGCCCTGGGATTTTGCGTGGGCGGCACGATTTTGGCAACTGCGCTGTCGGTGCTGGCGGCGCGCGGGGAAAAACCGGTGGCAAGCGCCACGCTGCTCACCTCCTTTTTGGACTTCACCGACACGGGCATCCTGGACATTTTCATCGACGAAGAATCCGTCAAGTACCGTGAGCAAGAGTTGGGACAGGGCGGTCTGCTCAAGGGGCAGCAGCTGGCCTCCACCTTCAGTTTTTTGCGCCCCAACGATCTGGTCTGGAATTACGTGGCGGGCAATTACCTCAAGGGCGAGACCCCGCCGCCGTTCGACCTGCTTTACTGGAACAGTGATTCCACCAACCTGCCGGGTCCGTGGTACGCCTGGTACCTGCGCAACACCTATTTTGAAAACAACCTGGTCAAACCCGGCAAAATCGTGGTTTGTGGCGAGAAGGTTGACTTGAGCAAGGTCGACATGCCGGTGTATATCTATGGCTCGCGGGAAGACCATATCGTGCCGATTGGCGGCGCTTATGCCTCGACCCAGCATCTGCCGGGTAAAAAGCGTTTTGTGATGGGAGCCTCGGGCCATATTGCCGGCGTGATCAACCCGCCCACCAAAAATAAACGCAGCTACTGGACCAATGACAAGCTGCCGCAAGGAAAATTTCCGGCGGCGCAAGCGGACTGGATCAAAGGCGCGACCGAACATCCCGGCAGCTGGTGGACGGACTGGTCCGACTGGCTCAAGGGACACGCCGGCAAGCAGATTGCTGCACCCAAAGCCTACGGCAGCCGAAAGTGCCAGGCCATCGAGCCCGCGCCAGGCCGCTACGTCAAGGTGAAAGCCTGAAGAGCGAGAAACCGTTTAACAGGGCTCAGGTATCAAAAAGCCCCCCTAGTAGAGCAGACGTTCACCCATTGGTACCTCCGGGAGAATGTCGCAACAATGTGAGCAAGGAAAGACATCATGGAAGACATCGTTATCGTTTCAGCCGTCCGCACTGGTGTGGGCAAGTTCGGCGGCGCGCTCGCCAAAACCCCCGCCACCGAGTTGGGCGCTACCGCGATTCGCGAAGCCCTGGCCCGTGCCAGGATCGATTCCGCTCAAGTGGGCGAAGTCATCATGGGCCAGGTGTTGGCCGCCGGCGCTGGCCAGAACCCGGCACGTCAGGCGTTGATCAAGGCAGGCATTCCGATAGAAGTTCCGGCAATGACCATCAACGCCGTTTGTGGCTCGGGCCTCAAAGCGGTCATGCTGGCCGCCCAGTCTGTTGCCTTTGGCGACAGCGACATCGTGGTGGCGGGTGGCCAGGAAAACATGAGCGCCAGCCCGCATGTGCTGCTGGGTTCACGCGATGGCCAGCGCATGGGCGACTGGAAGATGATCGACTCCATGATCGTCGATGGTTTGTGGGATGTGTACAACCAGTACCACATGGGCATCACCGCTGAAAACGTAGCCAGGCAGTATGGCATCAGCCGTGACATGCAAGATGCCATGGCCCTGGCCAGCCAGCACAAGGCCGCTGCAGCGCAAGACGCCGGCAGGTTCAAGGACGAGATCGTGGCCGTGTCGCTGGCGCAACGCAAGGGGGATCCGATTCTTTTCAGCGCTGACGAATTTCTGAACCGAAAAACCAGTGCTGAAGCCCTGGCCGGCCTGCGGCCTGCTTTCGACAAGGCGGGCACGGTGACGGCTGGCAATGCGTCCGGCATCAATGATGGTGCCGCCGCCGTCGTCGTCATGACCGCCAAGAAGGCTGCCGCCCTGGGCCTCAAGCCCTTGGCCCGAATTGCCGGCTTTGCCATGAGCGGGGTCGATCCCTCCATCATGGGCATGGGTCCGGTGGCGGCGTCCCGCAAGGCGCTCAAGCGCGCGGGCTGGAGCGTTGCGGATGTGGACTTGTTCGAGCTCAACGAAGCTTTTTGCGCGCAGGCCTGCGCCGTCAACAAAGAGCTGGGCGTGGACCCCGCCAAAGTCAACGTGAACGGCGGTGCCACCGCCATCGGTCACCCCATTGGCGCGTCGGGCTGCCGCATTCTGGTGACGCTGCTCTACGAAATGCAGCGCCGCGACGCCAAAAAGGGCCTGGCTTCGCTGTGCATAGGCGGCGGCATGGGGGCGGCCCTCCTGATCGAGCGCTAAAGGTTCGAAAAATTCAGGGAAAAGAGAGTGCTTGCGCCTTGTATTCGGGCGCAAGCAGCTTTGGAATTAGTCGTAAAAAAGTTGCACAATAATTCACATCATCAGGGAGATTGACATGACAACACGAGTAGCTTACGTCACCGGCGGCATGGGCGGCATTGGAACCGCCATTTGCCAGCGCCTGGCCAAAGATGGTTTAACCGTGATCGCGGGCTGCGGCCCCACGCGCGATTTCGTC
>MERZ01000038.1:0-8613 GCA_001770785.1 Burkholderiales bacterium RIFCSPHIGHO2_12_FULL_61_11
CATGCCTGCGCTCCCATCAGTTTGCCCCGCACCATCCACAGGTTGGATAGCGCAAACAGCGTGAAGAGCTGCGCCGTGTTTTTCTTCAGGCCGCGATAGCGAACCTTCACAAATCCAAATTGGCGCTTGAGCACCCGAAACGGATGCTCCACTTTGGCCCGTATGCCGGCTTTGGCCTTCTCGATCTTGTCTCTCAGCGCATCCAGCGGATCGTTCTTGTCCAGCGCTTTGCGCTTGCCCGGGCGCATGGCCACATGCCAGGTGACCCCCGCCCTGGCATCAGGGCGTTTTTCAATTCCCTGGTAACCCGCATCACCAAAGGCAACTGTTTACATCCCGCTTCGCCCGTGCCGTGGCCACCGCATGACGCCAGACTTGCCCCGCCGTGGTTAGCACCCTGTGCGCCACATCCAGCGCCCCGCGTTCCTCCACGCGCCGGATCACAGCCAGTAGCTCTATCGCCTCAATGTCCCCGATTCGCCGGGTCGCGAAAAATGGGAACAGGTCCTTTTCAAGGTTGCGCTTTTCCCGGATGGCGTAGTGACTGCTCCAACTGTCGAATTTGAGTTCGTACCATTCCAGAGCCGTCGCTTTGAAAGCGTCGCCGGCCGGGGTAATGGCTTTCAGCTTTTCCACCTTGCGCACCGTCACCGGGTCGCGACCTTCGGACTTGTGCAACTTTGCAGCGTCACGCGCTTTACGCGCCGCCGTCAGGGTCACGGCTGGATAGCTGCCGAGCGCTAATTGCTTTTCAGCCCCGGCAATGCGGTATTTCAGAAACCAGCGTTTTGATCCTGCCGGGCTGACTTGCAGATACATCCCGCCCGAATCGGTAAACCGTGCTTGCTTCTTGTCCGGCGGGCAAACCGCATTTCTGCATTGGGCATCAGTCAGCATGGGGGTGCAACTCCGTTTATTGGTGGGGGTATGAGAAACCAGCAAGGAGGGCTTTCATTGGGGAATGGGGGTACAAACCCCGAAAATCCCTGAAAAACGCTACTTGCAGCCCCGTTTGTACCCCCGGTCAGCCGTGGCTGTCAATATCAGGCTTTGTACGACATTGCAGCGTAAGACATTGATTTTACCAATGAAAAAGACCCCTAAGAATTTCTCCTTAGAGGTCTTTGTCTTACCTAATGGTCGGTGTGAAAGGATTCGAACCTTCGACCCCTTGCACCCCATGCAAGTGCGCTACCAGGCTGCGCCACACACCGACAAGCGGCAAATTATAACCCGGAGCGGAGCGCTTCTCAGTAATTCTGGCTGAGCAGATCGCGGATCTCAAACAGCTCGCGGCGCACCAGTTGCAGCCGTTGGTGAACAGCACTTGCGTCGGGCAAATGAGCGGCCGCGGGTTCACTATCTTCGAAGCCCCCGGACTCCTCAAAATCATCAAGCACCGAATCACCGGCTTCCAGCAAGTCGTCCATACCGTCCAGCATGACTTCGCCATTGCGTCGCTTGTCACGTTCGCTCTGTACGATTTCCTGCAACTTGTTGCGCGCGCCGCTGATGGTGAAACCCTGGTCATACAGCAGATCACGGATTTTGCGAATCATCAGGACCTCGTGGTGCTGGTAATAGCGGCGATTACCACGCCTTTTCATTGGGTGCAGTTGCGTGAACTCTTGCTCCCAATAACGGAGCACGTGAGGTTTGACGCCACATAAATCACTCACCTCACCAATGGTGAAGTAGCGTTTTGCGGGAATGGGGGGAAGAGTTTTCTCCAACTAAATCAATGCGCTATGAGGAAAAGTTTCAAATTTACTATAAGTCTAAAGTTTACGCAAAGGGTAGCAATTATTTTTTAAATTTGTGTTGCGCTGTCACACAATTGACCTTTGGTTACAAACTCCAGCCCGCTTTTCATTCGGCAGAACCGTCGCCTTGTATCTGGTCTTTGAGCTTGTGGCTGGCGTGAAAAGTCACCACCCGGCGGGCCTGGATCGGAATGGCTTCGCCGGTTCGGGGATTGCGGCCGGGACGTGGCGCCTTGGTGCGGATCTGGAAATTACCAAAACCAGAAATCCTTACATCTCTGCCGTCCACCAGTCGATCTGAAATAAGGTCAAAAAACGCATCAATCATGTCTTTCGATTCGCGTTTATTGAGTCCAATTTGCTCAAACAGCAACTCGGCCAGATGCGCTTTGGTGAGCGCTGGGGTTTCCAGGCTTTCAACAGAAAATTCCATGGGGGGCGATCCTCCTGGCGGCAATTGTTGTTTTAGGGACATCACGCACGCAGACGCGCCTGCAATTGACTTTGCAGATTGCCAAGTATCGCCTGCACAGCTGCCTCAATGTCTTCGTCGGTCAGTGTAGCGGCTTCGCTGGCAAGCACCAAGCGCACGGCGAGGCTCTTCTCGCCCAGTTGGATGCCCGCGCTGGCTTGCTGCGGCCGGTAAACGTCGAACAGCGTTGCGTGCTTGAGCAGGCCCTGCGTATTGGCACCGTGAATCGCGGCCAGGAGGGCAGCATGCGTCACGCTCTCGGGCACGATCACCGCGATATCACGCTCTATGGGCTGAAACTTGCTGACAGCTTGGAACTTCGGGACCTGGCGCTGCAGCACAGCGTCGAGGTCCAGCTCAAACAGCAGGGGTGCCTGGGCCAAGTCGTAGCCTTGCCGCCATTGCGGATGCAATTCTCCAACGAAGCCAATTTGCTTACCCGCAACCGACACACTGGCAGTTCGGCCAGGATGCATGGCGGGGGGCCCTGCCGGGGTAAAGACCGCCTGCAGCGGGGCCAGCAACGCTTCGACGTCGCCCTTGATGTCAAAGAAGTCCACCCCCTTGTCGGGCTGGCTCCAGTTGAGCGCGGCGCGCGGACCATAGGCCAGACCAGCCACACGCATGGGCTGATTGAAACCCGCCACCGTGGTGTCAGTATTGCGGCTTTGCGCATCACGCAGAAACACTCGGCCCAGCTCGAACACATTGACACGGGGGGCCTTGCGGTCCAGGTTGAACTTGAGCGCTTGCAGCAGGGAGCCGAGCAGCGAGGAACGCATCACGCTCATCTGGCTCGCAATGGGGTTCAGCAGCTTGATGGGCGCAGGGTTGCCGGCTAGCTCGGTCTCCCAGCGCTCTTCCACAAAGCTGAAATTGATGGTCTCCTGGTAACCCAATGAGGCCATCGCCCGGCGCACGGCAAACGGGCTGCGCTCGGCCTCCGTGCGGATTCTCGCCGTGATGGGCGCCAGTGGCGGTGTTTCGGGCAACTGGTTGTAGCCGACCATGCGCACCACTTCTTCAATGAGGTCTTCTTCGATCTGCAGGTCAAAGCGGTAGCTGGGCGGCGTCACGGTCAGCACGCCCTCGCCTTCACTCACCTGCAACCCCAGTCGTTTGAGCGCGTGAAGGCACTGCGCCTGCGTGAGCGGCATGCCGATCACCTTGGCCGCACGCGCCACGCGGAGAGTGACGGGAGTCGCCTTCGGCAGGTTAACCTGCATATCGTCGATGGGGCCGCACACTGTCTTGGGTGTGCCACAGATATCTATGATGAGCTGGCTGATGCGCTCAATGTGCTCCACGGTTTGGCTGGGGTCCACCCCTCGCTCAAAACGATGCCCGGCATCAGTTGAAAAGTTGTAGCGGCGTGAACGGCCAGCGATGGCCTTGGGCCACCAGAAAGCGGCTTCAAGGTAAATGTTTTTTGTGTCATCTGAAACCGCCGTGGCGTCGCCACCCATGATGCCTGCGAGCGATTCGACCTGCTGCTCGTCAGCAATCACGCCCACCTTTTCGTCAACCGCTACGGTGTTGCCGTTAAGCAGCTTGAGCTGCTCGCCGGACTTGCCCCATCGAACATCGAGGCCGCCTCGGATTTTGTCAAGATCAAAGATATGCGAGGGACGGCCCAGCTCGAACATGACATAGTTGGAAATGTCCACCAGCGCCGTCACGCTGCGCTGGCCGCACCGCGTCAGACGGTCCACCATCCAGGGTGGCGTAGCGGCCCGGGTATTGACGTTGCGTACCACGCGACCCGAAAAGCGGCCACACAGATCGGGCGCGCTGATCTTGACGGGCAGCCTGCCCGCATCGCCCACAGACACAGCCGCAAACGCTGGCGTCTTTAAAGGCGCACCCGTCAGCGCCGCGACTTCGCGGGCGACGCCATAGACGCTGAGGCAATGCGCCAGATTGGTCGTGAGCTTGAGGGTAAACAGCGTATCGTCCAGCTGCAGATGCTCGCGAATGTCCTGGCCCAGCGGCGCATCAGCAGCCAGTTCGAGCAAACCGCCATGGTCTTCGGAGAGCTTGAGCTCACGTGCGGAGCACAGCATGCCCTGGCTTTCCACGCCACGCAGCTGGCCCACCTTGATCAGGAAGGGCTTGCCGTCTTCTCCGGGAGGCAACTCTGCGCCCACCAGAGCGCAGGGCACCTTGATGCCCACACGGGCGTTGGGCGCACCGCAAACGATATTGAGCAGACTGCCCTGCCCCACATCGACCCGGCATACGCGCAGGCGATCGGCATTGGGATGCTGAACTGCTTCCTTGATTTCGCCAACGACAATTTTCGCAAAAGGCGGAGCCACGGGTTTGAGTTCTTCAACTTCAAGCCCGGCCATGGTCAGCGTTTCAGCGAGTTGTTGGGTGGTCAGTGGCGGGTTGCAGAATTCGCGCAACCAGGATTCTGGAAATTGCATGGTGTTGCCTTGTTCTTTTTGTTATGACTGAAACTGGGACAAGAAGCGGATATCGCCATCGAAGAACAGCCGCAGGTCGTTCACGCCGTAACGCAGCATGGTCAGCCGGTCTGGGCCCATGCCGAAGGCAAAGCCGATGTATTTTTCGGGGTCGAGTCCCATGTTGCGGACCACGTTGGGATGCACCTGGCCCGAACCTGCCACTTCGAGCCAGCGGCCGGCCAACGGGCCGGTCTGGAACTGGATATCGATTTCGGCGCTGGGTTCCGTGAACGGGAAAAAACTGGGGCGAAAGCGCAGCACCAGGGTCTCGCTTTCAAAGAAGGTGCGGCAAAAATCGGTAAACACAAACTTCAAATCCTTGAAACTCACGTTCTCGCCAATCCACAGGCCTTCGCACTGGTGGAACATCGGCGAATGGGTGGCGTCGCTGTCCACACGGTAGGTGCGGCCCGGCGCGATGACGCGAATCTCGGGCATTTTACCGCCTGCATCGATGAGCGCGCGGTGCTTTTTCACATGCTGGATTGCATATCGGATCTGCATCGGGCTGGTATGGGTGCGCAGCAAATTGGGTGCGGCTTCGCTGCCGCCTTCGACATAAAACGTGTCGTGCATGGAGCGCGCCGGATGATCTTCAGGCGTATTGAGCGCCGTGAAATTGAACCAGTCGGTTTCAATTTCAGGGCCCTCGGCCACGTCAAAACCCATGGACCCGAAAATGGCTTCAATCCGCTCCAGCGTGATCGACACCGGGTGCAGGCCACCCTGCATGCGCTGGCGACCGGGCAGGCTGACGTCGAGCGCTTCAGCCTTGAGCTGTTGTTCCAGTTCCGCATTGGCCAGCGCCTGCCGGCGCTTGTTCAGCGCGACTTCAATGGCCTGTTTAACAAGGTTGATGGCAGCGCCACGGGATTTTTTTTCTTCCACGGGGAGTTTCGCCATGCCCTTCATCAACTCGGTGACGCGCCCCGATTTACCCAAAAACTGGGCCTTGGCATTCTCCAGATCGGCAGGCGTCGTGGCTTGGGCAAAGCTGGCTTTGGCAGAACTCACCAGGTCGTTGAGGGCATCGGCATCGTTCATAAATTCTCTTGTACGGGTACGGGTGTAGGAGGAAAACAATTGCGACACTTTTGGCCACACGGCCATCACACCAGCGTCACAGAATGGTCAATAAAAACCGGCCACAAAAAAGGGCCGGAGCCTTTTCAAGCTCCAGCCCTTTATTTTCATGCAAAAGCAGCTATTAATCTAATAGCATCTGCTCTGAAAATCAGGCAGCCAGCTTGGCTTTCACCTGGTCAACGATAGCGCCAAAAGCAGCGCTATCATGAATGGCCATATCGGACAAAACCTTGCGGTCAATTTCGATACCGGCTTTTTTCAGGCCATTGGCAAACTGACTGTAGGTCATGCCAAATGAACGGCTTGCAGCATTGATACGGGCGATCCACAACTGGCGGAACACACGTTTCTTGGTCCGACGGTCACGGTAGGCATATTGCCCAGCCTTCATCACCGCTTCTTTGGCGATGCGGAAGACGTTACCGCGGCGACCGCGGAAACCTTTTGCAAGGGCTATGATTTTTTTGTGGCGGGCGCGAGCCGTTACACCACGTTTGACGCGAGGCATGTAGTTACTCCTTGTTCGTCGTTAGTTAAAGGCCTCGGCCAGGCAGCATCTGTGCCATGCGACCCATTTCGGTCTCACGAACAGATACGGTACCGCGCAGATGGCGTTTGATTTTGGTGGTCTTCTTGGTCAGGATGTGACGTTTGAAGGCATGGCCGCGCTTGACGGTGCCACCGGGACGAACGCGGAAACGCTTTTTAGCGCCGCTCTTGGTCTTCATTTTGGGCATTTCAATGCTCCTTTTTCATTTGTGCTCGTGAGGCGCTGCGAACCTTCCGCAAACTTGACAGCCCCGAGCCACTTGTTAGTGGCAAGATTTAACCCTTGCCACTTTCGGGAAGTCAGCATGTTGCCAACCTCCACAGGCATGCCACTCGGCATGCCCAATGGCCTGCTGGTCAACAAACCAGCAAACCTTTTTCGAAAAAATAATCCCAGCGCTCAAGCAGCGGCGGAGGGTGCCGGTGCAGATTCCGCCGCAGGCTTGCTCGCCACTTTCTTGCGGCCCGGCGCGATCATCATGACCATCTGCCTGCCTTCAAGCTTGGGAAACTGCTCAACCAGTATCAAATCAGCCAACTCGTCGCGAATACGCGCCAGCAGGGCCAGACCCAGTTCCTGGTGCGTGATTTCGCGGCCGCGAAAGCGCAAGGTAATCTTGCATTTGTCGCCATCATCCAAAAAGCGCTTGATATTGCGCATTTTGATGTTGTAGTCACCCTCGTCAGTACCAGGCCGGAACTTGATTTCCTTGACCTCGATCACTTTTTGCTTGGACTTCGCTTCCGCCGCCTTCTTCTGCTCGGCATACTTGAACTTGCCATAGTCCATGAGCCGACACACAGGCGGCACGGCCGTAGGGGAGATTTCAACGAGGTCCACGTCCGCTTCACCAGCCAAGCGCAACGCCTCCATGATGCTGACAACGCCTAAAGGCTCGTTGTCCGGCCCTGACAGTCGAACTTCAGGGGCCATGATTTCACGGTTCAAGCGGTGCTTGCGTTCTTCGCGGTGACGACGGTCACGAAATTCTGTAGCGATGGTGCGGATCCTTCTTCAAAATTTGCTATAAAAGCTATAGCTGCTTACGCCCGTCGCAAGAAGACGAAAAACCAAATTTATCAACAAATTTACTGGGAAATTCGTCAGCGATCAGGCTTTTTGTGCGATGTCCGAGGCAATTTGCCGGGCAAATGCTTCAAGGGACATCACTCCAAGATCTTTGTTACCCCGGGCGCGCACTGAGACGGCTCCGACAGCCTTTTCCTTGTCGCCAACGACAAGAATGTAAGGCTGCTTTTGCAGCGAGTGCTCGCGTATTTTATACGTAATTTTCTCATTACGCAGATCCAGGTTGACCCTAAGCCCTTGATTTCGCAGCATTTTGGCAACTTCCCGGGCGTAATCAGCCTGAGAATCGGTGATGTTGAGCACTGAAACCTGCTCGGGGGCCAGCCAGGTCGGCAACGCGCCGGCGTGTTCCTCGATCAGGATGCCGATGAATCGCTCCAGGCTGCCCACGATGGCCCGGTGCAGCATGACGGGACGGTGGCGAGCGCCATCTTCGCCCACATACTCGGCATCCAGACGCTCGGGCATCGAAAAGTCGACTTGTATGGTGCCGCACTGCCACTGCCGGCCAATGGCATCTTTAAGCGTGTACTCGATCTTCGGGCCGTAGAACGCACCCTCACCCGGAGTAATTTCGAACTCGCAGCCTGACGCGCGCAGGCATTCAATCAGAGCGCTCTCCGCCTTGTCCCAGCTCTCATCGGAACCAATGCGCGCTTCGGGGCGCGTGGCCACCTTGTAAATGATGTTTTTAAAGCCAAAGTCGGTATAGACGTTTTGCAGCAGGGTCGTGTAATCGATGCACTCCTTGAGAATTTGCTCTTCGGTGCAAAAAATGTGGCCGTCGTCCTGCGTAAAACCGCGAACGCGCATGATGCCGTGCAGGCCGCCCGTAGGTTCGTTGCGGTGGCATTGGCCGAATTCACCGTAACGCAGAGGCAAATCGCGGTAGCTCTTGATGCCCTGCTTGAAGATCAGGATGTGGCCGGGGCAGTTCATCGGCTTGAGCGCAAACTCGCGTTTCTCGCTTTCGGTCGTGAACATGTTGTCGCGGTATTTGTCCCAGTGGCCGGTTTTCTCCCACAGGGTCTTGTCCAGCAGTTGCGGACCCTTGACTTCCTGGTAGCCGTTGTTCTGGTAGACCCTGCGCATGTATTGCTCAACGCCCTGCCAGAGCGTCCAGCCCTTTGGATGCCAGAACACGAGACCAGGCGCGTGATCATCGATGTGGAACAAGTCCAG
>MERZ01000038.1:8623-13166 GCA_001770785.1 Burkholderiales bacterium RIFCSPHIGHO2_12_FULL_61_11
GCAGCATCTCGTTGTGGTGGTCGCCGCGCCAGTAGGCCCCGGCCACCTTCATCAGTTTGAAGAATTTCAGTTTGCCGGTGCTGGGAACGTGCGGCCCGCGGCACAGATCTTCAAACGCGCCTTCGCGGTACAGCGACACGTCTTCATTGGCAGGAATGCTGGCAATGATTTCAGCCTTGTAATGCTCGCCCATGTTTTTGAAATGCGCTACTGCTTGATCGCGTGGCAACACGCGACGCGTGACCGGTTCATCCTTGGCGGCGAGTTCGGCCATGCGTTTTTCAATGGCCAGCAGATCTTCCGGCGTGAAGGGGCGTTTGTAGGAAAAGTCGTAGAAGAAGCCGTTTTCGATCACCGGCCCAATCGTGACTTGCGCCTCAGGGAACAATTCCTTGACTGCATAGGCCAGCAAGTGCGCGGTGGAATGGCGAATCAGCGCCAAGCCATCGGTGTCCTTGGCGGTGACGATGGACACCGCACTGTCCTTGTCAAGGAGGTAGCTGGTGTCAACCAGCCGGCCATCGACCTTGCCGCCCAGCGCCGCCTTGGCCAGGCCAGCGCCGATCGATGCGGCGACGTCAGCCACCGTCACGGGCTCGGGGTAGTCTCGTCTGGAGCCGTCAGGAAGCGTAATTTGAATCATGATTTCGAAAACAAAAATAGAAAAAGCGCGGACCAGCCGCGCTCTGAAATAGAAAACCGCAACAACATAATTTTACGCTGCCCGGCTTGCCTTTCAATTTAGTGGAACTGCTCTTCTTCGGTCGAACCTGACAGCGCGGTCATGTTGGACTTGCCGCCCTGAATCGCCGTGGTGACTTCATCAAAATAGCCGGTGCCCACTTCTTGCTGGTGTGACACAAAAGTGTAGCCCCGATCACGCGCGGCGAATTCCGGCTCTTGCACTTTTTCGATGTAGGCCGTCATGCCACGCTTGACGTAGTCTTGCGACAGGTCATACATGTTGAACCACATGGAGTGAATGCCGGCCAGCGTGACGAACTGGTACTTGTAGCCCATGGCGCCGAGCTCGCGCTGGAACGAAGCGATGGTGGCATCGTCCAAATTTTTCTTCCAGTTAAACGATGGTGAGCAGTTGTAGGCCAGCATCTTGCCCGGGTGCACCTTGTGCACGGCGTCGGCAAACTTCCTGGCGAAGTCAAGGTCGGGCGTGCCGGTTTCGCACCACACCAGATCGGCGTACTGGGCGTAGGCATTGGCACGCGCCACGGCCTGGTCCAGCCCTTTGCGGGTCTTGTAAAAGCCTTCTGCGGTGCGCTCGCCAGTCAGGAAAGGTTTGTCGATCTCGTCATAGTCGGAAGTCAGTAGATCGGCGGCTTCGGCATCCGTGCGTGCGATCACCAGCGTGGGCACGCCGCAGACGTCGGCGGCCATGCGGGCAGCGATCAACTTCTGGCAGGACTCGCGGGTCGGCAACAGCACTTTGCCGCCCATGTGGCCGCACTTCTTGACCGAGGCCAGCTGGTCTTCCCAGTGCACGCCAGCAGCGCCCGACTTGATCATGGCCTTCATCAGTTCAAAGGCGTTCAGCACGCCACCAAAGCCGGCTTCGGCGTCGGCCACGATGGGGGCGAAGTAGTCGATGTAGTCAATGTCACCGGCATCAATGCCCTTTGCGTGCTGGATCTCGTCGGCACGGCGAAAGGTGTTGTTGATGGCTTCCACCACCTTGGGCACTGAATCCACCGGGTACAGCGACTGGTCCGGGTACATGGCGCCGTAGCCATTGTTGTCGGCGGCCACCTGCCAGCCGGACAGGTAGATGGCCTTGACGCCGGCTTTGACCTGCTGCATGGCCTGACCACCGGTCAGCGCGCCCAGGCAGTTAACGTAGGGCTCGGTGTGCAGGATGTTCCACAGCTTCTCGGCGCTGCGGCGGGCCAAAGTGTGCTCGATCGGGAATGAGCCCCGCAGCCGCACCACGTCAGCAGCGCTGTAGCCGCGCTTGATGCCTTTCCAGCGCGGGTTGGTGGCCCAGTCTTTTTCAAGGGCAGAGACTTGTTGGTCGCGGCTTAATTGTTCGGTCAAGGTTTGTGGCATGGTTCGCTCCGTAAGTTGAAAAGAAAGAAATGACTAACTGGCTTGACTTTAAGTCTTCTAGAAGACATTTTTAAGCTCTTATGTCTTATATAAGATAAAAATTAAACTCAATAAAATCAAAGATATTTAATAATTATTTTGCAACATGAAATTTATTTTCTTATATTGAGAAATATTTTTGCACTGCACCATTTAATAATTTCATATTACGATATCGATTGGTTTGATTATGAAAATCCAAAGCATTCAGCATGTTGAGGTCGGGTTCCTGTCCGACCTGGCCTTGCGGGGGCAGGGGTTCAATTCACGGATCAAGCTAACTAAGGCATGATTTCACTCTGCGCCTGAGCGTCAGGCCACCCCATTCAACCCGACTGGCCGCAGGCCGGTACAACAGGAGTTCCCTCGTTTAATGAACCGCATTGTGGCGTACGCCTGCCTCGCGCTCAGCATGTCTTTAGTAGGCAGCTATGTGGCGCTTTCCAAACCTCTGGTCGCGGCCCTGCCGGTCTTCCTGCTGGCGTGGCTGCGCTTTGGCATTGGCGGCATGGCCATGCTGCACTGGCTTAAAAAGCCCGTGCTTGAGATGCCCATGAGCGGCACGACCCGGCGCCTGCTGTTTCTCGAATCATTTCTGGGCAATTTCCTGTTTACGATCTTCATGCTGTTTGGCATGAGCATGACCAGCGCGGTAGCCGCCGGCGTGATCATGGCATCCATTCCGGCCGTGGTGGCGGTACTGAGCTGGCTCTTCCTGCGGGAACGCGTCAACCTGCGGGTCTGGGGTGCGGTCGCCTGCGCAGTGATTGGCATTGGTCTGGTTTCGCTATCAAAAAATGAGTTATCAGCACCGACTATTGCTCTGACAGCCAATTTCTTATCAAAAAGCTCGTGGCTTGGCAATCTGCTGCTGCTGGGCGCGGTGCTGTGTGAGGCGTCGTATGCCGTCATCGGAAAAAAGCTCACCGGCGTCCTTAACCCCAAGCGCATCACGGCGCTCATCAACCTTTGGGGCTTTGCGCTGGTCACGCCGCTGGGTCTGTGGATGGCCTGGGACTTTGACTTTGCCGGTGTGGCGCCGTCCGCCTGGTGGCTCCTGCTGTTTTATTCGCTGGCCGCCAGCGTGTGGACGGTCTGGCTCTGGATGACCGGCCTCAAAAGCATTCCCGCCAACCAGGCCGGTGTATTCACGGTGATGCTGCCTCTCAGCGCGGCGGCGGTGGGCGTCATCGTCCTAGGCGAAACGCTCAATGGCACGCAGATGGGCGCCTTCGCCATCGCGTTAACCGGCGTGGTGCTGGCGACCTTGCCCCAACGGGGACGGTAAAAGCCTGAAAATCGTGATGGCCTCGCATGGCCGCCGCCGCATCAAGCGTTTGTTGTTGGTCAGTGAAACGCAGCATATCCGGAACATTCCCACGTTCCCCGTCCTTGTTTTAAGGCAAAAAGCCTGTAACCCATAATTCACGGGCGCAAGCCCTTGTCGCCTGACAATTTCAGCAGGTCGCCACCGTTCGCCAGCGACAACAGACCGGATTTCGCATAGATCCCCAGCTTGGCCCGCGTATCGACAATATCGAGGTTGCGCATCGTCAGCTGGCCGATGCGGTCCAGTGGCGTGAAGCTCAACTCGCCTTTTTCCATGGTCAGCCGCTCGGGTCGGTAGGTGAGGTTGGCCGACTCGGTGTTGAGGATCGAGTAGTCATTGCCGCGGCGCAGTTCCAGCGTAACTTCGCCGGTGATGGCGCTGGCGACCCAGCGTTGCGCCGTTTCGCGCAGCATGATGGCCTGCGAATCGAACCAGCGGCCCTGGTACAGCAGGCGGCCGAGGCGGCGGCCGCTGTCGCGGTATTGTTCGATGGTGTCTTCATTGTGAATACCGGTGATCAGACGCTCATAGGCGATGAACAGCAGCGCCAGGCCAGGCGCTTCGTAGATGCCGCGGCTTTTGGCTTCGATGATGCGGTTTTCGATCTGGTCGCTCATGCCCAGGCCATGGCGGCCGCCGATGCGATTGGCTTCCAGAATCAACTCGACCAGGTCGGTGTACTCGACACCGTTGAGGGCGACCGGGCGGCCTTCTTCAAAGCGCACTGAGACTTCTTCGCGCTTGACTTGGACCTCGTCTTGCCAGAACGCCACGCCCATGATGGGCTGGACGATTTTCATGCCGCTGGAGAGGAGCTCCAGGTCTTTGGCCTCGTGCGTGGCGCCCAGCATGTTGGAGTCGGTTGAATAGGCTTTTTCGGCCGACATTTTGTAGCCAAAGCCGGCTTGGGTCATGAAGGCCGACATTTCGGCGCGCCCACCCAGCTCGTCAATGAAGAGCTGGTCCAGCCAGGGCTTGTAAATCTTCAGTTCCGGATTGGTCAGCAGGCCGTAGCGATAAAAGCGCTCGATGTCGTTGCCCTTGAAGGTGCTGCCATCGCCCCAGATGTTGACATCGTCTTCTTTCATCGAAGCGACCAGCATGGTGCCGGTG
>MERZ01000038.1:13251-25779 GCA_001770785.1 Burkholderiales bacterium RIFCSPHIGHO2_12_FULL_61_11
CCTCGGCGGCCAGCTGGCTGCGGCAATCAATCAGGCGCGCTTTTTCGGCGCCATATTGCATCGCCTTGCGCGGGATGTCTTCGTAATCGGGCTCGTCGGGCTGGCCCAGGTTGGCGGTGTAGGCATAGGGAATGGCGCCCTTGAGCTTCATCCAGTGCAGCGCTGCGCTGGTGTCGAGTCCGCCGGAAAATGCGATGCCGACTTTTTGGCCGACGGGAAGGTGCTGAAGTATGGTGGCCATGCGGTTGGGTGCTTTCAGGCGAAGTGACAAATATAGTGGTAGGAGTCCATGACGCGAATGTCAAAGCTCGAGTGGCCGGGCACGCTGAATTTCTCGCCCGTCGAGGACTTCAGCCAGCCTTCAGCCCCAGCCAGTTTGTATTCGCAGCTACCGGCCACGCATTCCATGGTTTCGGGCGCGCCGGTCTTGAAGGTCAAGGTGGCCGGCAGGATCACGCCCACTGATTTTTTGCTGCCGTCGGCCAGGGTGATGCCGTGGCTCACGCATTTGCCGTCAAAGTACACATTGGCCTGGGTGGTGACGCTGACGTTGTCAATTTTTTCGGTGGTCATGATGGTTTGGGTAAACAGGAAAAAGAACACGGCGGCCAGCGCTCTGGCGCGAAAACTGATGATTTTAGGTCACTGGCGCTGCCGCGAACTGTCGCACTGCCTTGGCGAAATCTTGAGCCCGCATGTGGCCCATAAAAAAGGAGCGTTCAAAACGCCCCTATGTTTGATTGAATTGAAAGATCAGCGCGAGTGGCGATGCCCGCCGTAACCCCGGCTGTAGCCGAAGTTCAGCGAGAGCCCGATAGGCGGGTAATACGGCGCGTAGTAATAAGGCTGGGCGTAATAGGCCGGGTACACCGGCGCCGCAACCACGGGTTGCACATAAACCGGCTGCTGCACCGGTGCCGGCTGGAAGTAGGTTTGAGGCTGAGCTTCCCGGGGCGCCGGGGTGATGGCGCCAATCGGCGTGACCTGTAGTCGCACATACGGGCCGGGATCGTTCACCATCTGCACGTTGTATTGCGTGCCCTGGTATTCGTACACCACGTTGTAGTGGCTGGGGATGTTTTCGTAATAGGTCTGCGTCGAGCATCGCTGGACATTCTGGACCTGGTCGCTGCCGCCCTCAATGCGGTCACCGATAACGGCGCCACCTAACAACCCGATCACGGTGGCCGCCGCCCGGCCGCCGCCGTGGCCGATCGCGTTGCCAGCCGCGCCGCCTGCCAAAGCGCCCATCACGGCGCCCGCGCCCGATTTGGGGGCTTGAGTGATGACGGCTTCGGTATTGCACACTTGCCGGGGCACGGCAACCTGCTGCACCACTGGTGTACTGGAAATAACCCGCGCCAGAATGTCCATGGCTGAAACCGGCAGACAAACCAAACCCGCGGCGGCACCAACGGCCGACACGGCAAGTGTCTTAACGATTGATTTTTTCATGATGTAAACCCTTTCTCGGCAAATCGCTGAAGCTGAACCGTTTTGGCGAGTTCGATACTCCTTGCCTTGCGTTCACTCAAATCGTCGCTAGCGGCCAAGGGGTAGCTGATTTTACGAAGTTGGAGTCATTTGGGGGCGCAGAGTTCGGCAAATCGACTGTAAAGCTGATGGGCGCATCGCTACCACCTCTGAAATTCAAACCCGGTCAGCCCAGGCTGCTGCATCAAACCCGACCGTCAGATTCTGCCCCCAGTCCACCACCGGTCGCTTGATGACGCTGTGCTGGGCCAACATCAGCGACTGCGCGCTGGCGGCGTCCCGCACGGCGGCCTGCGCTGCAGCGTCGAGCTTGCGCCAGGTGGTGCCCTGGCGGTTGAGCAGCTTTTCCCAGCCGACGGCTTGCGTCCACAGCGCCAGTTTTTCAGGGGGAACGCCGTGCTTCTTGAAGTCATGGAATTCATGGGTCTGCCCGTGTTCGGTCAGCCACGCACGGGCTTTTTTCACGCTGCTGCAATTGGCAATGCCATAAACAATAATCATGCCCTGAGTCTGCCATAAATTTAAGAAGGAAATGCCTATGGTCCATATCTGACGGTATAAGAAGCTATTAAATAGATAGCGAATGGCGGTCGATGCAAGGGCTGGAAGGGTGGCAAAAAAGGCTGGAACGGGGAAGCGAAACTACAGGGGAAATAATTCAGTTCAAACTCGACGCTTTGCCGCCCACTCTGCCAAGCGTTTATCGGGCGACATGTACTTTCATGGAAACTCTATGATTACTTCGGCGACCCCCACCGCGACCCTCTACCCGCCTATTGAGCCGTTTCGCACGGGCACCCTAGCCACCGGCGACGGTCATTCGATTTATTGGGAGCTGTGTGGCAATCCGCAAGGAAAACCGGCGATTTTTCTGCATGGCGGGCCGGGCTCCGGCTGCTCGCCGGATCACCGGCGGCTGTTTGATCCCGAGCGCTATTGCGTGCTGCTGTTCGATCAGCGTGGCTGCGGCCGCTCGCGCCCCGGTGCCAGTCTGGAAAACAACACGACCTGGCATCTGGTGGCCGACATTGAGCGGCTGCGCACGCTGCTGGGGGTCGAACGCTGGCTGGTTTTTGGCGGTTCCTGGGGCTCATCGCTGGCGCTGGCCTATGCCCAGACGCATCCTGCGCAGGTTTCAGAGTTGATCGTGCGCGGCATCTTCACGCTGCGCCGCGCCGAGCTGCTCTGGTATTACCAGGAAGGCGCTTCGTGGCTGTTTCCTGATCTGTGGGAGGACTTCTTGGCGCCTATTCCGCCCGCCGAACGCGGCGACCTGATGGCCGCTTACCGCCGACGCCTGGTGGGCACCGACCGAACCGAACAGCTGGCTGCAGCCCGGGCCTGGAGCCTGTGGGAGGGCCAAACCATCACGCTGCTGCCAGACCCGGCGGCATTGGCCAAGCATGGCGGCGATGACTTTGCCCTGACTTTTGCGCGCATCGAAAACCATTATTTCGTGCATGACGGCTGGCTCGAAGAGGGGCAACTGATCCGCGATGCAGGTAAGCTGGCGGAAATTCCGGGTGTCATCGTGCAAGGCCGCTACGACATGGCTTGCCCCGCCAAAACCGCCTGGGACCTGCACCGTGCCTGGCCAAGCGCTGATTTTCACCTGATTGCCGATGCCGGTCATGCCTACAGCGAGCCCGGTATTCTGGCGCAATTGATCGCCGCGACCGACCGCTTTGCGCGTTGAGCGGCACCCAGAACTGGCCCGTCAGCCAATAGGTTTTCAGCCCTGAGGGACAATGCGGGCCGTATGAAAGAACTTAAAACACTCGACGACTGGCTGGCGCATTGCGAGCGCCTGCACCCCAAAACCATCGACATGGGGCTGGAACGCGTCAGGGCCGTGGCCCAGCGCATGGGGCTGGCGTTTGCTTGCCCCATCATCACGGTGGCGGGCACCAACGGTAAAGGCTCAACCTGCGCCATGCTGGAGGCCATTTTGCTGCAGGCCGGCTACCGCACAGGGCTCTATACCTCGCCGCATCTGGTCGATTTTGAAGAGCGTTGCCGGGTCCGCGGCGATATCGTCAAGGCGAATGATTTGATCGCATGCTTCGCCCGTGTGGAGGCGGCCAGATCCAAGAATGGCCCTGAAATATCGCTCAGCTACTTTGAGTTCACGACGCTGGCCATCCTGCAACTGCTGGCCGACGCAAAGCTCGACGTCGTCATTCTGGAGGTCGGCCTGGGGGGCCGTCTGGATGCGGTCAACATCCTGGATGCCGATTGCGCCGTCATCACCAGCATCGACCTTGATCACATGGAATTGCTGGGAACCGACCGTGAAAGCATAGGCTTTGAGAAGGCCGGCATCATGCGCGCTGGCAGGCCGGTGGTGGTGAGCGACCCGGCGCCGCCCCAAAGCGTTCTTGAGCACGCCTCGGCACTGGGCGCTGACTTGTGGCGCCTGGGCCGTGATTTCAATTTTTCGGGCGACAAGCAGCAGTGGGGCTGGAGCGGCCGCGGCAGGCGTTATGCCGGGCTGGCTTACCCGGCCTTGCGCGGCGCCAACCAGTTGGTCAACGCCGCCGGCGTGCTGGCGGCGTTGACGGCCTTGCGCGAGCGCCTGCCCGTGACGGCTCAAGCCGTGCGCGTGGGTCTGTCCACGGTGGAGTTGCCGGGGCGCTTTCAAATCGTTCCCGGTCAGCCTGCGCTGGTGCTGGATGTGGCGCACAACCCGCATTCGGTGGCGGCGCTGGCCGAAAACCTCGATGCCATGGGCTACTACCCGTGCACCCACGCGGTGTTTGGTGCCATGGCCGACAAAGACCTGGCGCCCATGCTGGCGCGGATCAGTCCGATGATCGACAAATGGTATTTCACGGACTTGCCGACAGCGCGCGCCGCCACCGGCGAAGCCTTGCACGCCAAATGGCGGGCGCTGCAAGACCGTCCTGACGTGACTGCCAATGATTACAAAAACCCCGAGGAGGCGCTGCAGGCGGCCGTCAAGGCGGCAGACCCCGCTGATAGAATTGTGGTGTTCGGCTCGTTCTTTACGGTAGGCGGCATTTTGAAGGGCGGCGTGCCGCGTCTTTCGGCTCCGCACTTGGCCGCTTAATGGCCAGAAGGACCAATGAGGGCCACATAAACCCGGCCAGCCTGCCCCAGGCCGTGGGGCGATCGACCGCGCATTAAACCTTTAACGGCACTTTCAACGTAATCGTCAACGGATTCAAGCCACACCATGTCGTTTTTCAACTTCCGCCGGGGCGGTTCAAGCGCTGCTCCCCCTGCCGCGTCGGCCGCTCAAATGGAAAGCGTGGAAGTCATGCGCAAACGCGCAAAACACCGCCTGATCGGAGCGGCCGTGCTGGTGCTCATCGGCGTTGTCGGTTTTCCGCTGCTGTTTGATACGCAGCCGCGGCCCATTCCGGTGGATATTCCGATTGAAATCCCCGCCAAAAGCGCGGTCAAGCCGCTGGTCATCCCGGTACCGGCTCCGGCTGCCGAAAAAGTGACTGATGCTGCCAGCCTTGCGCCCCAGGAAGAAATCTTGTCGTCAATGCAGATTCCAGACATTGTTGAACCTGCGCCGGCAGCTATCAAAGGCGAAGCCAAACCGGATCTGAAGTCTGAAGTGAAGGTCGAGCCCAGCCCGCAGTCCAAGGCAGAGCCAAAAATGGCGTCCAAAGTACCTGCGGCGAGTGACGATGGCGCGCGCGCCAGTGCCCTGCTTAATGACCGGGCCATGCCGCCGGCTGCCAAAGCCGCTGCCGCGGCAGCCGAGGGCCGTGTGGTGGTGCAGGTCGGTGCATTTGCCGATGCCGCCAAGGCCCAGGAAGTGCGCCTCAAGCTGGAGCAGGCCGGCCTGAAAACCTACACGCAGGTTGCCGACACCAAGGACGGCAAGCGCACCCGGGTCCGGGTTGGGCCGTTCGCCAGCAGGGTCGAAGCTGAAAAGGCCGCGAGCAAGATCAAGACCCTTGCTTTGCCGGCCGCCATCCTGACTTTATAGGCAGTTTGCAGATTCGTGGCGGTGCTTGACTGGATTTTGCTGGCGGTGTTGTTGGTGTCCCTGGTGGTGGGTGCCTGGCGCGGGCTGGTCTATGAGGTGTTGTCAGTGTTGGGCTGGGCTGCGTCGTTTTATCTGGCGCAATGGGCTGCGCCCCGGGTGGCGACGCTGCTGCCCCTGCAGTCCGCCTCGGAGCCCGTGCGCTATGCGGCGGCGTTTGTGCTGATATTCATTGCCGCGGTGTTTGCGGCAGGATTGCTGGCCTTCTTGTTGAAGAAGCTGGTTGAAGCCATGGGATTACGACCGGTTGATCGCACTCTGGGGGCGGCCTTTGGCCTGGTGCGTGGCTTGATACTGCTGCTGGCCGCCACCGTGGTCATCAGCATGACGGCGCTCCGGTCAAGCCCCTGGTGGCTGGAGTCCCAAGGCGCAGTGGCGCTGAGCGCAACGCTCAAAGGTTTGAAGCCGGTGCTACCGGCGCAGTTTGCAAAGGTTCTGGATTAATTTTTATGGGTCAATACATCATGATCGAAACACCATGTGCGGAATAGTTGGCATCGTCAGCAAGGCGCCGGTCAATCAGCTGATTTATGACGGTCTGCTGTTGCTGCAGCACCGCGGCCAGGATGCTGCCGGCATCGTCACGCAGCAAGGGCGCAAGTTCTTCATGCACAAGGCCAAGGGCATGGTGCGCGACGTTTTCCGCACCCGCAACATGCGCGCCTTGCCGGGCAATGTCGGGCTGGGCCAGGTTCGCTACCCCACGGCGGGCAACGCCTACAGCGAAGACGAAGCGCAACCGTTTTATGTCAACGCGCCGTTTGGTCTGGTGCTTTCGCATAATGGCAACCTGACCAACGCGGCCGAACTCAAGACAGAGCTATTCAACACCGACCACCGTCACATCAACACCGACAGCGACTCCGAAGTGCTGCTCAATGTGCTGGCGCACGAGCTGGAAAAAACCACGCGTGGCTTGACGCTCAAACCGGCCGATGTATTTGCTGCGGTGCGCGGTGTGCACAAGCGCATCAGGGGCTCCTACGCCGTGGTGGTGCTGATCGCCGGCCACGGGCTGCTGGCTTTTCGCGACCCGTTTGGCATTCGTCCGCTTTGCATGGGCCGTGGCCAAAACGAATACGGCAACACCGTGATGGTGGCCAGCGAGTCGGTCGCCCTGGAAGGTACCGCGCACCAGTTCGAACGTGACATCGCGCCGGGCGAAGCGGTATTTGTGGACATGGAGGGAACGGTGCATGCCGAGCAATGCGCCGTCAATGCCAAGCTCATGCCTTGCATTTTCGAGTTTGTCTACCTGGCGCGTCCCGACTCCGTGCTCGACGGCATTTCGGTTTACCAGGCGCGCCTGAACCTCGGTGAAACGCTGGCCAAGCGGGTGATTTCCACGGTGCCGCCCAACGAGATCGACGTGATCATTCCGATTCCCGAATCGAGTCGCCCAAGCGCCACCCAGCTGGCGCATCTTCTCGGTATTCCCTACCGCGAAGGTTTTGTGAAGAACCGCTATGTGGGACGAACCTTCATCATGCCGGGGCAAGGCGTGCGCAAAAAATCAGTGCGCCAGAAACTCAACGTCATTGCCAGTGAGTTCAAGGGCCGCAATGTGCTGCTGGTCGATGACTCCATCGTGCGCGGCACCACCAGCCGCGAGATCGTGCAGATGGCGCGCGACGCCGGCGCGCGCAAGGTCTATTTCGCCAGCGCCGCGCCGCCAGTGCGTTACCCCAACGTCTACGGCATTGACATGCCCACGGCGGACGAGTTGGTGGCACACGGCCGCAGCATTGAAGAAATTCGTCAGGTGATTGGCTGCGATGCGCTGATTTACCAGGACATGGACGGTATGCGGCGCGCCATCGGATCGCTCAACCCCAAGCTCGATGGTTTTGACGCCTCATGCTTCGATGGCGTTTATATCACCGGTGACGTGACGGCCGAAACCATTGCCGCGATGAACTCACAGCGCGCCGATACCGCGGAGCAGATCGGCGATGACGGCGACGCGGATGTGTCGCGCCTGGCGCTGCCCAATTCGCAAGAGGCTTGAGCCGGACCTGACCCATGACACAAAAAAAATTGCCCGAAAATCTTCACCGCGACACCCTGGCCGTGCGCACGGCCGTCGCCAAAAGCCAGTATGGCGAAAATTCCGAGGCACTGTTTCTGACCAGCAGCTTCGTCCAGCCCGATGCTGCCACGGCCATGCGGCGCTTTGCCAACGAGGAAGAGGGCTACATCTATTCCCGTTTCACCAACCCCACGGTGGCCAGCATGGAGCAGCGGCTGGCCGCGTTGGAGGACACCGAGGCCTGCATTGGTACATCCAGCGGCATGGCGGCGATCCTGTTGATGTGCCTGGGCTTGCTCAAGAGCGGCGACCATGTGATTTGCTCCCAGTCGGTGTTTGGCGCCACCATCAGGCTGATCGGCAGCGAATTTGCCAAGTTTGGGGTGGAAAGCACTTTTGTGTCGCAAACCGACGTGGCCCAGTGGCAGGCAGCCGTCAGGCCCACAACCAAACTGCTGTTTGCCGAAACCCCCACGAATCCGCTGACCGAAGTCTGCGACATTCGAGCGCTCGCCGACGTGGCCCATGCGGCGGGTGCCTTGCTGGCCGTTGACAACTGCTTTTGCTCGCCAGCGCTGTCGCAGCCTGCCAAGTTGGGGGCTGACCTGATTATTCATTCGGGCACCAAATACCTTGACGGCCAGGGCCGCGTGATTGCGGGTGCGATCTGCGGACCGAAAAAGCTCATTGACGAGAAACTCGTTCCCATCATGCGCAGTGCCGGCATGACACTGTCACCGTTCAATGCCTGGGTCGTGCTCAAGGGCCTGGAGACGCTCTCGATCCGCATGCAGGCGCAAAGCGCCAGTGCACTGCTGCTGGCCGCCTGGCTGGAGGTGCAGCCGGGCGTGGCCCGCGTGTTTTACCCCGGCCTGAAGTCACACCCCCAGCATGCACTGGCCATGCGGCAGCAAAGCTTCAACGGGCAGGGTTGCGGCGGTGCGGTCGTGTCGTTCAACCTCAAGGGTGCTGATGCGCAAAGCGCCCGGAAAAATGCTTTTCACGTGATCGACAGCACCCAGGTCTGCAGCATCACGGCCAATCTGGGCGACACCAAGACCACCATCACCCATCCCGCGACAACATCGCACGGCCGGCTCACCGAAGCACAGCGGCAAGCTGCCGGCATCGGCCAGGGCCTGATCCGCGTGGCCGTGGGTCTTGAACATATTGACGATTTGAAAGCCGATCTGGCACGAGGTCTGGACAGCCTGAAATGACAACAAAAACCATGACCCGAAAAACACGAACCCGGTTTGCGCCCTCCCCCACGGGCTTTATTCACCTCGGCAATATCCGCTCGGCTCTGTATCCGTGGGCCTTTGCGCGCGCCACCGGGGGCGTCTTCATATTGCGGATCGAAGACACCGATCTTGAGCGTTCGAGCCAGGCCGCCGTCGATGTGATCATCGAAGGCATGCGCTGGCTCGGCCTGGACTATGACGAGGGTCCGTTCTACCAGATGCAACGCATGGACCGCTACAAGGCGGTGCTGGCCGAGTTGCAGGCGGCCGACCTTGTTTATCCTTGCTACATGAGCATGGAGGAACTCGACGCGCTGCGTGAAGCACAGATGACGGCGAAAGAAAAGCCGCGCTACGACGGCACCTGGCGGCCGGAACCCGGCAAGACGCTGCCTCCTGTCCCTGAAGGCGTTCGGCCGGTGCTGCGCTTCAAGAATCCGCAAGGCGGCTCGGTGGTTTGGGACGACAAGGTCAAGGGCCGCATCGAGGTCCGCAACGACGAACTCGACGACCTGGTCATTGCGCGGCCCGACGGTACGCCGACCTACAACTTCTGCGTGGTGGTGGACGATATGGACATGGCCATCACGCATGTGATTCGCGGCGATGACCATGTTAACAACACGCCACGCCAAATCAACATCTTCCGCGCGCTTGGCAAGGATGTGCCGGTCTATGCGCATTTGCCGACCGTTCTCAATGAGCAGGGCGAAAAGATGAGCAAGCGCAGCGGCGCCAAGGCCGTCACGCAGTACGCCGCCGAAGGTTACCTGCCGGACGCCATGGTCAATTACCTGGCGCGTCTGGGCTGGAGCCACGGTGACGACGAAATTTTTAGCCGTGAGCAGTTTATTCAGTGGTTCAATCTCGATCACCTCGGCAAGAGTGCGGCGCAGTTCGACGAGGCCAAGCTGCGCTGGGTCAATGCCCAGCATTTGAAGGCGATGGCCGATGACAAGCTGGCGGAACTCGTCTTGCCTTTCCTCAGCGAGCGCGGCGTGGTCGGCCTCGATTCAGCGCGCCGCGCGCAGGCCTGTGCCTTGTTCAAAGACCGCTGCAGCACGTTGGTGGAACTGGCCCAGTGGATGGGTCTGCTGGTCACTGAAGAGCCGGTCAGCACTGAAGAGATCAAGGCCCATGTGCCCGCCGATATTGCACCGGCAGTGGCCAGGCTGGCCGAGCTGTTGGCCGGTTGTGAGTGGAACAAAGCGGCAATTTCCGCCGCCATCAAGCAGGTGCTTGCCGAGACCGGGCTGAAGATGCCGCAACTGGCCATGCCAGTGCGTGTATTGATTGCCGGACGCCCGCAAACTCCATCGCTCGATGCCTTTGTGGCCTTGATGGACCGAGAAAATGTTATTTCCCGTTTGGCTTTCTCTAAAAGCACAGAATTTTCAAGCTATAATTTGTAGCTCGACGATTGCAGGGAAACTTGCAACATGGGGGTATAGCTCAGCTGGGAGAGCGCTTGCATGGCATGCAAGAGGTCATCGGTTCGATCCCGTTTACCTCCACCAAAGATTGTTGAGAGTGAGAATGGCGGGCTTCAAAATTCGTTTTGAGGTTTGCAAGGAAGTTCCAAGGTTTTGACCCCATCGTCTAGAGGCCTAGGACACTACCCTTTCACGGTAGGTACCGGGGTTCGAATCCCCGTAGGGTCGCCAAAATTCCTCACAGCAATGTGATGAGGCAAGGCACAAGTCGGTAACAGCAGGCCCGCAAGGGCAGGCGACTTGGCTCGAAAGAGCGAACGTTACCGCTACCAGGAGTGGTAGTTCAGTTGGTTAGAATACCGGCCTGTCACGCCGGGGGTCGCGGGTTCGAGTCCCGTCCGCTCCGCCAAAGATGAGTTTCGGACTGTCCAGTACAGTCCGAAACACACCCCTAAAAGCCCCTATCCACGGGGCTTTTTTGTTTTCTAACGCCCAACAAGAGGTATTGCAAGCCGATGCCTGACCGACACTGCGATCAACCGGCCTCAAATGAGTTTTCGGCGGATATTCGACTTGAGCGCATCAAATTTTTCGCCCATCGATTTGTCGCCTCCAGTCGCTTGGGCGAGCGGGTCATGCGTGAGCAGTCGTTCATCTGCGCTTTGCCACGTGTACAGGACTGAAGATATTGACGAATGCAAGAAGTTGACGGATGAGGTGCGGCGGTAGGCAGCCTCAAATCAGACGCAAGCACTGACGGTAATTTTCTGGACCCGCGGGCGGCCCACCGCATTGAGGATGATTTGGCGCGCCTCGCCGCCCAACGCTGACTGCCGACACAAAGTGAGTTTGCCAGCCTGGAAAGCGCCTCCGACCAACTGCGTCGCCCCCGTGGGAACGAACGATACATAGTTGGAAACATTCTGGTTCCCCGTCAATCTCAAGCTGACCGGCAACGGCTGCGCCCGTTCAATAACTACCTCGCCGTTGTCATGAGCAGCGTTTTTGTTGGCATCATGGAATACGATCCAGCCCTGCTCCCAGCCGCCGCTGGTCGCGCAGGAAACCCCATCTGCCGACTTGCACAGCGTGACCCGGCTATTGCGCTTGATCGCTTCGCTGCGGGCCAGGTGCAGGCTCGAAAGATAGATGTTGGATTGGGAACTGAGCTTGATTGAATCCATGATGCCCGCCATGGAAGGTATGCCGACTGTCCCAAGCACGGCCATCACAACCAGGACCACCAGCACCTCGATCAGGGTAAAGCCTCGTGGCGAGCGTTGCGGCAAGGACAACATCGGCGAAGCCCGCTGGCGAACGCAGCGGTCGAAGAATTTCTTGTGACCGCAAGATGGCTCGACCATATTGACCCCGCATTCTTGGAATGGAGCAGAAGAAAGGATGACCTTTTTCTGTAAAAAGCACCCGCTTGCCGGTGCGCGTCATCAACTACAGACGCCAGTTCGTTCCGTTCTTACCGAAGTCCTGCCGGTCGCGCTGAGGGTAATTGTCCTTTCCTGGCTCCCGACGGGCGATAACCGGCAAAGGACCAGGCTGGCAGGAGTGGAGCCGGCCCCCACGGATTGGAAAGCCAGGCTGTAGGCATCACCGGTCAGTTGGTAGCCCGAGGAAATCGCTTGCTGGTACTGGATGACCGTCTCGCCAGCATCAACGCTGCCGTCACCATTGACATCATGAAAAACGATCCAGCCCTGTTGCCAGCCCCCGGAGGTCGCGCAGTTCGCCCCATCAGCCGAACGGCACATCCTCACCGTGGCATTACGCTTGATGGCCTCGCTGCGCGCCAACGTGGCGCTGGCAACGAAATTGTTGGCATAAGAGGCCAGCTTGTTGCTCAGGATGGCTTCATTAAAGGACGGCGCCGCCACCGTGGCCAGGATCGCCAGGATCGCGACCGTGACCATCAGTTCGATCAGCGTGAAGCCGCGCCGCAGCGATTCGCGCGCGACCGGTCTCTTGCGCGACCGATGATGCCGTGGCACAGCCACAGTCATGCGCCGCCTCACTTCTGCAAGTACCAGTAAAGCCGACCCTTGGGCTGGATCACCGAGCCCAGCTCCTTGGGCGGCGCCCCTTCGAGCGGCGAGTTCTTGCTGCAGCCGATGCAAAACGGAACGGTCTGGCCGTTGTCCAGCGTCACCTGGCCCGCCACCGGCGATGGCGGCAGGCCATCGCCGACAAGGCGCTCGTAGCGCGAATCCGTGTCGTTCGCGCTCGCGGCGTTCAGGTAGCCGATGTTATAAACGCGCGTGGTCCCGAGGTTGTTCGTGCACGCGTTGGCTG
>MERZ01000038.1:25798-29036 GCA_001770785.1 Burkholderiales bacterium RIFCSPHIGHO2_12_FULL_61_11
GGTCGCCAGATCGGCGTCGGAGGGCGTTGCATCGGTAAGGATGCCCAGCAGGGAGCCCATGCACATCACATTGGCGCCGCAGGTCGCATTCTCCGAGCTCAGCCAGCCGGTGTCTGAGGGTTTGTCCTTGAGCATGAAGAAGTAGTTGGTCACGCTCTTGGAGGAGACGTACTCCTTCACCGGCTTCTCGCGGTCGCCCGAACCGAGCAGCACGTAATAGGTTTCGTTGTCGGTGGTTGCCACGCTGGGCGCGAACATGAACTTGCGGTTGGCCATGCTGTCGGTACAGGCTGCCGGTGTGTCGCAGCCCAGCGAAGCGATCTTGGTGATCGTCCAGGTCGCGGGAGCCTCAGTTCCAAACGCCATGCGGTAGACGTTGCCGCCCATGTCGGCCGTGTACGCGTACTTGGCCTTGCCGGCAGCATCACGCACGATCGTGGAATCGGCGATCACCGCTCGATCGGTGGGGAATTCCTTGACCACAGCACCGGTGGCGGCATCCAGCACGAAGACCTTGTTGCCCTTGGTCGCCGCCACGGTGCAATTGTGGTTCTTGCCGCCGACCGTGCCTGCGTCGTAGTCCTCGCAGGTGTCGTAGCCGCCGCCCATGATGAGCAGGGGCGAGGTGCCTGAGCCGTAACCCGTCGCATACAGCGATTTCATCGATGACCAGGTTTGCCCGATGCCTGAAAAGCCCGTGCTGCAACCGGTGTCGTCCAACGCGTTCGGACACCCCTTTTGCCACAGCAGCGCCGGGCTGCCAGGGGTCGTCACGTCGAACGCATAGAGCACGCGGCCACCGCGGCGCATGCTTGCGTAAACATAGGTTTTGTTCAAGCCTCCAATGGTGCCCTGGAAGGCCGTGATCGGTCCGTCGAAGCCATAGTCCTTCGGCAGGGCCCCTGGCACCGTGGAGGTTGGATAGGAAATCGCCGGGCTATTGTCGCGCAGCCGCTTGATCTTGCTATAAAACTGGGGCGGCATGAATGACCACATTTCAGCGCCGGCCGCGTAGGTATTGCCGCCCGAGGTAATGCTGCTGCCCCGGTTGCCGTTCACTGCGCGCAGAAAACCATCGTTGCCGCCGTAGTACACCACGACCGAAGGCAAGGCTTCGGTGCCGTGGTTGACTGGCACCGGCCGGGAATGCACGATGTCGCCATGCGTTGAGGGCCGCATGTCGGTTGCAAGCCCGAACTCGTCACCACTCTTATTATTCAGTCCACGCGCCCAGTTGATGAGCGCGTCCCTGTCCGTGCCGCCGGAATTCAGTAAGGTCTGGGTGATGTCCGCGTTGGCCGTCGAAAAGTCCGTCATCGACGTGCAACTGGCAAAAACGGGAGAACATGTCTTCACTGTCCTTGAGTCGGGCGTCAGGATTCTGAGCTTGTAGGCTTGCGCGCCTTTTTCCACGATATTGCCATCCGGGTAATTGGAACTATTGGAATCGGCCACGGTCAGACAGCCCCCGCTGGGATTGAGCGCCCAGTAGTCATCCGTCGAGCTGGGTGTCCAGTAGCTGCGCGCGCACTCGGTGATGAAGCCGGTCAGGTTGTTGATGGCGCCAGCGCCATCGGCATCAAGCAGCCTGAGCGCACCATTGAGCACCCCCAGTTTGTACTGCTTCAGGTTGCCGTCCCATTTGGGAAAGAAATTCTGCTGCGGCCGGAACATGCCGATATACACCTGATTCAGGTAGGAACCCTGGGTATTCACGCTCACGGGCAGACTGACTGCGGCGAACACGCTGTTGACCGACTGGATTTCGCTCAGGGCCGTCTTGAGGGCAGCTTCCAGTTCCGCAAAATTGTTGGTGCCGAAGTATTTACCGCCACCCACCGTGGAGGAACCCATCTTGGTCAGATGCGCCGCGTACTCGGCGTTGCAGGTGGGACCCAAAACACCGATGCTGAAAGTGGTGACGCCCTGCGCCTTCATGTAGCGCGCCCAATTGAGCGCGTAAGCCCCTTTACCTTCGGCAGTCTCCAGGGTACTGGTGCCGCAGGAGGAGGTGATTGCGTCGCTGATGACCGCCAGCTGGGCCGCCGTGGCGGCCGGGTTGGCCCTCTTGAGAACATCAAGACTGGTACCGTTGAGGGGCTTGAGTGGACTGTTGGCCTCGTTGGTTCCATCCCCCGGGGTGGCGTTGTTCCGGTAGGCATTGCCTATGAAAATCACGTTCTTTCTGGGGCAACCGCCCGAAGGGGTAATGCTGGAATAATCACGCCCGGACACACCGGTCTTGCCGAAGTAGTAGGCCCAAGCCTCCTGCATGACCGCGCCGCTCGCTGTGTTGTTGCCCTTGATGACATGGTTGCTGCCCCCGGAAATCGCCCAGTTCCGGATCCACTCCAGCATGTTGGCCTTGTTGGTGGCGTTCATCGGCACAATGGGCATCATCAGGCAGCCGCCCGTTCCACTGACTCTGTCGCAATCCGATGAAAAACTGTTGTCGGCAGGATTGAACTGCTTCATGCCATTGGCATTGAAACCCATCACACCAATGTTGGCGGTGACGGCTGACGCATCCAGCGATTTGATCGCACTGTACAGGGCGCACTGCTCCACTGCGCCGGCAGTCCCGTCAAGGCTGGTCGGTGCGGTACCGGTACCGTCCACGCTCACCACACCGGTAGCGGTGATGCTGCAGCGCTGGGTGGTCACGTTGGCCGAAAAATTGGCCGCGTTGTCGAGGACGAGCAGCACGTTGGGTGCGTCGGTCCCGGCAGGGGTAACCCCCGCAAAGAGGTCAATGTCGGCCGCCCTTGCCTGTACGCCCGCGAGCACAAGCGTCGCGGCAAGCAAAGCCTTCCAGTGATTCCAAGTCATATGTAGCTCCTGTTTTCCGGCCCTGTCAGGGACACGCCGCGTCTTTCTGGGTCTGGGTCAGCAGCACGCGTACGCCCTGGCGCACATGAACCGAAGCCCCGGAGGCGGGGTCCGCCACCGTCGCATCGATGTCCCACTCGGTATTCCATGTCGAGCCGGAGGACATCTCCGGCGGCAGCTCCACGTCGCTCGGCGCAGCGGTAGAGGCCTTCAGCGCCCGGATGCAGGTGGGCACAGCCACCGCGACGGTGTAGTCATCGACGCCATCCTTGTTGATATCGACCGTGAATGTCTGGGCGCCCAGCGCATTGGTGAACGGCGCACTGATCAGCCGTTCCACCGCCTGGTTTGCGGCGGCAACCGCCTCCTCGCGCACCTGCATGTTGCCCACGGACTTGAGGTTGGACGA
>MERZ01000038.1:29045-31381 GCA_001770785.1 Burkholderiales bacterium RIFCSPHIGHO2_12_FULL_61_11
GATGAGGGGCGGCCTGGTCATGGTGTCTCCCTGCGCGCGGAGAGATTGGTCAGGCGCACAGTCTGCGTGAAGAGATGGCGCTTGTAGGCGTCATTGAATGGCCCCAGCGTCGTGCTGCCCATCTCGTATTTTTTGGTATCGGTGTAGCCGGGCGTCGTTTTCTCGCTGCGAACAAGGACGTAGAGCTTGACCGCCACGGCGTTCATCAACTGATCTGCGGTGCAGGGGGCGGCAGTGGTGCAGCGGACATAGGCGTTGTCGGGAATGCCATCGCCGCGGTTGCGCGGGCTGGTCAAATTCGCCGGATCGGCCCAATTGATGGCCGTTGTGAAGTCCACGGCCTCCCCGGAGTCGCTGATGTTGTCGATGCCATACTCGACGCGGAAACCCTCGACGCCCTCGATCAGCGCTTCCGCCGTTTTGTGCTGCAGTACGCCGCCAGAAAGGCCAAATTGCGAACGCATCAGCGTGGGGATGCCGTCGCCCGCCGTCACGGCGTAATCCCGGACGTAATAAAGGCTGGAGACGAACTTGCGAAGTTCGGCGGTAGTGGCGCAATCCCTGTTCTGCAGGGTAAGGAGCGTCGCATCGCTATCCAACACGTATGCGGGGCTGGGGACAGTCGTTCCGCAACGCGCGGCCTGGAAGTAAAGCTCACCTGCGGTGAAGGCCGGGCAATCGCCGACACCGGGCACACAGTTTTCCACATGCCGAACAATGAGGACATCGGTATTGGCCTTGGGAAGCGTGACTCTGGACGCACAAACCGACAGCGTGGGCGAAGGAACCACGGCCGGAATTTCGTAACCCTGCACGGCAATGCCGACCAAGTTGGCCTTGTAGGCCGGCAATACAGTCGGATCCGGGTCCGCCGCCAAGGCGGCCCAATCCGCACAGGGATCAGGAACTGCCGGAAAGTCAGTGGGTACCACGGCGGCGGTCAAATCATCAAACTGCGGTACATAGCCGCCGAGGAATCCGGCATGGGAAATATCGGCTTGCAGCAACTGCAAGGCAAACCGGCCGTTTTCAATCAAGCGGTTGGTCTTACCCATTTCGCTGTTGTTGCGGTTGACGTTGATCAGCAAGGTAATCAGTGCCAGCACGATTAGCAGACCGATGGCCATGGACACCATCAACTCGATCAGCGTGAAGCCGGACTGCGGCAAACGACGGGTGGGCTGTTTCATAGCAGGGTCGCAATCCGCACCAGGGTGGTGACCGTGCGCCGGCACCGGTCATTGACACAGGAACCGGTCGTACCGTTGTAGCTATCAGCGCCACAGGCCACAGAAGCCGGTGGCGCCGCGATCGGGGTCAGGCCCTGCCAGACAACTGTGACGAGGTAGTCGCCGTCGACGCTTTCGACACAGCCGCGCCCGCCCACCATCGCGCCGACCTTCGTGGCCCCGAGGTCTGTCGTTTCCCCGGCTCCCTGCAGGGCATTGCACCATTCCCGCAGATCGCGCTGACCCACGGTGGCCGTCGTGGTCGGGCAGGTCATGCCGGCGCCCAGCGGGCTGGCCACGGTGGTGACGTAGTCAGCCGCGTTGTTCCGGTTCGTCGCGATGCGGTTGGCCATATCGTTGAGCAGCAGAAGCGCCTGGGTGCGCTGGTACGACTCCATTTCGGACGTCTGCAGCCGGGCCTGCAAGCCCGCCAGACCCAGCAGGCCGAAGGCGATGATGACGAGGGTCACCAGGACTTCGATCATGGAGACGCCACCCACCGCACGGCGCCGCGGCACGGCCTGACGGCTTAGGCTTACCATTTGGCCGCAGGGTCCTTGACCCCTTCGCTGTTGAGCGTCAGCGCACCGTCGACGGCTTGGCTACCGGCAGGCGTGAACGTGATGATGAAAGAAGGCACCGTACCCGAGCCCACCGTGATGCTGTAGTCGTATTTGCCGCTGAGCGTGGACGGCAGGGCGTAGCCGCTCGCCGTCAGGGCGTCTTTTGTCGCATAGGCGCGATTGGCCAGCAGGAACTGCTGCTCGCGGTTAGCGATGTCCAGCATCTGCGCCTGCGCCGCCGAGCGGTTGGCCCTGACGATGTACTGCGTGTACGAAGGGTAGGCCACCGCGGCCAGAATGCCGATGATGGCCACCGTGATCATGAGCTCAATCAGGGTGAAACCACGTTGCCGGGTACGCATCATGAGATTTTTTTTGTCCATGTTTTGATTATTGGCCGGCCACCCTTTGCCTTCCAGCCTGAGCCGATCAATGGCGGGCTCATCCTGACAAGTGGTAAAAACAGGCCCTATGCGCCCCCTCCACTTTCCCGATACCGTGATCCAGGCGGCTGCCGCGCAGGCGGTGCAGGCGACCCTGATTT
>MERZ01000038.1:31401-41624 GCA_001770785.1 Burkholderiales bacterium RIFCSPHIGHO2_12_FULL_61_11
GGGCCACACTCAGCTTACCGGAGGACCCCACGCCGAAATCATGGCATTGCGCGACGCGGTCATCCAGGGTCACTCGGTCGAAGGTGCCACCGCCTATGTCACCCTGGAGCCCTGCTCCCACCATGGCCGCACGCCGCCCTGCTGCGACGCTTTGATCGCGGCAGGCATCAAGAAGGTCGTCGCGTCCATCGCCGACCCCAACCCCCTCGTATCCGGCCAAGGCTTCGAGCGCTTGCGTGTTGCAGGCATCGAGGTCGAAGTCGGCCCCGGCGATGCCGAATCGCGCGAACTCAACATCGGATTTTTCAGCCGCATGATCCGCAAAACGCCCTGGGTCCGCATGAAAATGGCTGCCTCGCTGGATGGCACCACGGCACTGACCAATGGCCAGAGTCAGTGGATCACCTCGCCCGAAGCGCGCGCCGACGGTCATGCCTGGCGCGCGCGCGCCAGTGCCGTGCTGACGGGTATTGGCACCCTGCTCCAAGACGATCCACGGCTCGACGTTCGACTGGTCGAAACACCCCATCAGCCTTACCGCATCATTGTGGACAGCCGGCTCCAGACGCCGACCAGCGCCAATATCTTCAAGGGTGGGAGCCCGGTCTGGATTTACACCGCGACGCGCGATGCGGCCAGGCAAGCCGCCTTGACTGCCCTGGGCGCCACGGTGACCTTTTTGCCAGACGCCCACGGAAAAGTGGATCTGGCCGCCATGATGAAAGACCTGGCGCAGCGCGAAATCAACGAGCTGCATGTCGAGGCGGGCAGCAAGCTCAATGGCTCGCTGATCCGCAGTGGGCTGGTCGATGAATTTCTGATTTATCTGGCACCCAAGCTGCTGGGCCCGGGCCAGGGCATGGCTTCATTTGGGCCGCTGCAATCGCTTTCTGAGGCGATTGAACTGCAGTTCAAATCCACAGACAGCGTGGGGGTTGACTTGCGTGTCATTGCTCGGGCGGCTGGACGCGATCAGTTTTAAAGGCCCAAGGCCAAACGGTCTTTTGAGGCCTTAAATCTGCTTGTCCGACGAGATGGTCCGATTCCCTGCGAAAATAGCCGGATGTTTACCGGAATCATTACCGGCTTGGGGCGCATCGTCGCCATCCATAGCCTGGGCAGCTCTTCACATCATGGCAAGCGGCTCACAATTGAGGCGCCTGCGGGTTATCTTGACGACGTGGTGCCGGGCGACAGCATTGCACTTAACGGTGCCTGCATGACGACCACGGCGCTGGACACCGCCCACAATCAGTTTTCCGTCGACATTTCCGCCGAGTCGCTTGCCAAGACCTGCGGCCTGGCGGAGCCCGGCGTCATTAATCTGGAAAAGGCCCTGCGCGCCCATGACCGCCTGGGCGGGCATCTTGTGGCGGGCCATGTGGACGGGATTGGCCGCGTCACGCATTTCGCCCAAGTGGGCGAAAGCTGGGAGCTGCGCCTGCGCGTGCCTCACGAGCTGAGAAAATACCTGGCATACAAGGGCTCCATCACCGTCAATGGCGTGAGCCTGACGGTGAACCGGGTCACCGACCTGCCAAACGCTGATGACGATGCTGGCAGCGAGATCAGCATCAACCTGATTCCCCACACGGTGCAAAACACGGCGCTGGGCCTGCTGACGAAGGGCTCGCAGGTCAATCTGGAAATTGACCTGATCGCGCGCTACGTCGAGCGCATGCTCCAAGACTCTCCTACACAACCACAGGCCAACCAATGACCCATGTAATTTCTCCGGTTGAAGACATCATTGCCGACATAGGCGCGGGGCGCATGGTCATCCTCGTCGATGAAGAAGACCGCGAAAACGAAGGCGATCTGGTGCTGGCTGCCGACCATGTCACGCCCGAGGCCGTCAACTTCATGGCCCGCTTTGGCCGTGGCCTGATCTGCCTGACCCTGACACGCGAACGCTGCGAGCTGCTGCAACTGGCGCCCATGGCCGCCCGCAATGGTGCTCAGTTTTCAACGGCATTTACGGTGTCCATTGAGGCCGCAGAAGGCGTGACCACCGGCATTTCAGCCGCTGACCGCGCCCGCACCGTGCAAGCTGCCGTGGCGAAGAATGCCAAGCTCAGCGACCTGGTGCAACCCGGTCATATTTTTCCGCTTCAGGCAGTTGACGGCGGCGTTCTGATGCGCGCGGGCCATACCGAAGCAGGTTGCGATCTGGCGGGGCTGGCGGGCTGCACGCCGGCTGCCGTGATTTGCGAAATCATGAAAGACGACGGCACCATGGCCCGCCTGCCTGATTTGCAGGTATTTGCGGCTGAACACGGTCTGAAGATCGGAACCATTGCCGACTTGATTGAGCACCGTAGCCGCAACGAGTCGCTGATCGAGAAAATGGGCACCCGCACCCTTCAGACGGCGTTCGGTGAATTCACCGCCCACGCCTTCAGGGACAAACCCAGCCAGGGCGTGCATCTGGCGCTGGTCAAGGGGCAATGGTCGGCTGATGAGACCGTGGCGGTGCGCGTTCACGAGCCTTTGTCGGTGCTGGACTTGCTTGAAACCGGCCGCTCCATGCATTCCTGGAGCCTGGACCAGAGCTTGCAGCACATCGCCGATGAAGGCCGGGGCGTGGCCGTGCTGCTGAACTGCGGCGAAAGCGCAGCGCAGTTGCTGGCGCAGTTTGAAGGCACGGCACGCGCCGCCCAGGCACCTGAGCGCGGCCGCATGGACTTGCGCACTTACGGCATTGGCGCGCAAATTTTGCGTGAATGTGGCGTGCACAAAATGAACCTGATGGGCCCGCCACGCCGCATGCCCAGCATGACCGGCTACGACCTCGAAATCGTTGGCTACATCTCAAAAACAAAATAATCAAAGCAAAAGGAATTCATTGTGTTTGGTGCAGAAAAAGGTTCAGCCGACAGGCTTGACGGCAAAAAACTTTCCGTTGGCATGGTGCAGTCGCGCTTTAACGAGAGCGTGACCAACGCCCTGGCCCAAGCCTGCCTGCAGGAGCTCGCGGCACTGGGCGTGGAAGAAAAAAATGTCACGCACGTCAAGGTGCCCGGCGCACTGGAAATCCCCTGCGCGCTGCAAGCTCTGGCGGAAAGCGACAAGTACGATGCCCTGGTGGCGCTGGGCTGCATTATTCGCGGTGAAACCTATCACTTCGAACTGGTGGCCAATGAAAGCGGCTCGGCCGTCACGCGCCTGGCGCTTGACTACCAGTTGCCGATTGCGAACGCGATACTGACCACCGAAAACCTCGCGCAGGCGCAGCTGCGTCAGGAAGAAAAAGGACGCGATGCCGCGCGCGTGGCCGTCGAGATGGCCAATTTGCTCAATGAACTTTCCTGAGCCCCCTGCTCCCAAAATCACTCACTTAACAGGCGCCGCATGGCTGAACCCCTCCTCAAACCCAAACGCGCCCCGCAAACCCGCACGGGCCTGACCGACACGGGCGTAAAAAAAGCGGCCGACAAATCAGCGCGCACCCGTGCCCGTGAATTCGCCCTGCAAGCGCTGTACCAGCACCTGGTGGGCCGCAATGAGGCTGATTCGATTGACGCCTTCACCCGCGACCTGGTGGGTTTTCACAAGGCGGACTCGGCCCACTACGATGCGCTGCTGCACGGCTGCATCGAGGGTGCGCAGGCGCTTGACGCGGCCATCGTGCCTTTGCTGGACCGGCCCCTGGCAGAGATTTCGCCGGTCGAGCACGCGGTGCTGTGGATAGGCGCTTACGAATTCAGCCATTGCCCGGACGTGCCCTGGCGCGTTGTCATCAACGAATGCATTGAGCTGGCCAAAGCCTTTGGCGGAACCGACGGCCATAAATACGTCAACGGTGTCTTGCACAAACTGGCGCCCTCGCTGCGCACCGCGGAAGTTGCCGCCGACCAGGCCAGGGAAGTGCACGCCGCCGAGCCCGAAATCAAGAAAGGTTCTCATTGAAGATAGCCCAACGGGCTCAGCGGATTGAGCCGTTTTATGTCATGGAGGTGGCCAAGGCCGCCTCGGCCATGGCGCGGGAACTGGCGCAGACCGCCTCGCCCATGATCTTTCTGAATATCGGCGAACCCGACTTCACCGCCCCGCCACTGGTGCAGCAAGCCGCCAGCCGCGCCATCGCGCAAGGCAACACGCAATACACCCAGGCCACCGGTCTGCCGGCATTGCGCGAATGCATCAGCCAGTGGTATGCCTCGCGCTTTGGCGCGCAGGTGCAATCCAGCCGCATCATCATCACGGCTGGGGCGTCTGGCGCGCTGCAGCTTGCCTGCCTGGCCTTGATCGAGGCCGGTGACGAAATCTTGATGCCTGACCCGAGCTATCCGTGCAACCGGCATTTTGTGAGCGCCGCCGAAGGCACTGCGGTACTGATTCCGACCACACCCGACGAGCGTTTTCAGCTCACCAAAGACAAAGTCCAAGCGGCATGGAATCCCAAAACGCGCGGGGTGCTGCTAGCGTCGCCGTCCAACCCCACGGGCACCTCCATCGCGCCTGAGGAGCTGCAACGGATTCACGAATTCGTACGCAGCCAGGGCGGCATCACGCTGATCGATGAAATTTATCTGGGTCTGAGCTATGAAGAGCATTTTGGGCACTCGGCGCTGGCCATGCCGGGCGAGCTGGGCCAGAGCGTGATCAGCATCAACAGCTTCAGCAAGTACTTCAGCATGACGGGCTGGCGGCTGGGCTGGCTGGTCGTGCCCGAAGCGCTGGTGCCGGTGATTGAGCGGATTGCGCAAAACCTGTTTATCTGCGCCAGCACGGTGTCGCAGCACGCCGCGCTGGCCTGCTTTGAGGCGGACAGCCTGCAGGAATACGAGCGCCGCCGCGCCGAGTTCAAGGCACGCCGCGACTACTTCATTCCGGAGCTCAACCGCCTGGGCCTGAACGTGCCGGTCATGCCCGATGGCGCGTTTTACGCCTATGCCGACTGCACCCAGGCTGCCGCGCGTTTGGGCGTCAGCGGCAGCTGGGACTTTGCCTTTGAACTGATGCAGCGGGCTCATCTGGCCGTCACACCGGGCCGCGATTTCGGTCAGGCCGCGCCGGAAAGATTCGTGCGTTTTTCCACCGCCAGCTCCATGGCGCATTTGCAGGAAGCCGTGGCGCGGCTGGAGTCTGTACTTGGCTAACCCGGCTACCAAAGCACCAGCCGCCGCGGACAAAGCGGCAAGCGTGGAGGCGATATTCCAGTGGCCCATTCGCATCTACTGGGAAGACACCGATGCGGGCGGCATTGTTTTTTACGCCAACTACCTGAAATTCTTTGAACGTTCACGCACGGAGTGGCTCAGATCACTGGGCATTGAGCAACAGCGTTTGAAGGACAGTTCCGGTTGCATTTTTGTGGTGACCGACACCCACCTTCGCTACCATCGACCGGCCCGCCTTGACGATGAACTGATTGTTACCGCGAGCATTGTCGAAATGGGCCGCGCATCCATGATAATCAAGCAGCAGACGCTATTAAAAACAGAGCACACGGGGGCTCGATCGGCACCCCTACTCTGCGAAGGCACGATTCGGATTGGCTGGGTCAATGCCACCAGCTTCCAGCCCACCCGCATGCCGACCTCGCTTTATGCCTGCTTTCCTTCTTGACAGCTTAAAAAATTAGCCAAAGCTTCAACATGAACCAAGATTTGTCCATTGTCAGCCTCATCCTTCACGCCAGCTGGGTCGTCCAGGCGGTGGTCGCGCTACTGGTGGGAATTTCCATCGCCAGCTGGGCCGCGATTTTCCGGAAAATCGGTGCCATCAAGCGGGTTCAAAAGCTCAACGACGAATTCGATCGTGAATTCTGGTCGGGCACCAGCCTGAACGACCTGTTTGCCGGCGCGGCGCAAAACGCCAAGCACTCGGGCTCCATGGAACGCATTTTTGCCAGTGGCATGCGTGAGTACCAAAAGCTGCGCGAGCGCCACATTGCCGATACCGCCACCCTGCTGGACGGGGCACGCCGGGCCATGCGCGCCAGCTACCAGCGTGAAGCCGATGCGATTGAGGCCAACCTGTCTTTTCTGGCGACGGTCGGCTCGGTGTCGCCTTACGTCGGCCTGTTCGGCACGGTCTGGGGCATCATGCACGCCTTCACCGGCTTGGCGGCGCTGGAGCAGGTCACGCTGGCCACGGTGGCACCCGGCATTGCCGAAGCGCTGGTTGCCACGGCCATTGCGCTTTTTGCTGCCATCCCCGCCGTGGTGGCCTACAACCGCTTCGCGCACGACATTGACCGCATCGCGAACCGTCTGGAAACCTTCATTGAAGAGTTTTCCAACATCCTGCAGCGCAACCTGGGCGCCCAGTCGCCCTCGGGTCATTGAGCCATGCCAGCCATCAATCCGCGCGGCCGGGGCCGCCGCAATATCAATGAAATCAACATGGTGCCGTTTATCGACGTGATGCTGGTGCTGCTCATCATCTTCATGGTGACGGCGCCGCTGATTACGCCCAGCATGATTGCCCTGCCCCGGGTCGGCAAGGCACCGAGCCAACCGAAAAATCCGGTGCAGATCATGATCAACAAGGACGAAACCGTTCAAATCAAAATCAAGGCCGATGCCGTTCCGAGCAATGTGCGCAATGTAGCGGCCGACATCGTGAAGAGGGAGCCCGCCGTGAAAGCCGCCGGGGCCGAGGCGGTGCCGGTGGTCATCAGCGCCGACAAGGCGATCAAATACGAAACCGTGGTCCAGGTCATGGACACCCTGCAAAAAGCCGGTGTCTCGCGCGTTGGCCTGTCGGTGCAAACGGGCAAGTGAGCCAACGGCTGCACGGCAACATGCCCAGCAATACAGAGCGCCTCGACTTTGGCCCGCCTCGCGACAAAGGTTCGCTGCGCGCTTATGGGCTGGCATTGCTGGTTCATGTCCTGCTCATCGCCGCATTGACCTGGGGCGTCAACTGGAAACGCAGCGACCAGGCGGTTTCCTTTGAAGCCGAGTTGTGGTCCAGCGTGCCCCAGGAGGCTGCGCCCAAACTGATCAAGACAGCTCCTTTGCCGCCGCCTCCACCACCGCCGCCTCCAGCCAAAGCGCCCGAAGTCAAGGTGACGCCGCCGCTGCCCGACGTGGACATTGCGCTGGAGCAGGAGAAAAAGCGCAAGCTGCTGCAGGCGCAAAAAGACGCTGAGACCCAGCAAGCCCTGAAGGCCGAGCAGGCGGCGGAGAAGCTCAAAGCCGAGCTTCAGGCCAAAAGAGACAAAGAGAAGGAAAAAGAGAAGGAAAAAGCGCAGCAGGCCAGGGAAGAGTTGGCCAAGCGCAAAGCTGCTGAAGAAGCCAAAAAGGAAGCGGCGATAGAGGCGAAAAAGCAGGAAGTCAAAGACCAGGAAAAACAAAAGCTGGCAGCGGCCGCAGCAGAGCAGCGTCATCAGGCAGCAATCAACCGCATCATGGGCCAGGCCGGCGCCACGGGCGGCGCCGATGCCAGGGGCTCGGCCCAAAAGTCCAGTGGGCCATCGGCCGGCTACGGCGGAAAAGTCAGGGCCGCGGTGAAACCCAATGTGGTGTTCACCGACGACATTGCCGGCAACCCGACGGCCGAAATTGAAGTGCGCACCACGCTCGATGGCAGCATCATCAGCCAACGCCTCGTCAAATCAAGCGGCAACAAGGCCTGGGATGACGCGGCGATCAAGGCCGTGATTCGCACCGGCACGCTGCCGCGTGACGTCGATGGCCGCGTGCCGGTGCCCATGATCCTGGAAATGCGGCCGAAGGACTGAAGCAGGCAGCGCCGGGCAAGGCCCAGTCTGCTACTCTTTTTGCTATCAATAAACTAGCTGCTTGCGACCGTCCATATTGGGTTAGAGCCCTATTTCATTCATAAACGATGCGCGCCGAGCCCTTGTCGGCCTGCACCATCCAGCTGGCCAGCGCGGCATCGCTCGGGAAAAATTTGGCGGCGTCACCCAGCGCGAGCTCGGCCGTGGTAGCACCGCGGCGCAGACTCAGGCGCACCGGCAAACCGCGGCTCAACTCGCCCTGCTCCGTCATTTCGCGGCGCGGTGGAAAATCCTTGACCAGCCGGGCCACGTCTGGCGCCGTGCCATTCACGGCCACGCGCAAATACTTGCCGAACTTGCAGCGTGCGGTTTCCAGGTCCCATACCTGCGCGACTTTAAATCGACGCCCAAAGCGCTCGTTGCCAGCCTGCAGGGTGCCCTGCACAATCACCAGCTCGTCGTCTTTCAGTAGGTTGCGGTTGGCGTTGAGCAGGCCCTCATCGACCGTGGCCTCCAGTACGTCGGTTTTATCGTCGAGTTTGAAGATCACCAGCTTGCCGCGGTTGCCATTGATCACGCGCAGGTCGCTGACGATGGCCGCCAGCAGCTGCGGCTCCCGTGAATCAATCAGGTCGCCAATTTTCCGCTTGGCAAACTGCCGAACTTCAGCCTCGACCTCGTCAAACAGGTGGCCCGACAAATAAAAGCCGATGGCTGTTTTTTCGAGCACCAGGCGCGCCTTCACACCGAACGGCACGGCCTCGACCAGCGCCGGTTCCTGGCTGCTGGCCGCATGCGAATCGGGCATGTCGAACAGCCCGCCCTGGTTGGCATTGGCCTCGGCGGCGGCGGCAAACTCGAAGGCGCGGTCCACCGATGCGAGCAGCGCCGCGCGGTTCAGATGCAGGTTGTCAAAAGCACCGCCCTTGATGAGCGCCTCGACCGTGCGCTTGTTGAGCTTGCTGCGGTCCACCCGCACGCAAAAGTCGTACAGCGAGGTAAACGGCCCGCTCGCCTGGCGCGCCGCCACGATGGCGGCTATTGCCTGCTGGCCGGTGCCCTTGATGGCGCCCAGTCCATAGCGCACGGCGGTCGCGCTGATGGGCTCAAAGCGGTAGTCGCCGCGGTTGATATCGGGCGATTCGAACTGAAGGCCCATCTTTTGCGCATCGACAAACAGTGTCTTCAACTTGTCAGTGTCATCCGCTTCCACGCTCATGTTGGCGGCAAAAAACTCTGCCGGGTAGTGCACCTTGAGCCAGGCGGTGTGGTAGGCCAGCAGGGCGTAAGCGGCAGAGTGCGACTTGTTGAAGCCATAGCCCGCGAACTTTTCCATCAGGTCAAACACCGCATCGGCTTTTTCTTCGCTGAGGCCGCCCTGGCCCGCGCCTTTTCGGAACACCGCGCGATGGGTGTCCATCTCGTCTTTGTCTTTCTTGCCCATGGCGCGGCGCAGCATGTCGGCGCCCCCGAGCGAGTAGCCGCCCAGAATCTGCGCCGTCTGCATCACCTGCTCCTGGTAGACCATGATGCCGAAGGTTTCCTCCAGAATGGGCTGCACGCGCGGGTCCGGGTACTCGGGCAGTTCCTTGCCCTGTTTGCGCGCAATGTAGGTCGGTATCAGCTCCATCGGCCCGGGCCGGTAGAGCGCATTCAGGGCGATCAGGTCTTCGAGACGGTTCGGTCTGGCATCTTTAAGCATGCGCTGCATGCCGATACTTTCAAACTGGAACACGGCCTCGGTTTCTCCTCGCCCAAACAAGTCGTAAACCTTCTTGTCGTTCAGCGGCAAGTCCTCGAACCTGAAATTTTTCTGCGCCGGATAGCGCTGGATGATGAAGTCCTTGGCCATCTCCAGAATGGTCAGCGTGGCCAGCCCCAAAAAGTCGAACTTGACCAGGCCAATCGCCTCCACGTCGCTCTTGTCGAACTGGCTCACCGCCGAGCCGCTGCCGGGCTGCGCATAGAGCGGGCAAAAGTCGGTCAGCCTGCTCGGCGCGATCAGCACGCCGCCCGCGTGCATGCCGACGTTGCGCGTCAGGCCTTCGAGCTTTTGCGCCAGCTCCAGCAGCGTGCGCACGTCTTCTTCCTTGCGCTCGCGCTCGGCCAGAATCGGCTCGGCTTCCTTGGCCTGTTCGATGGTGATGTGCTGGCCGGGCTTGTTGGGAATCAGCTTGGAAATGCCGTCGCAAAAACCATAGGGGAAATCAAGCACACGGCCGACGTCGCGAATCGCCGCGCGCGCCGCCATGGTGCCAAAGGTCACGATCTGGCTCACGGCGTCCTTGCCGTATTTATCCTTGACGTAGTCGATCACGCGGTCGCGGTTTTGCTGGCAAAAGTCAATATCGAAGTCGGGCATCGAGACCCGTTCCGGATTCAAAAAGCGCTCGAACAGCAAGTTGTACTGCAGCGGATCGAGATCGGTGATTTTCAGCGCATAAGCCACCAGCGAGCCGGCACCCGAGCCGCGTCCCGGCCCGACCGGGCAGCGATTGTTTTTGGCCCAGTTGATGAAGTCGCCGACGAT
>MERZ01000038.1:41672-42395 GCA_001770785.1 Burkholderiales bacterium RIFCSPHIGHO2_12_FULL_61_11
CACCTCGGGCGTCGGGTAGTTGGGCAGCATGGGCTTGCCCAGTTCCAGCGTGAGGTTGCAGCGCCTGGAAATTTCCAGCGTGTTGGCCAGGGCCGTGGGCACGTCGGCAAACAGCTGCACCATCTGGGCCGACGACTTGAAATACTGCTCGCGCGTGAACCTGCGCACGCGGCGTGCGTTGCCCAGAATCTCGCCCTCGGCAATACACACGCGCGCCTCGTGCGCCTCATAGTCCTCATAGGTCAGAAACTGCACCGGGTGAGTCGCCACCACCGGCAACTTGAGCCGGGCGGCCAGTTGCACGGCAGCGGCCACATGGCGCTCGTCGTCCGGGCGCTGGGCGCGTTGCAACTCCAGATAAAAGCGATGGGGAAACAGGCCCGCCAGATGCAGGGCACACTCCAGCGCACGCGCGTCGTCGCCTTGCACCAGCGCCTGGCCCACGGCACCGCCCTGTGCCCCCGACAGGGCGATCAGGCCTTCATTAAGCTCATCAAGCCATTCCAGCTTGATGATGGCCTGGTCACGCAGCACATTTTTTGTCCAGGCGCGCGTGATCAGTTCCGACAGGTTCAAATACCCTTGGCGGTTTTGTACCAGCAGCAGCAGGCGGGCCGCCGGTGCTCCTGCCTCTTTTCCTGGCGCTTCCACCCAGACGTCGGCACCAATCAGGGGCTTGACACCGGCCTTGCGGGCTTCCTTGTAAAACTTGACCGTTCCGAA
>MERZ01000038.1:42404-47472 GCA_001770785.1 Burkholderiales bacterium RIFCSPHIGHO2_12_FULL_61_11
AAACTCGGTGTGGATTCTTAAATGGACAAACATACGCTTCATATGCGCTTCATTTTAAGACGGAGCCCCGGCCGCTTTCGGCAAGCCCCCGCCTTCCCGAGTTCACGAACGCCGAGCAATGGCTGCGCCCCTGAACCCCCGGGATCAGGCGGAAATCGCCTGGCGCCGGAACCTGCCCGCTACCTCGGCCACACGTTGGCCGAAATTCCGCGCGTTTTCCAGGTCACCGGGCAGCATTTCATTGGCCCCTGCATCTGACGGGGACTGGGCGATGGCGCCACTGTAAGAGCCCAGGTAGTTGGCATCATTGCGTTGCGAGCCCTTGCTGTTGCTGGGCAATACACCCTGGCTGATCCAGATGCCACCATGCTGCATCGCCAGGGTAAACAAATAGGTCAGGGTTGAAGACTTGTCGCCGTTGATGGCGGCGCTATTGGTGAAGCCGGCAAACAGCTTGTCTTTCCATGCCTGGGTAAACCAGGGCTTGCTTGAAGCATCGGCAAACTTCTTGAACTGCCAGCTGACGCTTCCCATGTAAGTGGGCGAACCCATGATGATGGCGTCCGCCGCATTGAGCGTATCCCAGCCGCCTTCGGGCAGGTTGCCATCGGCATCAATGGCAATGAGTTCCGCGCCAGCGCCTTCAGCCACGGCCTGCGCCATGCGCATGGTATGGCCATAACCAGAATGAAAAACAACGGCTACTTTTGTCATGTCAAACTTTCTTGAACAAATTAGAAATAGATTGGAACTGCGGCGCAGTCCCCGGGAACATCAGGCACGGATTCAATGTGCGAATTAACGGAAGTTACCGCACTCACTCACTCACTCACCGCTCTTTCCGTCAAAACTCCAGGCGCCAGCGCCCCAAGCCATCACGGTCAGCAGGCCACCGGCGATAGCGATATTTTTGAAGAAGTTTTGCTGTTGCGCCACTACCTGCTCGGCTGGCACGGCCCAGAAGTCGTGAAAGATAAAGCTGACCACCACGGTAAAAATGGCAATGCCAAGCGCTGCCCAGCGCGTTTTAAAGCCGACCAGCAGCAGCAGACCCAGGCCCACCTCAACGCCGATGGCGGCAGCGGCGGCCAGTTCGGCAAATGGCACGCCCTTGGACGAGATGTAGCCAACCGTTCCAGCAAAGTGGCTGATCTTGCTGAAACCCGCAGGGATGAACAGCTGCGCCAGCAGCACCCGGCCAATCAGCGACAGGGGATTTTGGAGAGAGGAAAACATGGCAAGTCCTTGTTAAAAATTAGGTCAATGGGAAAATGGGTCAGGCATCAGGCGTTTCGGCTTGGGTAATGCCTTTCAATGTCTGGATTTAAGGGTGCTTCAGCCTCAAGGCGCCAGATCAAATACAAGCACCTCGGCATCCTGGCCGCCAGTCAGCGCAATATGGTTTTCTCCCTCAAACAAAAGCGCATCGCCGCCTTTCAGCCTGCGGCCATTCACGGTGAGTTCTCCGCGCACCAGATGCACATAAGCTTTGCGTGCGGGGTTCAATGCCAGCGTGGCCTCCTCCGCGCCATCAAACAGGCCCGCATACATTTTTGCGTCCGCATGAATCGTGACCGAACCCTGCGCGCCGTCAGGCGATGCCAGCAGCCGCAGCACGCCGCGCTTTTCGGCATCAGGGAAAGTTTTTTGCTCGTAGCTGGGGGCCATGCCGACGGCGTTGGGCTCAATCCAGATCTGCAAAAAATGCGTGGTCTGGCCCTCAGCATGGTTGAACTCGCTGTGCTGCACGCCAGTGCCAGCACTCATGCGCTGCACGTCGCCCGGCGGAATGGCCTTGACGTTGCCGATGCTGTCCTGGTGCGCCAATTCACCACTCAACACGTAGCTGATGATTTCCATGTTCTTGTGGCTGTGCGTGCCAAATCCCTTGCCCGCCGCAATGCGGTCTTCATTGATGACGCGCAGGTTGCCAAAGCCCATGTGAGCCGGGTCGTAGTAGCCGGCGAACGAAAAGGAATGGAACGACTTGAGCCAGCCGTGATCGGCATAGCCGCGTTCGCTGGAGGTTCTTGAACTGATCATCAGGTGGGCCTTTCAAATTGTGCTGCAATGCCTCCAATGTAGCGGCCCCTATCACCCTGGCCGTTGCGCCAATTTGATGGCATCATTCAAATTATTTGAATCTTCATCATGCCAATCCTCAATCACCAGGTACGCAACGCCCTCACCCCCGAATCCATTGGGCTGATCGACGCGGTGCATCGCACCGGCAGCATGGCGGCCGCCGCGCGCGAGCTGGGCGTGGTGCCCAGCGCGCTGACCTACCGCATTCGCCAGGTGGAAGACGCGCTTGATGTGCTGCTGTTTGACCGTTCCTCGCGGCAGGCAAAACTGACCGAAGCTGGCAAGGAACTGCTGCGCGAAGGCAACCGCCTGCTGCTGGAACTCGATGCCATCACCAACCGCGTCAAACGCGTGGCGACAGGCTGGGAGCCGCAGTTCACACTGGCCATTGACAGCGTCATTTCGCACACCACGATGATGGAGTTGTGCGAGGCTTTTTTTGCGCTTGGCGCACCCACGCGCCTTCGAATTCGCGAAGAAGCCTTGTCGGGCACGCTGGCGGCGCTGACCTCTGGCCAGGCCGACCTGGCCATTGGCGTCGCGCTGGAACCGGCCCTGCCCAAATCAGTGCACAGCAAGCCGCTGGGCGCGATTCATTTCATCTATGCCGTGGCACCTCACCATCCGCTGGCACTGGCCACTGAGCCCATTACCGACGCGATGCTGATGCCGCATCGCGCGGTGGCAGTGGCCGACTCGGTGCAACGGGGCCGTGGCTTGACGGTGGGTCTGCTCGGCGGCCAGGATATCTTTACGGTGCCCGGCATGCAGGAAAAACTCGACGCCCAGCTGCGTGGCCTGGGCGGCGGCTTTCTGCCGGAATATCTGGCGCGGCCGCATATCTCCACGGGGCGGCTGGTGGAAAAGCAGATGCAGCGGCCGGCGCGCCTGATCCCGCTGCGCTATGCCTGGCACGCTGCAAGCAATGGCAGCGAAGGCCGCGCCCTGCAGTGGTGGCTGAAACAACTGGACAATCCGATGACCCGAAAAGCACTGCTGGAGCGTGAACGCTCAATTTAAAAAACCGCTTTGCGGGTGAACGGGCCGCGGCTGCGTGTAGAGTGCGCTCATGGCTTTGGTTTTTGTTGCACTGTGATGACAAACTGTCTGCATCATGCATGAGCAATCAATGAGTAATACACCCCTTTCATCAACCCGGAAAAGTACCAAGACATGAAAAAAAAATCCCGCGCCTCTTCTTCTGAAAAACCCCCGCGGCGCCATATCGCCGTGGTGGGCGCAGGCATTGCCGGCATCGCCTGCGCACGCACATTGGCGCAAGCCGGGCACCAGGTGACGGTGTTTGAAAAAAGCCGGGGTGCAGGCGGGCGCATGGCCACCTATGACACCGAATTTGGCGGATTTGACTACGGCACCCAGTACTTCACCGTGCGTGACGCGCGTTTTGAAAAGGCGCTGAGCACCGCCTCCGGGCTGGTGCGCCCCTGGAGCGCCAATACCGTTCGCATCCTGGACGAATTGGGTCGCGTCGTGGCCGCGTCGCCACCCGCCAGGGAAGCCCACTGGGTCGCTACGCCGGGCATGAATGCGCTGGTCCGGCAGTGGGCCCGGCCCTTGGCCGATGCCGACCGGCTGGAGCTTGAAACCGAAGTGATCGGGCTGGAGGCCGACAAGCTGTATCCAGACCGCTGGCAGCTGCAAACCGAAGGCCCTGGCGCAGACGCCCGGGTTTATTCAGGCTTTGACGCAGTGGTGCTGGCCATCCCGTCTTCGCAAGCCTATGCCTTGCTGCTCACTTCAAAGCAGGGCAAACCCCTGTTGGCACCCTTGGCCGGAGTGAACGTGGCACCGTGCTGGACTTTGATGCTGGCCTTTCCGCAAGCGCTTCAACCGACGCTGTCGCATCTTGGGCCCCAGTGGAATGCAGCGCGCAGCACCCACCACCGCATTGCCTGGCTGGCCAGGGAATCATCCAAGCCCGGGCGCGGCCCGATTGAGCGCTGGACCGTCCAGGCCAGTCCGGAATGGTCGGAGCGCCACCTGGAAGATGATGCCGAGCGCGTCAAGGCCAAACTGATCAAGGCCTTCACCGAAGTCACCGGCATACGCGCCGAGCCCGCCTATGCCGAAGTCCACCGCTGGCCTTATGCCCAAACGACAGAGCCGCTGGGAAAAACCCACGCCTGGGACGCCAAATCCCGCATCGGCGCCTGTGGCGACTGGTGCCTGGGCCACCGGGTTGAGGATGGCTTCTTGTCAGGTCTGGAAATGGCCCTGGCAATTATTTAAGTCCACAAGGTGGCAAGCGTGGGAGCCAGCTACATCGGCAGGTTTGCGCCCTCGCCCACCGGGCCTCTGCATGCTGGCTCGCTGGTTGCCGCGCTGGCCAGTTGGCTCGATGCCCGTGCCCACGGTGGCCGGTGGCTGGTGCGCATGGAAGACGTCGACACACCGCGTTGCGTGGCTGGTGCCGCCCAGATTATTTTTTCACAACTGGCCGCCTGCGGCCTGGTGCCGGACGAGCCGCCGGTTTACCAGTCGCAGCGCAGCGCCCTGTATCAGCAGGCACTCGATCGACTCGTGGCCCAAGGTGGGGCCTATCCGTGCGGCTGCACGCGGCAGGACATGGCCCGCGCGCTGGCAGCCTCCGGGCAGCCACGGCAACGTCATGGCGAACTGGTGTACCCCGGCACCTGCCGCCACGGCCTGAATGGCCGCGCGGAACGGGCATGGCGCTTTCGGGTCGAGAGCCATGAATCCAACGTCGAGAAGGAAGTGACCTGGTCCGACCGGCTGCTTGGACGCCAAAGCCAGGACGTCAGCCGCGAAGTGGGTGATTTTGTTCTCAAGCGCGCTGACGGTTTTTGGGCTTACCAGCTCGCCGTTGTGGTCGATGATGCCGCCCAGGGCATCACGCATATCGTACGGGGGCGGGATCTGGCCGACAACACCGCGCGGCAAATCCTGCTGCAGCGCGCACTCGGTCTACCAACACCGCACTACCTGCACACCCCGCTGGTGC
>MERZ01000038.1:47533-57604 GCA_001770785.1 Burkholderiales bacterium RIFCSPHIGHO2_12_FULL_61_11
ATGGCGTTGTGGTCAAGCCGACTAAAATTGAGCGGTGATTGAAACCCCCTCCCTCCACCCCATCCCTCCCGCCTCGCCGGAAGCCGCTCCCGCTGACGTGAGCCATCCCCGCGCCATCCGCAGTTTTGTTCGGCGCACCGGGCGCACCACCATCGCCCAGGCCAAGGCCTTTGCCGATGTCGGCCCAAAGTTTTTACTTCCTTACAGCGCCGCGCCCGTGGACTTTGCGGCAGTTTTTGGCCGCAGCGCGCCCACCCTCCTGGAGATCGGCTTTGGCATGGGCGAGGCCACGGCGCACATTGCCGCCCTGATGCCAGAAAAAAACTTCCTGTGCTGCGAGGTCCATACGCCCGGCGTCGGCGCGCTGCTCAAGCGCATTGACGAGCAAGCGCTGACCAACATCCGTATTCTGCAGCACGACGCTGTCGAGGTCATCGACAACATGCTGCCGCTGGCCAGCCTGGAAGGTGTTCACATCTTTTTCCCCGACCCCTGGCACAAGAAAAAACACAACAAGCGCCGCCTGATTCAAAGTCCGCTCATTGCCAAGCTGGCAGCGCGCCTCAAACCCGGCGGCACCCTGCACTGCGCGACCGACTGGCAGCCCTATGCCGAGCAAATTCTGGACGTGCTGAGCGCGCAAGCCTTGTTGAAAAATGCCGCGGACGCCGCCAACGGCGGCTATGCCCCCAAGCCCGATTACCGCCCCCTGACAAAATTCGAAAACCGCGGCATCAAGCTCGGCCACGGCGTTTGGGATGTGGTGTTCACCCGTGTTTGAAACTTGGCCTCACGCTGTTTTTCCACCCTCGCCGTCTGGGAGAGTGCCGGGGTGAGGGCTGCTGCCGGGCCTTCGAGGGCCAAATCCACAGCACAACACGGTCTGACCACTGTCCACGGCGTCAGCCCCAGTTGCGTGGGTTTGCCCGCGGGCCCCTGGCTTACGATCACTGATTTTCTGCAGCAGCGCTTTCCCGCCATCACGCGCGAGGTCTGGCTTGAGCGAATGCACGGCGGCCTGGTTGTTGATGAATTTGGCACCGCCGTCACACCGGATCGCCCTTACCGTGGTCACATGCGGGTGTACTACTACCGCGCACTTGATGATGAGCCACGCGTGCCGTTTGAAGCGAGCGTGCTATTTCAGGACGAGCACCTGGTGGTGGCCGACAAACCGCATTTTTTGCCCGTCACACCGTCGGGCCAGTACCTGCAGGAAACGCTGCTGGTGCGGCTTAAAAACAGCCTGGGGCTGGACAGCTTGACACCGCTTCACCGCATTGATCGCGAAACGGCTGGCCTGGTGCTGTTTTCAGTCAACCCGGCCGAGCGCGACGCCTACCAGGCATTGTTCAGGCAGCACGAAGTCACCAAACACTACGAAGCGATTGCGCCAAGGCGCGAAGGCCTCGGCTTTCCGCTCACGCGCAAAAGCCGGATTGTGCAGGGACAACCCTTCTTTCGGCAATGCGAGGAAGCGGGCGAGTCCAACAGCGAAACCCATGTGGATGTGTTGCAGGTCAAAGGCGAGCGGGCGCTGTACGCCTTAAGCCCGGTCACCGAAAAAAAACACCAGTTGCGTGTGCACATGAATGCGCTGGGCCTGCCCATCCTCAATGACCGGATCTACCCGCCAGTGCAGCCTACGCCTGATGACGACTACCGCTACCCGCTGCAATTGCTGGCGAAATCCATTGCCTTCAAGGATCCACTGACCGGGCAGTCACGGCAATTTGAAACCCGGCTCAGCTTATTGCTGGGTTGAAACAGACTTTGCGGATGGGGGCGCGTGATATTGCCGGCAGTTGCCCTCACCCCTGCCCTCCCCCAGAGGGAGAGGGGGTTTGATTCAGAGTCAGACTAAACGCCGTGGAATTTGCCACGACCAGTGCCGTCATGTTGACAATGCGGCGCACCGTGGCCGAGGGCGTGAGAACATGCACGGAGGCGGCCGCGCCAAGCAACACGGGCCCCACGGTCACGCCGTTGGCCGATGTCATCTTCAGCACGTTGAACAAAATGTTGGCCGAGTCCAGGTTCGGGCAGACCAGCAGATTGGCTTCTCCCTGCAAGGTGGTATCAGCCAGCGCCGTGCGGCGTACCATCTCGGACAGGGCCGCATCGCCCTGCAGTTCGCCGTCGCACTCCACGTCAGGTGCCAACTGTCCAAACAACTCGCGCGCCAGGCGCATTTTGCGAGCACTGGGTCGATCGGATGAGCCAAAATTGGAATGGGATAAAAAGGCAACCTTCGGCGGCAGACCGAAGCGGCTCACCTCTTGCGCCGCCATCAGGGCGATGCTGGCGAGTTGTTCGGCCGACGGGTCTTCGTTCACATAGGTGTCGGTGATGAACAGCGCGTGCTTGTCGAGGATCAAGGCGTTCATCGCAGCCAGACCACTGACGCCCTTTTTCAAGCCGATGATGTCCCGCACATGCTGCAGGTGCACGTCGAAGCGCCCCAGCGTGCCGCACAGCATGGCATCGGCGTCGCCCAGCCTGACCATCAGCGCGGCAATGGTGGTGCTGGAGCGGCGCACCGCGGCCTTGGCGGCCGCCTGTGTCACGCCATCACGCCCCAAAAGCTTGTGGTAGAGCTCCCAATACTGGCGAAAGCGCGGGTCGTCCTCGGGATTGACGCAGTCCACGTCGCGCCCGAGTTGAATGCGCAAGCCCGCCTTGGCAATGCGTGCCTCGATCACCTCCGGACGACCAATCAGTATCGGGTGCGCGAGGCCCTCGTCCATGGCCTCCTGAGCGGCACGCAGCACGCGCTCGTCTTCACCCTCGGCAAAGGCCACACGCTTGGCCTTGGGCGCTACCGACTTGGCGGCGCGGAACACAGGCTGCATGAACATGCCCGTTTGATAGACGAAGCGCGACAGCTGCTGGCGATAGGCCTCCATGTCCTTGATCGGCCGGGCGGCCACGCCCGATTCCTCGGCCGCCTTGGCCACCGCCGGGGCAATGCGCAGGATCAGCCGCGAGTCAAAAGGCGTGGGAATCAGGTAGTCGCTGCCAAATACCAGCTCCTTGCCGGCATAGGCGGTGGCCACTTCCTCGCTGATATCGGCCTTGGCCAGATCGGCTATCTGGCGCACGCAAGCCAGCTTCATGGCCTCGGTGATCTTGGTGGCGCCGCAATCGAGCGCGCCGCGAAAGATGTAGGGGAAGCACAGGACGTTGTTGACCTGGTTGGGGTAATCCGAGCGGCCGGTGGCGATGATGCAATCGGGCCGCGCCGCCTTGGCCAGTTCCGGACGAATCTCGGGTTCGGGATTGGCCAGCGCCAGGATGATGGGCCGCTCTGCCATGGTCTTGACCATCTCGGGCGTGAGCACACCTGGTGCCGAGCAACCCAAAAACACATCAGCCCCGGCCACCGCATCGGCCAGCGTGCGTGCCGTGGTGGCCTTGTCTTGCGCCACACGCAGCTTGGATTCATCAAAGTGACCCGGGCGACCGTGGTAAATCAGTCCTTTGGAATCGCAGACAAAAATATTGGCGCGTCTTGCGCCCAGCCCGACCATCACGTCCAGACAGGCCAGCGCCGCCGCACCAGCGCCAGAGACCGCCAGCTTGACATCTTCGATGCGCTTGCCCACCAGTTCCAGGCCATTGAGCAGCGCCGCACTGGAGATGATGGCCGTGCCATGCTGGTCGTCGTGAAACACCGGGATGTTCATGCGCTCGCGCAACTTTTTCTCGATGTAGAAGCACTCGGGAGCCTTGATATCTTCCAAATTGATGCCGCCCAGCGTGGGCTCCATCGCAGCGATGATGTCGACCAGCTTGTCGGGGTCGTTCTCGTTGAGTTCGATGTCAAATACATCAATGCCGGCGAATTTTTTGAACAGACAGGCCTTGCCCTCCATCACCGGCTTGCCAGCCAGCGGCCCGATATTGCCCAAGCCGAGCACCGCTGTGCCGTTGGTGATCACGCCCACCAGATTGGCACGCGAGGTGTATTCCACCGCCAGCGCAGGATCGGCCTGGATGTCCAGGCAGGGGTAGGCCACACCTGGCGAATAGGCCAGCGACAGGTCGCGCTGATTGGAAAGCGGTTTGGTAGGCGTGACGGAAATCTTGCCGCGGTTAGGAAGGCGATGGTATTCGCGGGCGGCGTCGCGCAGGGCTTGCTCCGCGGGTGAGAGGTTTTTCATGCTGACTGTCTCCTTGGAACCAGTTGACATGTGCATTGTGCGGCACATTCGCCGTGGCGGCCTGACAAAAACTCAAATATCTTCCGGCACCATCTTGATGGCGCCACATGGGCACTCCGAAACGCAGATGCCGCAACCCTTGCAGTAGTCGTAATTGAAGTCAAAGCCCTTGCCGGGGCCGTGCTTGATGACAGCGTTGTCCGGGCAGACGCCATAGCAGTTGTCGCACTCAAAGCAGTTGCCGCAGGAAAGGCAGCGCCGCGCTTCGAACAGCGCATTGCTTTCATCCAGGCCGCCCTGCACTTCCTCAAAGGTCGATTGCCGCCGGATGATGTCCAGGATGGGTCGAACGGTCTTGGGCGCGTCGCTGTAGTACCAGGGGTTGAGCATTTCAAAGTCGGCCAACTCGCTCTTGGCCGGAGCGGCATACACGCTGCCGCGCAGCCAGGCATCAATGTTGCGCGCCGCCTTCTTGCCATGCCCGATGGCCACGGTGACGTTGCGCTCGGCGGGCACCATGTCGCCGCCCGCAAAAACGCCGGCGTGGCCGGTCATCATGTTGGCATCGACCCGCACCACGCCGTCCACGACCGCCAGCCCCGGTACGCCTTCGATCAGCGACAAGTCCACGTCCTGACCCAGCGCCAGCACCACGGAGTCAGCTTCCAGCGTTTCAAATTCGCCGGTGGGTTGCGGAAAGCCCTTGTCATCGAGCGCCATTTTTTCGACGGTGATGGACGACTCTCCCGCCTGCTTGATGGTGGAGAGCCACTTGATCAGCACGCCTTCCTGCAAGGCTTCTTCCACCTCGAAGTCGTGCGCCGGCATTTTCTCGCGGGTGCGCCGATAGACGATGATGGACTCCGTGGCGCCCAATCGCTTGGCGGTGCGGGCCACGTCGATGGCGGTATTGCCGCCCCCATAGACCACCACCCTGCGTCCCAGCATGGGCTTGTCCTCGCCCTCCATGGAGCGCAGCACGGCCACGGCATCGAGCACCCTGGCCGAGTCGCCCGCGGGAATAAAGGCGCGCTTGGCAATGTGCGCGCCGACGGCCAGAAAGACCGCATCGAAGCCGCCCTGCTGCCGGGATTCGAGCACGTTGGCCACTTTGGTGTTGTAGTGAATGCGCACGCCCAGGTCCACGATGCGCTGCACTTCGGCATCAAGCACCGGGCGCGGCAAGCGGTATTGCGGAATGCCAAAGCGCATCATGCCGCCGGGCAAGGGCCCCGCCTCATGCACCGTGACCTGGTGGCCCATTCGCGCCAAATGGTAGGCCGCGGAAAGGCCCGAAGGCCCAGCCCCCACCACCAGCACCTTTTTGCCGGATGCAGTGGCTGCCGGCGCCAATTTCCAGCCCTGCGCGATCGCCTGATCGCCCAGGAAGCGTTCCACCGAATTGATGCCAACGGGCGCATCGAGCTGGCCGCGGTTGCACGCGCCCTCGCAGCTGTGGTAACAGACGCGGCCCATGATGGCTGGAAACGGGTTGTCCTCGGCGAGCGCGCGCCAGGCTTGCTGGTAGTCGCCGGACTCGGCATGAAACAGCCAGGCCTGGATGTTCTCGCCTGCCGGGCACTCGTGATTGCAGGGCGGTATGCGGTTCAGGTAAACCGGGCGTGAGGTGCGCCAGGAGCCGGTGTGGTTGGCCAGCGAAGTGCCGACGTCGAGCGTGATGGCAAAAGGTTTTTGCATAGTTCAACTCCTTGTGGGACAGGGTTTTTGGGGTCAGAGCCCAAATTTGCGGAGCTCTCGGCTCCCCTGCAGGGTGCGGCGCTTTGCGCCGCAGCGAAATTGGTGTCTGCCCCCAATAACCCAAGCTCTGTCCTCAACGATTTAGGCCTCCTGGTCCAGCAGGCCGAAGCGGCGGATATTGCGGTCAGCGATGGCCTGCAGCCTGGCAATGGTTTCGATGTCGGGTTTCGCGCCGAACAGATGGGCAAAGCGCTTTTGGGGTTTGAGGTAGTCTTCAATCGGCACGCGACGGCGGATTTTCGAAACACCGGTGACTTCGCCGCGCTCGGCTTCGAAGACCGGGAAGAAGCCGGTTTCACGCACCAGCCGGGCCAACAGTATGGTGTCGTGCGACGCTGCACCCCAGCCCAGCGGGCAAGGCACAAAGATATGGATGTAGCGCGCGCCGTGAATCGACATCGCCTTGGTCACCTTGTATTCCAGGTCACGCAGGTCGGCCACGGTGGCGGTGGCGACATAGGGAATTTCGTGCGCCATGGCGATCCGCGGCAAATTCTTGCCCTGGCCAAACACATTGCCCGGATGCGGCCCCACCGGCATGGTGGTGGCCGTGCGCGCCGCCGGCGGAGTGGCCGACGAGCGCTGCACACCGGTGTTCATGTAGGCCTCGTTGTCATAGCAGATGTAGAGCACATCGTCATTGCGCTCGAACATGCCCGACAGGCAGATGTCGGTGGTGCCGCCGTCGCCGCCCTGGGCCACCACGCGCACCTCACTGCGGCCCTTGACGCGCATCGCCGCTGCAATGCCGGTGGCCACGGCGGCGGCATTGCCAAACAGCGAGTGAATCCACGGCATCTGCCACGACGTTTCGGGGTAAGGAGTGGAAAACACCTCCAGACACCCCGTGGCATTGGCGGCGATCAACTGGCCGTCGGTCGCTCTCATGGCCGCGTCGATGGCGTAGCGCGCACCCAGCGCCTCGCCGCAACCCTGACAGGCGCGGTGGCCGGAGTTCAGCGAGTTGCTGCGTTCGGTGTTGGCCTGCACAGTGCGCTGCTCGGGGGCGAGCAGGCGGTTGCCGACGGTGAACGTGCCAGTTTGGTAAAACTTGACGACTGTCTGTTCCATGACGTTCCTTTAATCAGTTGAGGACAGAGCTTGTTCGCTTTGCGTCACTGCGGTCTGTCCCGCAAGGTCTCAGGCTATGCGCGACGACACGGTGCCAATGTCGCGCAAAATGCCCTCGGCTACCGGCCCCGAGCGGCGCTGCTTTTTCTCGCGATCGAGCACGCGGTTCACGATGCCCCAGTCGATATCCAGGAAGGTCAGCAGTTCGAGCTTGCCGGCGATGGCGCCCTGCAGCATCTTGTGCAGGGAAGCCTTGGTGATGGCGCGCCCACCCAGGCCCGCAACGACCGACAGCACCGGCTGCGGCCGGTTGCGCACGGCACTGCGCACATCGCGCGAGACGATGCCGCCAATGCCCACGGCAAAGCATTTTTCGACCACCACGATGCGCTTGGCGTTCGCGGTAGCGTCACGTATGGCGGAAATCGGAAACGGCCGAAACGAGGTGATGCCGAGCACCCCGATCTTGATGCCCTGTTCGCGCATCTCATCGACGGTGTCCTTGATGGTGCCCAGCACCGAGCCCAAGGCGATGACGATGGTTTCGGCATCGTCGAGGCGGTAGGGCTTGATGAGGCCGCCCGAATCGCGCCCGAACACCTGCTTGAATTCCGCGGCAATCTGAGGCATCAGGTCGAGCGCCTGCAACTGCTTGGCATGCGCCAGATAGCGTACTTCGGTGAAGGCCTCGGGCCCGACCATCGCGCCCATCGTGACCGGATCATTCGGATCGAGCACCTGGCGCGGCTCGTACGGCGGCAGGTAGCGATCAACCTGCGCCTGCTCCGGCACGTCAATGCGCTCGTAGGCGTGCGTGAGGATAAAGCCGTCCATGCACACCATCACCGGCAACGACAACTCTTCGGCGATGCGAAAGGCCTGGATATGCAGGTCCAGCGCCTCCTGGTTGGTCTCGGCGAAAATCTGGAGCCAGCCCGCGTCGCGCATCGACATGCTGTCAGTGTGGTCGTTCCAGATGTTGATGGGCGCGCCAATCGAACGATTCGCCACCGTCATGACAATCGGCAGACCCAAGCCCGAGGCGTTGTACACCGCCTCCGCCATGAACAGCAACCCCTGGCTGGCAGTGGCCGTGTAGGCGCGCGCGCCAGCGGCGGAGGTGCCAATGGCCACGCTCAAGGCGGCAAACTCCGACTCCACGTTGATGAACTCGCAGTGGGCCAGTTCGCCCGATTTGACCATCTCGCCCAAGCCTTCAACAATGTGCGTCTGCGGTGAGATTGGGTAGGCGCAAATGACTTCCGGGCGGCTCAGCGCCACGGCCTGCGCCACGGCAAAGGAACCTTCGCACTGTTTAAGCATGTTGGGCCTCCACCTGTTTTTGCTGTTCCATCACGATGTGATAAGCCTCTCGCGCGGCGGCGATGTTGCCCTGCGCGACGGGACCCTGAAACTTTTGCTGGATCGCTGCCTGCACGTCTTCCAGGGTGATGAGCCCGCTCAGGGCGGCAAAGGCGCCCAGCAGTGGCACATTCGGCACGGCACGGTGCACGTGTTTCATGGCCAGTTCGGTGGCGGGAACCGTCAGCAAGCGTTCAGGCTTGAAGTCCTTGACGAATTCGCCCAGGCCCAGCTGGTCATAAGTGCGGGTGGTGTTGATCAGGATGAAACCGCCCTTTTTCAGGCCACTGAACACTTCCACCTGGTTCAGCAGGGTGGGGGTCCTGAATGATGAGCGCATCGGGCTCCATGATGGGCTCGCGCAGGCGGATTTCCTTGTCGTCCATGCGGCAAAACGCCACCACCGGCGCACCCGTGCGCTCCGAGCCAAAACTGGGGAAGGCCTGCGCGTGCCGACCGCCCAGAAATGCCGCGATGGACAACATCTCCGCACCCGTCACCACACCCTGACCGCCGCGTCCGTGAATTCGTACCTCAAACATGTCTGGCCTTTTGACTGATGAGGTTGCCGCAACGTAGGCGTGCGAAGCGCGTTTCCCAGCACCTCCCATGGTGCCGCATCAGCGGAAATCAATTATTGATATGCATCAGTGATTGGTGTGATCGGCTCCTCGCCCCGGGTCAAGTCAGCTCTAGCAGCTATCTAAATTACAGCAAATTACAACCTGGCAGCCACCCAGGCCGGCACGCTGGCCAGTGCTGCCGCCAGTTTGGCGGGCTCGCTGCCGCCGGCCATCGCCATGTCGGCCTTGCCACCGCCCTTGCCTCCCACCTGGCTGGCCACATAGTTGACCAGCTCACCGGCCTTGACCTTGCCCGTGCTGTCGTTCGTGACGCCAGCGGCAATTTGCACCCTTTCGCCATCGACGGTGGCCAGCACGATGACCGCGGTCTTGAGTTTGTCTTTCAGCTTGTCCAGGGTGTCGCGTAGCGTCCTGGCGTCGGCGCCTTCCAGCCTGGCTGCGAGCACCTTGACACCCTTGATCTCGACCGCCTGCGCCATCAGCTCATCGCCCTGCGCCGAGGCGAGCCGACCCTTGATCGCGCTCAGCTCTTTTTCCAGATCGCGCATCTGATCGAGCAGATTGCTCACGCGGGCGGGCACTTCATGCGGCGTGACCTTGAGCGTTCCCGCCACGCCGCCCAGGGTTGCTTCCATGTCCTGCACATAGCGCAGCGCAGCCAGCCCGGTGACCGCTTCTATGCGCCGCACGCCCGCCGCCACGCCGCCTTCAGCGGTAATCGTGAAAAAGCCGATATCGCCGGTGCGCTGCACATGGGTGCCGCCGCACAACTCGCTGCTGCCACCAATATCGAGCACGCGCACCGATTCGCCGTATTTCTCGCCAAACAGCATCATGGCGCCGGTTTTCTGCGCCGCTTCAATGTCCATCACCCGCGCCCGCGTGGCCACATTCGCCAGAATTTCAAGGTTGACGCGGACTTCAATCTCGCGAATCTCGGCATCGCTCAAGGGCGCGCCATGGGCAAAGTCGAAGCGGGTTTTTTCGGCATCAACGAGCGAGCCCTTTTGCTGCACATGCGTGCCCAGCACTTCGCGCAACGCTTTGTGCATCAGGTGCGTGACCGAGTGGTTGCGCATGGTGGCGGCGCGCACCGCGGTATTGACGCGCGCCGTGACGGTGTCGCCCACATT
>MERZ01000039.1 GCA_001770785.1 Burkholderiales bacterium RIFCSPHIGHO2_12_FULL_61_11
CCGCATTGCGCGCCGGCTTTAAGCCATTATTTGGTCAAATTTCAGGATATGGCACGCGTCAGATGTCCGAGCGGCAGGGCACTGCTGGCCTTGACTTCGCCGAGTGAAAAACTGGTGTGCAGGTCCTTGACGTTGGGCAGGTTGATCAGCACGTCGCGCGCGAACTGGCTGAAGCTGTTGAGGTCACGGCTGACCACCTGGAGTTCGAAGGTGCCGGTGCCGCTGATGTAGTGGCAGCTGACAACTTCGGGGATTTTGCGGATGGCCTCTTCCAGGGCCGACAGCACGTCGCCCGTGTTCTGGGCGGCATCCAGCCGCACAAAGGCCAGCACGCCCAGGCCGATCTTGTGGCGGTTGATTTCGGCCCGGTAGCCGGTGATGAAACCGGCTTCCTCCAGCGCCCGCACGCGCCGCCAGCAGGGAGCGACCGACAGGCCCACGCGGCAAGCCAGTTCAGTGTTGGTCAGGCGCGCATCGAGCTGCAGCTCATTCAGGATGGCAATGTCAAACTTATCCAATGTTTTCATTTTTCATATTTTTTGGCAATAATCTTGCTCAGGATAGCCTAAATCAGGCAAAGAAAGCAAAGACATATCTGAGTGTCCGTCCTACACTTTGCAGTCGGACCGACGCTGGACCTTCAACGGGTTTGGCCGCGCTGGAGTCCTTGCCTGCTGCCCCACGGCATTACAAAAGTCTGGAGACAAGAAAAGATGAACGCACCCTTACCCGAGCACATCCGCAAAGCGCTGGAAAGCGTCACGCTCGACGACAACCCGCCTGGCGGGTTGCGCCGAAGGCACAAGTATGCGAGCGGCGAAGCCGAGCGCGCTGTATTTGCCGGCGAGCACGCTTGCGAAGGGAGCCACGCATGAACGTGCCCCTGCCTGAGCACATCCGCAAAGCGCTGGAAAGCGTCACGCTCGACGACAAATACAGCCTCGACCACGGCCGCGCTTTCATGAGTGGCGTGCAGGCGCTGGTTCGCCTGCCGCTGCTGCAGCGCACGCGGGACGCCATGGTTGGCTTGAACACCGCCGGTTTTATCAGCGGTTACCGCGGCTCGCCGTTGGGCGGCTATGACCTGGCGCTATGGGCAGCCAAGAAGCAACTGGCGGCGCAAAACATCGTGTTCCAGCCCGGCGTCAATGAGGAACTGGCCGCAACCGCTGTCTGGGGCAGCCAGCAGCTCGACATTTACCCTAAATCCAACAAGTTCGACGGCGTCTTCGGCATCTGGTACGGCAAGGGCCCGGGCGTGGACCGCTGCTCGGACGTTTTCAAGCATGCCAACATGGCCGGTACCGCCAAACACGGCGGCGTGATTGCGATTGCCGGGGACGACCATATCTCCAAGAGCTCAACCGCGCCGCACCAGAGCGACCACATTTTCAAGGCCTGCGGCTTGCCGGTGTTCTTTCCGTCCAGCGTCCAGGAGATCCTCGATATGGGGCTGCATGCGTTTGCCATGAGCCGTTTTTCGGGTGTCTGGTCGGGCATGAAAACCATCCAGGAAGTGGTCGAGTCGTCGAACTCGGTGCTGGTCGATCCGGATCGAGTGAAGATCATCCTTCCGGAAGATTTTCAGATGCCGCAGGGCGGCCTGCACATTCGCTGGCCCGATGCGCCACTGGAGCAGGAAGCGCGCCTGATGGACTACAAATGGTATGCAGCGCTCGCCTACATCCGCGCCAACAAACTGAATTACAACGTGATTGCCGGGCCGAATGACCGCTTCGGCATCATCGCCAGCGGCAAGGCCTTCAACGACACACGGCAGGCGCTGGTCGATCTGGGGCTGGACGAAGCCACCTGCCACCAATTGGGCATCCGGCTGCACAAGGTCAACGTGGTGTGGCCGCTGGAAGCGAGCATCACGCGCGAATTTGCGCAAGGCCTGCAGGAAATCCTGGTGGTCGAAGAAAAGCGCCAAGTCATTGAGTACCAGATCAAGGAAGAGCTCTACAACTGGCGCGCCGACGTGCGGCCCAATGTGCTGGGCAAGTTTGACGAGCCTGAAGGGGATGCTTCGGGCGGCGAATGGGGCCGCTCCAACCCGAGCGACCACTGGCTGCTGCGCGCCAAGGCCGACCTGTCGCCGGCCATCATCGCCAAGGCCATCGCCAAACGATTGACGAAACTGGGCGTGCCCGCAGACATCATTGCCCGCATGCAGGCCCGCCTGGCGGTAATCGAGGCACGCGAACACGCCCTCGTCGAAGTCACGGTCGATACCG
>MERZ01000040.1:0-2399 GCA_001770785.1 Burkholderiales bacterium RIFCSPHIGHO2_12_FULL_61_11
ACGGCGCCCTTGATCTTGCTTTTTTCAACCGTCAGCAAATCGACCGCCGGGTCGATCAGCGCAGTCAACAGCGCTTCACGTTCGGCCGCCCGCTCGGCAGCACTGAGCATGAACCTGTGGGCCAGTTTTTCAAATCCCTCGAAACAAAGAAACGCGCCACCCACCATCAGCAGCGGCGTCACGGCCCAGGGCGCCATGGCACTGATGGCCAGGGCGGCGGGCACCAGAATCGATTTGTTGATGAACGAGCCTTTGGCCACGGCCCAGACCACGGGCAGTTCCCGCTCGACCTTGACGCCCGTGACCTGCTGGGCATTGAGTGCCAGATCGTCACCCAGTACACCGGCTGTTTTTTTGGCTGCCACCTTTGAAAGCAGTGCCACATCGTCCAGCACTGTGGCAATGTCATCAATCAGCGCAAGCAGGCTAGTGGCCATGATATCTATTGGGTTGTGGCCGAAGCCGGACTGGCGAACAGCATAGCGGCGGAGGAGGTCGCGTCACTGTACTCAATTCTGGCAGTGAATCCCGCACAAAAGAAAAAAAACCGCCCGCAGGCGGTTTTGGATTTCAGCTAATGCAATCCAGCGATCCGGGCAACAGGCCTTAGCGGCGAGCCGTCAGTCTTCCCAAAATAAAGCCGATCGCCAGTGCCGCGCCCACAGCTTCGAGCGGCCTTTCCTGAACCCAGGATTTGGAGCACTCCAGCGCGCGGGCCGGGGCCTCGGTGACGCGGCGGGTCTGGTCCGAAAACCGCTCGGCGACATGGGCCGCGCTGTCGGCGAGTTTGTCGACCGTTGCATGCGCCGCGGTCGACACACGGTCCACCGTATTGCGCGCCGGATCGGCCACCTTGTCTATCGTGTGATGCAGCGCCGCGCCTGCCGACTCCACGCCGCGCTGAACGGCGCTTTCGCTCGCCGCATTGCCAGTATCCGCGGTGAATTTTTCCATGACGCTTCCTTCAAAACAAAATGTCGGAGAATGCCCGGGCTGACCCACAATCGCGATCCGCTCCGGCCCTGGAGTGAACTTTACAAGACCGACCGGCACCAAACCTGTGCGGCACCGGAGGGTCCGTGCGTAGGACAAAAGAGTGACTTGTGGCACGATTCCAAAAGATGGCTTTTCTGCCTGAAATGACAGCAAAATATGCAGTTCAGCTGACGGGCGGTGCCCGGCAGGACCCTCGTGATGAAACTCTGAAGGAGATTGAGCATGCGCATCATTGCAAGACCCGCCCTGACGGTTGGCCGTGCCGGACCTGGCCAGCCACGCAAGGGACCATCCGAGGACGTTGAGGATGAGGAAGAAGAAGGACTGGAGTTGCCGGTAAACCCCGACGAGGGGACGCCGTTGATCCCGGATGATGACGAGCGTGTGGTGAATGTACCCTCTTGACGGGCTGCGGGCAGCCGCGTGCCGCGCTATTTTTCGGGCTTAGTCGACCGCGCGCTTGAGGCGTATTTCTTCCAGTTTGGCGCTACCGAAGGCAACCGTTTTCAGCGACGGCATTTCACGCTTGAAGCCTGCGGCGTGTTCGCAAAAGCGCAGGGCACGTTCGTTGCGCAGCAAGACCCAGAGGGTGACTTGCTTGCAGCCTTCTTCCTGCAGGCCCTCGCGCGCGCCATCCCAAAGGGCCACGCCCGCGCCTTTGCCCCAATGGGCCGGTGCCACGTAAAGCGCCCAGATCTCGCCAATGGTGGACTTGGTACCCGCATCGCGTGAGCGGTCGAAGCCGACAAACCCGACGACCTGATCACCTTCGGTGGCCACCAGCAATTGCGGTTCGCTGATTTCAAGCGCTTCGCGCCAGTAAATCAGGCGCTTTTCCAGCGTCATCGCCTTGAGGTAATCCTCAGGCATCAAATCCGCATAGGCAGCTTGCCAGGCGGCAACGTGAATTTCGGCAATGGCTTTGGCATCGCGGGCAGTGGCGGGACGAACAGAGTAGCTGGACATGAAAAATCGCTTGTGAATCAGTGGGAAAATCGTGGAAAGGCGGGTCGGGAGGCCGAATTGTCGCGCAAATCAAGATGAGGCAAACCGGGGGCTGGGGTAAATTCAGCACTCTGATCCACAATGCACCCCGCAGATTCGAGAAATATCGCCTCATGCCAGATAGCAGTCCACCCTTTTCATGGTCGCAAAGCGAGCCACCCTATCCGCGATGAGAAACACGATTTTTAAGGCGCGCATTGATCCGGCCGATGCCACGTTTGACGCGCCCGCTTCGCTGCCACTGCTGCAGGCGGCGGAGCTCGCAGGCTTGACGCTTGCGAATTCGTGCCGCAACGGCACCTGCCGCGCCTGCATGTGCCGGCTGACCAGCGGCCAGGTGGCATACCGCATCGAATGGCCGGGCCTGAGCGCCGAAGAAAAAGAAGAGGGCTACATCC
>MERZ01000040.1:2505-3414 GCA_001770785.1 Burkholderiales bacterium RIFCSPHIGHO2_12_FULL_61_11
ATCAGGCGAACGTAGCGCTTGTCCACTTCAAGGAGGTGCTGCTGCTGGAAGGCCGAGAAAGTCCGGCTGACGGTCTCCAGCGTCATGCCCAGGTAGCTGCCGATCTCGGCGCGCGACATGCGAAGGTGAAATTCGATGGCTGAATAGCCGCGCGCCTTCAGGCGCTGCGAATGGTTCAGCAGGAATGCGGCCAGTCGCTCCTCGGCGTTCATGCTGCCCAGCAGCATCATCAGACTGTGCTCGCGCACGATCTCGCAGCTCATCAGCCGGCTGACCACCTGCTGCATGCCCGAATTGCCAGCCGCCAGCTCGGTGAGATGGGCGTAGGGGATGGCGCAAACCTCGGTGTCTTCCAGCGCGGTGGCGCTGCTGGCATGCGCGCCGTGGGCAACACCATCCAGGCCCATCACCTCGCCGGCCATGTAAAAACCACTCACCTGCTCACGCCCGTCCGCCAGCAGCAGGCTCGATTTAAAGGTGCCGCTGCGCACCGCGTAGATGAACCGGAAACGGTCGCCCTCGCGATACAGGGTCTGACTTGCCTTGACCCTGCGCCTGCCAAACCTCATGTCGTCCAGACGCTTCACGTCGCTGCCGGCCAAACCGCAGGGAAGGCACAAATCCCGCAGGTTGCAACCGGAGCACAGCGTCTTGAGCGGCGCGATGGGCTCGCAGTCCACTGCCTGGTGCCAGTCAAAGATGTGCACGGGGGCGGTGAAAGCTTCGAGGGTGGTGGCGGACATGGTGTACTCCTTTGCGGGCTTCGGGGTGTCAGTGCGTGGCGTGCCGTGAAGCTTTTGCCACAGCGTTCGCAAGTTGGTCGAATTCGGTGCTTTTGTCGAGAAAGTTCTCGGCACCCTCGCCAAGGTAGCATTTGCGGTAGCTGGGGCCAGCGCTGTAAATGCTACC
>MERZ01000040.1:3471-4172 GCA_001770785.1 Burkholderiales bacterium RIFCSPHIGHO2_12_FULL_61_11
ATCGCCATCGTGCTGGAACCGAGCATCGCGGCGACACGATCTCGGAGCAGGGTCGAGTTATCGGCAATAAAAACTTTGACCAGGGCTTTGCGCTGAGACATGCTCCTACTGTGGCCGTGCCCGGCGCAGGACACTATAGGCCGCGGCTGATAGCAAGCCTCGGACAAGTCCGGATCGGAGCTTCGTCCACACCGAGAAGACCTCGGAATAGTCCGAGCCACGAGAAGGCTGAGAGGCATTGTCCCTATGCCGCGACAGATGACAACGGCATCAGACCGGGACTGACCCGAGTGCTCTTTCACGGCGTATGCCAGCCCGCCGCCCGTGAAAAAAGTCGACTGACTTTTTCAGCCCGCTGCAGGCCTTAGTTCGTGCGCGACGCGCTGCTCCAGTTCGGTCAGGCCAAAGCTGGTGAGGTCCACGTCGTGGGTGCTGGACAACAGGCGCGCGCTGGCGTCGCCAAGTTCAGCCTTGAGCTCACCCAGGAAGGGGCTGGACGCAAAGATGGCGAGCGAACGGAAGTTACCCTGCAGGGCCTGCTGCTCCAGATGATCGGCCAGTTGGCGTGCGAAGCGCTCATGCTCCTTCTGCTTGGCGTCCACGCGCGGCTGGTAGGCCGATCCGCCGAAACTGGTGTCGGAATCCTCGCGTCCCATTTTGTCGTCGGCCAGGTCGCTGACCTTGCTGCGGCTTGCCGGGTG
>MERZ01000040.1:4198-6091 GCA_001770785.1 Burkholderiales bacterium RIFCSPHIGHO2_12_FULL_61_11
GGTGGTCGAAGGTTTCAAGCACTATCATGAGGCCGCCGTTTTCACGACGCAGCAACCGTGCATGGGTGGCATTGGCAATCAGGATCCAGTCAGGTTTCATGGTTGTGACCCAGTTGTTGAAGAATGAGTTCACGATAACGCCGGGAACGCGGGCCAGAGTTGACCTGTATCAATCGCGGCGCTCGTAACGCGAAGGCACAAGCCCATTGAACCGCGCCTCTTGACGGCATCAATGCGCCATCAGCACCGGCAATGTCATGGACCGCAGCACCGTGCGAGAGGTGCCGCCCAAGATCCATTCGCGGGCCCGGCCATGGCCATAGCAGCCCATCACCAGCAGGTCGGCACCCAGGTCGAAGGCACGCGACAGCAGCAAGTCGCCCAGTGCCTCGGGCTCCTCACCCTCACGGTGCCAGGTCGCTTCCACCCCGCGCAGCTTGAAGTAGCCGTTCAGGTCCAGCCGGTCACCGCCAATCGCCGCTTCTTCTGCGCCAGACCAAGCCAGGACGTGGATGCTCCGCGCACGCTGCAGGAAGGGCAAGGCGGCGCTCACAGCCTGGGCCGCCTCGCGGGTCGGCTTCCACGCGATCACCACGGTTTCTCCAAAATTGGGGGCAGCACCGATGTAAGGCAGAATTAATGCCGGCCTGCCGCTTGCGGTCATCACGGTCTCGGAGAAATCGGACGAAACGCCGTCGGCCGACGTGCTGGAAGGGTCGTGCTGGCCCAGCACCAGCAGATCCGCATAAAGCGCCTGCTGCGCGAACGCCGCCATGATGGGATCGTCACGAACCTCGGCCCATGCGGCGCTGCTGCCGGTCGTCGCGAGCGACTGCTCGAATGCGGTGCGCGCACGAATCCGCTGCTCGTCGTCGATCTCGCGCAAGGCGGCCGCGATGCCTTGCCCGACCTCGGGAGAGAAGGGCAGCTCCACAAAGCGGGGCGTCACAGCATACAGAGCAGTCACCGCGGCGCCATGCGACTGCCCGATCCGGCACGCGGCCTCCAGTCGCTGCACCGCCTGCGGCGAGGCATCCAGATGAACCAATAGTTGTGTCAGGGAAGTTTTCATGGACCCACTCCTTCTACAGGTTGCAATCCCGCAACCATAAAGCTTAAGCGCCCGGCACGACTTGACAAGCATCAAGCGCACCCGTCACGGCGTCCGGGTTCAGGGCTCCAGCGGTTCACTCACGCCGTGTCTGATGGCGTAGCGGACCAGTTCGCTGTGGTTTTGCAGGCCCATCTTTTGCATCAGGTTGGCCTTGTGGGTGCTGATGGTCTTGACCGAGAGCTTCAGGCCCACGGCAATGTCGGTCACCGAGACGCCGTCAGCGAGCAAGCGGAACACCTCAAACTCCCGGTTCGACAGCGACTCGTGGGTCGGCGCAGCGCCGCCCTGCATCACGCCCAAGGCCAGTTGCTCGGCCACCTCGGTGCTGATGAAAGCGCCGCCCGCGGCAACCCTGCGCAGAGCCTGGATCAGCTGCGCCGGCGCGCTTTCCTTGGTCAGGTAGCCGCTGGCACCGCACTTGATGGCGCGTATGGCGTACTGCAACTCCTGGTGCATGCTGAGAACGAGGATGTGCGTCTTGGGCTTCTCCCCATGCACCAGCTTGATCAACTCCATGCCGCTGCGCCCGGGCATGGAGAGGTCCAGCACCAGCACCTCGAAATCGGATGCGCGCACGCGCTGCATCACTTCGATACCGTCCGCAGCCTCGCCCACCACTGCCATGTCGTCGACCGAGGCGATGATGCACTTGAGCCCCTCCCGGATGATGGCATGGTCGTCGGCGATGACAATCCTGATCATTTCGCGCCTCTTGCCTGGAGCAGCGGAATGTGCGCTTCGACGCAGGTGCCTTGTCCCGGTGCACTATCAATGGCGAC
>MERZ01000041.1:0-171 GCA_001770785.1 Burkholderiales bacterium RIFCSPHIGHO2_12_FULL_61_11
TTTCTGATCACGGTGCAAATGCCCGACTTCACACCCCTGGAAAACACCGATCGTCTGGTGCGCGACATCGAAGCGGTACTGCTGAACGAGCCGCAAGTGGTCAATCTGCAAACGTTCGTCGGCCTGCCCTCGGTCATTGATTTCAATGGCCAGTTGCGTGGCAGTGGGGCC
>MERZ01000041.1:203-2398 GCA_001770785.1 Burkholderiales bacterium RIFCSPHIGHO2_12_FULL_61_11
CAACCTGACCGACAAGTCCGAGCGCGACCTGCGCTCAATCGACATCGTCAAACAGTTGCGACAGAAGTTGGATCGCCTGACCCAAGCCCATCCGGAAACCACGATGCAACTGGTCGAAGATCCGCCCGGACCGCCGGTCAAAGCGACTGTGCTGGCCGAAATCTACGGCACCGATCATACCCGTCGCGAGGCGCTCGCGATGCAGATCGAACAGGCGTTCCGGCAGACTTGGGACATGGCGGAGGTATGGACCAGCGTGCCGGACGACATTCCCGAATTTCAGTTCGCCATCGATCAGGAACGCGCACATCTGGCCGGACTCTCGGTGCCCGCTGTGGCCGAAGCCTTGCAGCTAGCCCTGCAGGGGGCCGAGGTCAACACCCTGCGCAGTGACGAATCGCGCCTGCCGATTCCACTGCGTCTGCTGCTGCCCTATCAGCAGCGCGTGACGCCGGAGCGTCTGGCTCAGATTACGCTGAGTAACGCTCAAGGCGAACTGGTGCCGCTGTCCAGTGTGGTGGATGTGGTGCCGGGCATAAAATCCCGGCCCATTCTGCATAAGAACGCCGAGCGCGTTGCCTATGTCGGCGGCGAGCTGGCCGACAGTGCACCGGCCTACGCTGTGCTGGCGCTGGATCAGCAGCTCAACGGTCTTGTCCTCAAGGATGCCTCGGGCACATATGGCACGCTGACCACCAGCAATCTCGGACTGCGGCCAGAAAAACCCGACACGCTCGAAGGTTTCCGCCTGCTCTGGGATGGCGAACTACGCCTAACCCTGGATGCCTTTCGCGATCTGGGCCTGGCCATGGGCATATCCATCCTGCTGATTTACTTCCTGCTGGTCGCCTATTACCACTCGTTTCGCCTGCCCTTGCTGGTCATGGTGTCGATACCACTGGCCATGATTGGCGTGTTCCCCGCGCACTGGGCGTTCGACCAGACATTCACCGCCCCCTCGATGATCGGCGTGATTGCGCTGGCCGGCGTCGTCGTGCGCAATTCTCTGCTGCTGGTAGATTTCATCCAGGAACGGACAGCACAGGGCATTGCACTGGAGCAGGCCGCTGTCGAAGCCGGAGCCTTGCGCCTGATTCCGATTCTGCTGACCACGCTGGCCATTGCGCTCGGCACTGCCATCATCATCCCCGACCCGGTCATGGGAGGCCTCGCCCTCAGCCTGATCTTCGGTGCCATCAGCTCCGCCTTTCTGACCGTGTTTGTGGTGCCTCTGCTATATCTCAAAATGTATGGGCGGAGCCGCAAGGCATAAGCCACATCACCCGTGCGCCCGGATCAGGGCGCATGATCCTCGCTTATGCTTATTTTAGAGTTCTGGTATAGTGACGCGCCTTTGCAGCAGACGGGCCGTTCAGGCCTGATAAATCACCACCGAGCCCACGTTTTTACGAGCAAACGCTTTTATGTCGAATTCAAATCAAGACCTGGCGTCAACCCATCACCTGACGCATCTGAAGCAACTGGAAGCCGAGAGCATCCATATCATCCGTGAAGTCGCTGCCGAATTTGACCGTCCGGTCATGCTCTATTCCATCGGCAAGGACTCGGCGGTCATGCTGCATCTGGCACGCAAGGCGTTTGCGCCGGGCAAGCTGCCCTTTCCATTGATGCACGTTGACACCACGTGGAAGTTCAAGGAAATGATCTCGTTCCGGGATCAGGTCGTGAAGAAATACGGTTTCGACCTGATCGTGCATATCAACGAAGAAGGTGTGAAACAGGGCATCGGCCCGTTCACGCACGGCAGCGCCAAGCACACCGATGTGATGAAAACTGAAGGTTTGAAGCAGGCACTGAACAAATACAAGTTCGATGCTGCTTTTGGCGGTGCGCGTCGGGATGAAGAGAAATCCCGCGCCAAGGAACGTGTCTATTCGTTCCGCGACACCCACCATCGCTGGGATCCGAAAAACCAGCGCCCGGAACTGTGGAATATCTACAACGGCAAGATCAACAAGGGCGAAAGCATCCGCGTGTTCCCGCTGTCCAACTGGACGGAACTCGACATCTGGCAATACATTCATCTGGAAAACATCGACATCGTGCCGCTGTATTTCGCCAAGCAGCGCCCGGTCGTGGATCGCGATGGCACCTTGATCATGGTTGACGACGAACGCATGCCGCTGAAAGAAGGCGAAGTGCCGATGATGAAATCAGTGCGTTTTCGCACCCTC
>MERZ01000042.1 GCA_001770785.1 Burkholderiales bacterium RIFCSPHIGHO2_12_FULL_61_11
AGCAAGGCTGCCCAAGATGCCGAAGCGATCATTCGTGCGGAGAAGTGCCTGGAGGTAGCACTGCTCTTCGAAACCTACGAACGTTTGATGGCATCACGAGACATGATCGATTTTGGCGACCTTGTGGCTCAACCAGTAAGGCTGGTTGAAACTGACCCGGAGGTGAGAGACGCCTTGAGGGCGCGCCATAAGCACGTATTGGTCGATGAGTATCAGGATGTCAATCGCGCATCGGTGCGATTGTTGAAGGCGATCGTAGGTGATGGTCAGAATCTGTGGGTTGTGGGAGATTCACGACAATCCATTTACAGGTTTCGCGGGGCATCGGCCACCAACATGGCACAGTTCGCCGTCGATTTTCCTGGAGCGCAGACACGCCCGCTATGTGTGAACTATCGGTCCACGCAGCAAGTTATCGACGTTTTCACCGCGTTCGCCGGTACGATGAAAGCCTCGGCAGGCGCTCTACCACTGCGCTTAACTGCTCATAGAGAACCTTCGAATGCAGTAACGGAGTTTCGGGTGGTAGGGACAACTGACGACGAAATTTCAGCCATTGCTGCCGCGATCCAAGCACAGCAAGACGCAGGAGTTCCGTATCGCAAGCAGGCGCTGCTTTGCGCATCCAATGCACGCCTAAGTAATATCGCGGAAGGGTTGGAGGCGAGGGGCATTCCGGTCCTGCATCTGGGAAGCATTTTCGAGCGGCCGGAAATCAAAGACCTTCTCGCTTTGCTTTCGATGCTGGCCGACCCTTATGCCGTCGGACTCATCAGAGCGGCCACGATGTCGGCGCACCCAATGCCATTGCAGGATGTCATGCAAATCGTCGCTCACCTCAGGGAAAGCGGTGCAGCGGCCCTCGACTGGAAACAGGCAGGAACTCGACTGGCTTTGACGGCGGACAGCGCAACCGCCTTGGGGCGTATCGCCAGTCTCTTTGATGGTGTGAATCCCACGGGAAACCCTTGGACGATCTTGACGACGTTGGTCATTGACCGGATCGGGCTCGCGAAGGCGGTACACCTTGCGGACGACCCTCAGAGCCGGATGAAAGGCCTTGCGCTGTGGCAGTTCCTCAACTTCTGCCGCCGCCAGCCATCGGGCGCTGGTATTCCAAGCGTCCGTATGCTCGATCGAATCCGTCGGCTCGTCCTGCTATCGGAGGATCGCGGCCTGCGCCATCTGCCGGCGGTCGCCGAAGGCATCGACGCCGTGCGGCTGATGACGATTCATGCAAGCAAAGGTCTTGAGTTCGACACCGTGCATATTCCAGGCATGGTCACCTCCGGTTTGCCACGCAATAACATGACACCGCGTTGCATACCGCCCGACGGCCTGATACACGGTTCCAGCAGCTTGACGGGGCTAGAGGCAGTGAAGGCAGGGCACGATGAGGAGGAGGAATGCCTGTTCTTCGTCGCACTGTCGCGTGCCCGTAACCAACTTGTTCTCTATGCGTCCTCGGTTCAATCCGACGGCAAAAGGCGAAACCCTTCGAAGTTCATTCCCGCGATTGATCATTTGGTTGTCCGGCCCCAAAATCCACTCCAGCGGAAGAGGGCAGAGTCTGGGGCTACAGCAATTCGGATTGCCTGGGAAGAAAAACCAATCTGGACTGACGGCGAGGTCAACCTCTTCGATCGATGCCCACGCCGATTCTTGTACACACATGTGCTCAAGCTTGGCGGACGCCGTACGGAAACGGCTTTCATGAAGATGCACAACGTGGTCAGCGACGTATTTGATTGGCTGAAGACCGTCCATGAAACCACGGACCCAAGTGAAATTGAATTAGGCGCTCGTTTCGAGGAAGCATGGCAAGTCAAAGGTGCGGTGGATCATGGGTATGCAGAAGACTACCGTCGCATCGGCCGTCGCTTGGTAGATTACCTCATCGAAACACGAAGGTCTGGAATACGTTCTCCTGTAACGCCAATCTCTTTGGGCTGGGCGGAAGGCGATATTTTCGTTAAACCAGACGGTGTGGCCAAAGGTGAACGCGGCCAGGTTGTGGTTCGGCGGGTCAAGACTGGCAAGCCGCGATCCAATGCCTTTGACGACATCGAATACACGATACTTCATCTCGCCGCGGTGCAGACCTACGGCGGTCAGGCGCAGGTCGAAGTGACTTATTTGACCAGCGAGACGACGGAACCGATGTCGATTTCTGCAAAAAAGCTTGAGACTCGACGCCAAAAGGTCCAAGACATAGTCCGCAGCGTCCGTTCAGGCGATTTTCCTCCAAAAATAGAAGCGCGCACTTGCCCGCGCTGCCCGAGTTTCTTCATCTGCGGTGACCTGCCGGACGGTCCTGTCACCCTAAAAAAGGTGGACCCGCCTTTCCGGTCCTGAAATCCGCTGCGATTGACTTACTGAAGGCCAGAAAC
>MERZ01000043.1:0-4729 GCA_001770785.1 Burkholderiales bacterium RIFCSPHIGHO2_12_FULL_61_11
CTTCCCATGTTGAACGCACAAAGCCGCCCAGGCCGCGCACGCTCTGATAGTCGCGCCGCCTGGCGTCGTCCTGGACGATAGCGGCCCAGGCCTCGACCGGCGCCAGGCTCAGGCGCGCTTCGCGCCAGTGTTTGAGCAGGCGCGCGCGCACCATCGGGTATTTCACCCGGTTGGCGCTGTAGAGATACCACGAATACGAAGCGCCCCGGGCGCAGCCGCGCGGTTCGTGGTTGGGCATGTCCCAGCGCGTGCGCGGGTAATCGGTCTGCTGGGTTTCCCAGGTCACGATGCCGCCCTTGACGTAAATTTTCCACGAGCACGAACCGGTGCAGTTCACGCCATGCGTGCTGCGCACGATCTTGTCGTGGGCCCAGCGGTTGCGGTAGGCATCCTCCCAGGTACGGTCTTCAGCCGTGGTGACGCCGTGACTGCCCGAGAACGATTCTTTCGGGCTGGAAAAATAGCTTAGTCGATCAAGAAAATGGCTCATTTGATTCTCCGGTAGCAGCTTTTGGAACAGGGCAGTGTTGAGACTTTTGCAATACTTTTTCAGGGGTTTTTAATCTCCGCGCCAGGGCGCAGGTAGAACCACCAGTTGAGCACCAGGCACAGCGCGTAAAAGATGGCAAAGTCGTACATCGCGTTTTCGGGCGTTCCGGCCTTGATCTGCGCGCCGATCACCACCGGTGCAATGAAGGCACCGTAGGCGGCAATGGCCGAGGTCCAGCCCAGCACCGGACCGGCCTGCTGGCGATCAAAGATGACACCAATGGTGCGAAAAGTGGAGCCGTTGCCGATGCCGCTGGCCGCGAACAGCAGCACGAACAACACCATGAACACCACAAAGTACTGTTCGGGCGAGGCCGACTTGTAGGCCAGCAGCATCACGTAGCCGAGCGCGACCGAGGCCACCACCATGACGGCGGAAATAATCTGCGTCACGATGGAGCCGCCGACCTTGTCCGATATCCAGCCGCCGACGGGTCGGGTCAGCGCGCCGACAAGGGGACCGATCCAGGCATAGGTCAGGGCCGATGGCGCATTCGGATTCTTCAACGCATGCTGCATGACGCCGGCTGCGTCCGGCACATGGCTAAAGCCGAAGATCACCGTGATCGCCAGCGGCAGCGCCATCGAAAAACCAATGAATGAGCCGAAGGTCACGATATAGAGCAGCGTGAGCGTCCAGGTGTGCTTGTTGCTGAAAATGGCGAACTGCTTGGCAAGGCCTTCCTTCATCGTGCCGAAGGCGGTCAGCTTCAGAAGCAGCAGCATGCTGACCACGATCAGCGGCATGGCAAGCCACATGTTCAGCAAGCCCAGGCCGGTGGGCTTGGGCAAATAAAGGTACAGCCCGGCAATGGTCGGCACGAAGGACACCGTGTAGAGCAAGGTGATCTTGAGGAAGGCCGGGATCGTGCCGCCGATATCGGGGGAAACCGTCAGCAGATTGTTCATGCCGAAGAAACACAGCACCGACAGCGGCACCAGCGACAGCAGCCAGCCGAAGCCGGCGTTCTGGATCCAGGTGGGCGTGCCAGCGGCGATCTTGCCAAAAATCCAGCCACTGTCCTTTACCAGCGTCATCGGCTCGCCGCCAAAGCTGCCGAACAGGCTCATCGTCATCACCAGCGGAATGACGATCTGCATGGTGGTCACGCCCAGGTTGCCCAGACCCGCATTGATGCCGAGTGCCGTGCCCTGCAGACGTTTGGGGAAAAAGGGGCTGATGTTGGACATGGAACTGGCGAAGTTGCCGCCCCCCACGCCGGACCACAGCGCCATCACCTGGAACGTCCACAGCGGCCATTCGGGGTGCTGAAGCACGATGCCGGTGCCGATGGCTGGCGCCAGCAGCATGGCGGTCGTCAGGAAGATGGTGTTGCGCCCGCCGGCCAGGCGGATCAGGAACGCGGCCGGAATGCGCATGGTGGCGCCGGCCAGCCCGGCGATGGCGGTCAGCGTGAACAGCTCGGCCTGGCTGAACGGAAAGCCCAGGTTGAGCATCTGCACGGTGATGATGCCCCACATGCCCCAGACGGCAAAGCCGCACAGCAGGGCCGGCACGGAAATCCAGAGGTTGCGGTAGGCCACGCGCTTGCCGGTGCTTTCCCAGAACTGCTCGTCCTCGGGGCGCCAGTCGGCGATGTCGACCCTGGAATGTTTTTTTGTATTCATGGGCGTTCTTTCGTAAAGAGTCCGGTTTCAGGCTTGCGCGCCAGTGCCGTCGCCGCCAACCACATCTGCGCGGCGCACTTCGGTCCAGTACATCCAGATCAGCGAGACCCAGACGATGCCGTACATGAGCATGAAGGCGCTGGAACGGATCCCCGTGAGGTCCATCATCACGCCGAACAGGATAGGCAGCGCAAAGCCGCCCAGGCCGCCGGCCAGTCCGACGATGCCGCTGATGGTGCCAATGTTGTGGGGATAGTCGTCGCTGATGTACTTGAACACGCTGGCCTTGCCAAAGCCCCAGGCAACGCCCAAGGTGAACATCAGTACCGTGAACACATAGACGTTCAGGCCGACGTGAAAAGTCCTCGGACCGTCGACCGTGAGGATGGTGAAGTCGGTCTGCGGGTAGGACAGCAGGAACAGGCAGATCCAGCTCACCCACAGCACCCACCAGGTCATGCTGTGCGCACCGTACTTGTCGGACAGCACGCCGCCAAAGGCGCGCAACACGCCGCCTGGCAGCGAAAAGCAGGCGGCCAGGAGAGCCGCCACGCGGATGTCCAGACCATACTCACCGACGTAGTACTGCACCATCCACAGGCTCAATGCCACATAGCCGCCGAACACAATGCTGTAGTACTGGCAGTACTTGATGACCTTTGGATCTTTCAGCGACTTGAGCTGGTCGCTGAACTTGACATGGCGGGGCACCAGATGCGCTGGCTCGCTGTAACTGAACAGCCAGAACAGCACGACGGTGCCAAGCATGATGGCCGCATACACCTTGGGCACCATGGCCCAGCCGAAGGCCACCAGAATGACCGGCGCCAGAAATTTATTGACCGCCGCGCCCGAGTTGCCGGCACCGAACACACCCATGGCCATGCCCTGGCGCTTCTTTGGAAACCAGCGGGCCACATAGGGCGTACCCACCGAAAAAGAGCCGCCTGCCAAGCCGACGAACAGGCCGATCACGATGAAATGCCAATATTCGGTGGCGTAACTCATGAGCCAGATCGCCGGCACCGTGATCGCCATCAGCACGGCCATGACAACGCGTCCGCCGTGCCTGTCGGTCCAGATGCCCAGCGGGACGCGGACCAGGGAACCCGTCAGCACCGGCATCGCCATGAGCACGCCGAACTGGGTCGAATTGAGGTCAAGTATTTTTTTCAGCGGCACGCCAATCACCGCAAACATCATCCACACCATGAAGCAAACGGTAAAAGCCAGCGTGCTGACAATCAGCACCGACCAGGCCTTTTTTGAGTTTCTCAGTTCAGAGGTCATGCTCTTTTTCTCCAAAAGACATGGCATGACTTTGTTCTTTTCCTGAACGCTTGACTATCCGCCATTGGAACGTGACGCCGCGCCAGAGGAACGATGGCAGCCCCGGCCACCATCGTTCCGAAGAACTACTTCCGAATCAAACTGAAGGGCAGTTGATCCAGATCAACTGCGATTAGCCCAGTTCCTGGCTGGCTGCGTAGACGGCGGCCTGCACGCGAGAGCTCAACTGCAACTTGCGCAGGATATGCTGAACGTGAATCTTGACCGTCGTCTCGGCGATGTCGAGCTTGCGCGCAATCATCTTGTTGCTATCGCCGAGCGCGATCAGCGCCAGGACTTCGCGCTCGCGGGCGGACAGCAAATCAATGGCCGAACCGCCACTCAAAACCGCTAACGGATCGTCACTCGCGCGGCCGGCCGCCATTGCCGCTGTCTCGCCCGCCCCGCCGGACGGCGCCTTGGCGCGGAAGGCCGTGACCAGTTTGGTCGTCATTTCCGGGCTGACCACCGACTCGCCGGCAAGAACCTTGACGATGAACTCCGACAGGTGATCGAGTTCCACGGTTTTCAGCAGATAGCCGTCGGCACCGGCCAGCAGCGCCGCTGCCAGATCGTCCTCGTTCTCGCTCACGGTCAGCATCAGGATACGCGTGCCCGGGGCGGCGTCCTTCAGCGTGGCGATCCCGGCAACGCCAAGAACGCCCGGCAAATGGTTGTCCAGCAGGATCAGGTCCGGCCTGGCGCGCGCCACGCAACGCAGGGCCTCCCCGATATCACCGGCCTCGCCGGTCACGGCAAAGCGCTCATCCTGCGAAAGCAGCGCGATCAGTCCCCGGCGAAACAGGGCGTGGTCGTCAACCACCAGCAGTCGAATCGGTTTCATCATTTTTTTTCCTCAGTCGCCGTGCGCTGGATCGGCGAGCAGCGCGAGGTCCAGGCTGATCGTCGCCACGCTTGCCCCCGTCACCGGGTGCTGCGGCAGCGTCAGCGTCACCGTGGTTCCCTGCCCCGGACCGGAGGCGACCTTGACCTCGGCGCCGATGCGTTCGGCACGCTCACGCATGATTCTTAGACCCACATGCGATTCGGCGCGGCTCTGGTGGGTGTCAAAGCCGGCGCCGTTGTCGCTCACCACAAAGCGCCAGCGCGCGCCCTTGAGCACCTCAAGACCAACCTGCGTCGCCCCGGCGTGCTTGCGCACATTGGACAGCGCCTCCTGCACGACATGCAGCACCTGCACCTGCACGTCCGATGGCAGCGG
>MERZ01000043.1:4833-10009 GCA_001770785.1 Burkholderiales bacterium RIFCSPHIGHO2_12_FULL_61_11
AATGCTTTCGCGCAGCCCGGTGTCCAGTTCGTCGAGTGCCGTCTGGACGTGTGGCGCCTGGCCCTGCTGGACCGCGGCCCGCAGCAACTGCACCTGGATCTTGAGAAAGGCCAGCGACTGCGCAATCGAGTCGTGCAATTCGCGCGCCAGCAGGGCACGCTCCTCGGCGACGGCCGCTTCACGCTCCAGGGCGGCGGCGCGCAAACCCTCCAGGGCGCTGGCAAGATGACTGGCCAGCGCATCCAGCAGTTCGGTCTCGTCCGCGCTCAGCATGACGGGAGAACGGAAGAACAGGTTGAACTCGCCCAGCAGGCGCTGCTGGAGCCGGACCGGCACACTGACCACGCTTTCGTACCCCGCCCGGGCGCAATGGCGCACCGGCGCCTCGTCATGACTCAGGATCGGGATCACGCGCGTACGCGCATCCGGCCGCAGGTTGCCGCAGGCGCAGGCACCCGCCAGCAGGCTGCGCTCCTCCTCGACCAGGTCCTGCGGGAAACAACTTGATGCCAGCATCAGATAGCGCTGGCTGGCCTCATCGGACCAACGGACGGCCGCGGCATCGGCCTTCATGATGGTTCGCACGCGCTGGGCAAAGCCGCGCGCCAGTTCGTTGATGCTGTTGGCCTGGGCCAGAAAGGCGCTGACCTCGTAAAGCGACTCGAGCCGCGCGCGCTGCGCCTCGATGCGCCGCGTCTTGGCCTCGACCTTGGATTCCAGGCCTTCATAGAGCGATTGCAGGGTTGCGGCCATGCGGTTGAAACTCCCCGCCACCTGGCCAAATTCGTCCTGCGTATCGACCTCGACGCGCGTGGAAAAATCGCCAGACTCGACCTTGCGCAGCCCCTGCCGAAGCTGCCCGAGGGGGTTGATCACATACTGGTAGCCGGTATAAAGCATGAGCACGGCAGCGCCGATGGCCAGCACCATCATCACGAACTGGACCAAATTCAAAATAGCCGTCAGCCGCGACAGATGCTGCTCGATCACGAGCACGAGGCGGTCTATGGCGTCAACAAAATCGCCGGCCGCCCGCACCGCGGCTTGGGTCGTCAGTGCCGGCTCGGCCAGCCACTGCGGGCGCTGCTCGCGCCAGAGCGACTCAACAACGGCAAAGCGCGCCTGAACCTGTTCATCCCAGGGGACGAACAGCGGCCGCAATGGGTCACCGGTGCGCAAGACAGCCAGGCTCTCATCAAACCGGCCCACCAGGCCCTGAAGTTCGGCGCGTGACACGCCCGCCTGCACCGAGCTGGCCAGCCGCCAGGTCTGCATGCGCATGCGCCCGGCTTCGTTGACGGCCGCGGCACCCCCTTCAAGCTGCCAGGTCACCCACAAGGTCAGCCCAATGGAGGTCAAGGCGACCATCAAGAGGCCCACGCCGATGCGGATGAGCTTGCTGGACAGGGAAGCCGTCTGCGCCATGCGGCTATCTTCTTGCACCGTTCGCAGCAACGCGTGGCTCGCGGGGCCCCGGCAACGGCGCGGCGCACTGCGCGCACACCATGCCCGCGAGCCGGTGCAGCGCTTGCCAGCTGTCCAGCGGCCAGTCGGGCTGTTTCAGCCCCTTGACGATGCCGTCCACCTTGTGCGCGGCATGGAGCAGCTGCGCCAGGGCGGTGTCGCTCATGCCGGGCAGCACCCGCTCAAACAGTTTTTCCCTGGCGCCCCAAACGCGGTTTTCGCGCAGCGCCATGGGCATGGGCCGGCCAGCGCTCAGCGCGTCTTTCACGCGCTTCATGCTGCGTATATCCTCGGCCAGGGCCCAGTGCACCAGCACTTCAGCAGTGCCTTCGGCCTGCAGGCCGTCCAGCATGCGCGCCACACGCAGCGCATGCCCGCCCAGCACCGCTTCCGACAGCTTGAACACGTCGTAGCGCGCGACATTGAGCACGGCGTTTTCAACCTGGTCGAAACCGAGCACCACGCACGCGTTGTCCGCGCCGGGGGGGTAGAGCAGGCTCAGCTTCTGGATTTCCTGGTGCGCGGCCAGCAGGTTGCCTTCGACCCGGTCGGCAAAAAACTGCAAGGTGCGCTGGCCCTCTTCGCCCGCTGCCACGCGCTGGCCCTGCAGCTGCAGGCGCTGCGCAATCCACTGTGGCAAGGCGCGGCGGTCGATCGGGTCGAACTTGACGGTGACGCCAAAGCTCTCGAGCGCGCCAAACCATGCGCCCTTGCTGGTCATGCTGTCCAGCCTGGGCAGCATGATCAAGGTCAGCGTGGCGTCATGGCCCTGGGCGCGCTCGGCCAGTTGCTGCAGCGCCACGGAACCGTCCTTGCCGGGCTTGCCGCCGGGAATGCGGATTTCCACAATCTGCTTGTCGGCGAACAGGCTTGACGAGCCAACACTGGCCAGCACCCCGCTCCAGTCAAAATGTGCCCCGGCCGCCGTGTGTACCGTGCGTTCGGTGTAGCCCTGAAGGCGCGCCGCCGTGCGCAAGGCATCGGCAAACTCCTGCATCAGCAAAGGCTCGTCGCCATGCAGGGTATAGAGACTTTTGAGTCCCCGCTTGAGGTGCTCGGACAGTTGGGCGGCGGCCAGGTTCATGGTTGCCAAGTTTAGCTTCTGGGGATGGCCGCAGTCGTCCTATTGCTAGTGCTACAGCTTGCTGGTTGACAACAGCAGGCTGGTCTCGGTGTTGGCAATGCCGTCAAGCAGGCGGATGCGCCCAAGCACGCGGTCAAAGGCTTCCAGGCTGTCGGCGCGCAACTCGGCCACGATGTCCCAACGGCCATTGGTGGTGTGCAGCGCGCTCACGGCCGGGTCGCCGCGCAGCGCGCTAAGCACATGGTCGATGCGGTTGCCATCGACGGCCACCGTCATCAGCGCGCGAATTTGATGGGCCTCAACCTGCGGCCTGAGCCGCGCCGTATAGCCCACGATGGTGCCGTCGGTTTCAAGCTTGTTCAGCCGGTTTTGCACGGTACCCCGTGACACACGCAAGACCTTCGCCAAGGACGCGACCGAGGCCCGGGCGTTGTCTCGCAGCAGCGAAATGAGTTGGCGGTCGGTATCGTCCATGCACTGATTTTAATGACTAATCGTTAACCATGAATGGCTATTTGTACAATTTGTTCAGTTAATTTAGCAGTTTATTGGCTTTTGTTTAGCGCCATTGCTTGGCAGAATGAATTTTTACGGTGGCGGATCGGACTGCGTTGAGCGCCCTGCCGCTACAGACGATTGAAGAAACAGGCATAGTGAGGAATCCCCGATCATGGTTGAGTACATTGGCATTGAAGGCATACAGCGCATCGTGGGCCGCGTCGGACCCGCACGGTTCATGGAAGGCCTGGCGGCGGAAATTGAAGCCGATTACCGGCGCTGGGGCGAATTTGACAAGTCGGCACGCCACGCCATTTATTCGCCAGGGGGCGTGATTGAGCTGATGCCCACCAGCGACGGCCAGATGTACTCGTTCAAGTACGTCAACGGTCACCCCAAGAACACCGCCCGCGGCCTGCTGACCGTCACCGCTTTCGGCGTTCTGGCGGATGTTGAAACCGGCTATCCCCTGCTGCTGTCCGAGCTGACCGTCAGCACGGCCTTGCGCACGGCGGCCATGTCGACACTGGCCGCACGCTGGATGGCTCGGCCGGACAGCCGGGTCATGGCCTTGATTGGCAATGGCGCGCAAAGCGAATTCCAGACGATCGCGTTTCACCACATGCTGGGCATTCGCGAGTTCAGGCTGTATGACGTAGATGGCCACGCGACAGAAAAACTGGCACGCAACCTCCACGCACTCGGCGAGCGCGATCTGCAGGTGACGCTCTGCCGCTCCGCCACCGACGCCGTGGCCGGCGCCGACATCGTGACCACCCTCACGGCCGACAAATGCAACGCCACCATTCTGACGCCCGGGATGATCGCGCCCGGCATGCACCTGAACGCCGTGGGTGGCGACTGCCCCGGCAAGACCGAGTTACACCCCGACATCCTGCGGCGGTCCGACGCCCGCGTGATTGTGGAGTACGAGCCCCAGTCGCGCACCGAGGGCGAGATCCAGCAACTGCCTGCCGACTTCGCCGTGACCGAGTTCGCCCAGGTGCTCAGCGGCGCCGCGCCCGGCCGTGCGTCAGCGGCCGAGGTGACGATCTTTGACTCGGTCGGTTTTGCGCTGGAAGACTACTCGGCGCTGCGCTATCTGTATAAACTGCAGCGGCAGCAGAACCCGTCCCGGAAAATCGACTTGATCCCCCATCTGGACAACCCTAAAGACCTGTTTGGACTGTTGCGCGCCAGCACCCCGCGCTCACCTGCAAGCCCTTCCGCGCGGGCACTCAGGCCTATCGCGGCTGAATCGGCCCCGACGTGACCCAGCGCATCAGGCTCATTGGCGCGCCGACCGATATTGGCGCGGGTATGCGCGGCGCCTCCATGGGGCCTGAGGCGCTGCGCGTTGCCGAACTGCAGGCTACGCTGGAAGGTCATGGTCTGGACGTGACGGACCAGGGCAACCTCAGTGGACCGGCCAATCCCTGGCTGGCGCCCGTCAATGGCTATCGCCACCTGGCCGAAGTTGCCGTGTGGAACCGCTCGGTTCATGACGCCGTCCATGCCGCGTTGACCGCGCGTGATCTGCCAATTTTGCTCGGCGGCGACCACTGCCTGGCCATCGGCTCGATCAGCGCCGTGGCGCGCCACTGCAGGCAGGCCGGCAAGCAGCTGCGGGTGCTGTGGCTCGATGCCCATGCCGATTTCAACACTTGCACCCTGACCCCCACTGGCAACACCCATGGCATGCCGGTGGCCGTGCTGTGTGGCTACGGGCCTGACGAACTGACTCGCATGAGCGATGTTTTTCCTGCCATTGCGCCTTCAGTCCTGCGGCAGATCGGCATCCGCAGCGTGGACGAAGGCGAAAAGCGCTTTGTCAGGCAAGCCGGGCTGGAAGTGTTCGACATGCGCTACATCGATGAAGAGGGCATGCGCCACACCATGGAAGCCGCGCTCGACGGCATCGACGAAAACACCCATCTGCATGTGAGTTTTGACGTCGACTTTCTTGACGCCGCCATCGCGCCGGGCGTGGCCACCACGGTCAAGGGCGGCCCGACTTACCGCGAAGCCCAGTTGTGCATGGAAATGATTGCCGACACCGGGCGCATGGCATCACTCGACGTGATGGAGCTGAACCCCGCGCTGGATGTGCGCAATGGCACGGCCGAGCTG
>MERZ01000043.1:10018-15167 GCA_001770785.1 Burkholderiales bacterium RIFCSPHIGHO2_12_FULL_61_11
GTCAGCTTGCATTTGCAAGCATCCTCTCAGGGGGTTGCGCACCAAGGGGCAGCATTGCGCGCCAGGCCCATCCACAAGGCCCAGCCGGAAGTGGCGATCAGCGCCAGTCCGGCCAGGCGAATGCCCCACTCGCCTGAGCCGCCCCCGTGCAGGCGTAGCAGCAGCCAGGGGCCGATCATGAGGGACACACTGCTGCCCAGGGCGAACAGTGCCATGGTCATGGCGCCATCCAGCGGCCCCCCGCTCAGCGCGGCCACCAGCAGGGCCGAGTACAACAAGCCGCAGGGCATGAAAGCCCAGAGCGCGCCAATGGCCAGCGGCGCGCCACGCCCCCAATTGGCATGGAGCGCCCGAACCCGGCTCCAGACACTCCGTGCCGTCGTGTCGAGCCAGACCGGCTGACGGGCCAGCACGAGCAGCATCAGCCCCAGCAGCAGCGCCGCCACATGGAATAGGGTCCAGACCGGACGCATGACGGCCGTTTGTGTCGTCAGCCAGCCCAGGCCCTGCAGGGAAGCCGCCGCCAGCGCGCCCAGGGCCGAATAGCTTGCCAGGCGGCCAAGCTGGAAGGTCAAGATGGTCGAGGGTGCGCGCTCGCCCGCGGCCTTGCCGATGCCGGCGCAAGCCGCACCGCACATGGCAATGCAATGGGGCCCGCCGGCGAGCCCCATGAGCAAGGCCGTCACGGCCAGTGATGTCTGCATGAAGCGTTTTTAGAGGATTCTGGAAAACCTTGCACGCGTACGGTCAGCCTGCAGATAACGGTCGAACACCATGGCCACCCCACGCACAAAGAACCAGCCCATGGCCGTGACCTCGATGCCGCAGTCGTTGATCTCGACCAGGCCCTTGTCTTGCATGCCGCGCAAGGCCTCCAGCTCGGCGGCAAAGTAGCTCTTGAAGTCAATCAGATGAGCCAGTTCGATCGACTCGAACTGCAATTGTCCCTGGCACATCAGCGCCATGATGACCGCGCGCCGCACCAGATCGTCACGCGAAAGCGCGAAACCTCGCGCCACTGGCAGGCGGCCCTGGTCCAGGGCGTCGTAATACTCGTCCAGTGTCTTGGCGTTCTGGCTGTAAGTCGCTCCGACCTTGCCAATGGCCGAAACGCCCAGACCGATCACGTCGCGATTGGGTTGGGTGCTGTAGCCTTGAAAGTTGCGATGCAGGCGCCCCTGACGCTTGGCCACGGCCAGTGAATCATTGGGCAAGGCGAAGTGGTCCATGCCCACATAGACATAACCTGCACCCTGAAAAGCCGAAAGCGAACGCGACAGCATGGACACCTTGGCGGCGGCGGAGGGCAACTCAGCGGCAACGATGCGACGTTGTGGCTTGAACCGCTCAGGCAGATGCACGTAGGCGTACAGCGCAATTCGGTCCGGTCGCAATTGAGTGACCTGTGCCAGCGTACGATCGAATGATTCCGGCGTCTGCCGTGGCAGACCGTAAATCAGGTCGAAGTTGACCGACTCGAAACCCAAAGCGCGCGCCGACTCCATCAGCGCGAACAGCTGCTCGGCGGGCTGAACCCGATGGACGGCCTTTTGCACGGCGGGATCAAAATCCTGCACGCCGAAGCTCAAGCGATTGAAACCCAGCTCGGCCAGCGTGGCCAGCCGGGAGGCGTCGACAGTGCGCGGATCCACTTCAATGGAGCATTCCGCGCCCGGAGCGAACGCAAAACTGCGCCGCAACATGGCCATTAAGTCGCGCAGTTCGCTGTCGCACAGGAACGTGGGCGTGCCGCCGCCCAGATGCAATTGACTGACATTCTGGCCCATGCCCACCTGAGCGGTGTGCAAATCCACCTCCCGGCTCAGGTAGCGCAGGTACGTCTGGCCACGCTCATGGTGCCTGGTAATGACCTTGTTACAGGCACAGTAGTAGCAGAGCGATTCGCAAAAAGGAATGTGCGCATAAAGGGTTAGCGGCAGCAGCATGGCTGCTGCGCCACTGCGGCGCTGCGCCAACGCCTGGACACAGTGCTCTGGCGTGAAGGCTTCCACAAAGCGATCTGACGTGGGGTACGAGGTATAGCGCGGCCCGGATACGTTAAAGCGACGAATCAATTCAGGAAATGGGGTAGGCATACAATCAGTGGCAGCGGCGCTCATGACGATTCTTCGCCATGCATGCCTATGCGTCTCAGGACAGGTCGATACAATGTACTGTCAAATACGCCCATTCTTTTTGACATAGATCAATGGTAAACAAGGCCCGTGTCAGACCACGACCCACCCCCTCTCAGGAGAATGCCATGTTTGATGCCAAGCCATCAGCCCGGGGGTTGAGTCGGCAGGCAGAGGCTGCCAGCGATGCCAAAATGCCGCCAATAAATACCCAAGCCATCAAGGTGGCCTGTTCCAACTGCAACCTGCGCGAGTTATGCCTGCCGCTGGGCTTGAAGGCCGAGGAGCTTGACAGGATCGATGAAATCGTCGGTATCCGCCTGAAGGTCAGGCGCGGAGCGACGCTGTTCAACAATGGCGAAAAATTTACCGCGCTGTACGCCATCCGCACCGGTTTCTTCAAGACCTGCATTGCAACCGAAGATGGGCGCGATCAGGTCACAGGCTTTCAGATGGCTGGCGAAATCATTGGTCTGGACGGTATTGTGAACGACCATCACACCTGTAATGCCGTGGCGCTGGAAGACGCCGAAGTGTGCTTGATGCCATTTGATCGTATTGAGGAACTGTCTCGTGAGTTCACTTCCCTGCAGCGCCATGTGCACAAAATCATGAGCCGCGAAATTGTTCGCGAGCACGGCGTGATGCTGCTGCTCGGCAGCATGCGGGCCGAGGAGCGTCTGGCGGCATTCCTGCTCAACCTGGTGCAGCGCCTGCATGCCCGTGGTTTCTCGCAGTCAGAACTCCTGCTGCGCATGACGCGTGAGGAAATCGGCAGCTACCTGGGACTCAAGCTCGAAACCGTGAGCCGCACCTTCTCGAAGTTTGTCGATGACGGTATCGTGGAGGTCCAGCAGCGGCATGTGCGCATCGTCAACACCGGGGCCCTCAAGCTGATCGTCAACAACCAGCAATCCTGCCAGTAACGCCGGCCACGGCCGCCCGCACGACAAGGCTTGCCTTCAGCAGCCGCCTTCCTTGGGGCAACCCTCAGGGCGTGCGTCGAGCGGCAAAGGACAGCGATTGACCTCAAAAGGGGACATGGAAAGCAGCGTGGTCAATGCGCTGGAGGCCATGGTCAATATCCAGAAAACAAAAAAGGCCAGCGTGTAAACCCCTTGCCGAGACATCGCCAGCGGGTGCCCAAACCACTGCAAATCCTGCGGGTCCACCACCGCAAATACCAGCATTTCAATGACACTGGCCGCCAGGAAGGCGGGCCAGGCAATCCACATCAATCGTTGGGCAAGCATGTTTTTTGTCTCCGGTTGAGGGTCACGAAACAGTCAGGGCTTTGACGGCGCAGGCACACCCGTTGCAGCGTGATTTCGGGCCTGCATGGCAGGCGCCAAATTGGCCGCCGAGCCCCGATCCGGCGGGGCGGCCTGAGCTTGGGCCCGTGGCTGGGTGTTGTACTGGGGATCCACAGGATCTGGAAGGGTGATGGCCAGATACAGGGTGACGAATGAGGCCACAACGACAATCGCCGGCCCGGCAATCACCAGCCACACATGTCCGAACTTCCACCAGGGTTGTGCTTGTTGGTTGTGCATGACAGTTCCTTTGCTAGCGGGGCACCAGGAAGACCGACTTCTCGGACACGCGGGCCTGGGAGTTGATGGCTTCAATCTCAAAATGGATGGCATGCGAGCCTGCGCTCACCCCCTCGTAAGGCAACTCCAGGCGCACGGGAACCCAGCGCGACTGCGTGGCATCAACGGTGATCAGGCTCTCGGACGCAAGCGCCAGACCCGGCAGGCCCTGCACGGTAATGCGATAGTCCTGCTTGCCTTCAGTGGCATTCATCACCTGCAGCCGGTAAACATTCTCGATCTTGCCACCGTTCACGATCCGGGCCAGCGATGCGCGGTCACGCACCACGTCAACCCTGAATGGCGAGCGCAACGCCAGGCTGATCAACATCGCAAAGGTCACCGCGCCCAGGATGGCGGTATAGACCAACACGCGCGGCCGCAAGACCCGGCGCAGCAGCTGCGAGCGGGTCCAGCCCTGCGTCACGGCATTTTCCGTAGAGTAGCGGATCAGACCGCGCGGATAGTTCATCTTGTCCATCACGGTATCGCACGCGTCAATGCAAGCGGCGCAGCTGATGCATTCGTACTGCAGGCCCTTGCGGATGTCGATGCCGGTGGGGCACACCTGGACACACAGCGTGCAATCCACGCAGTCGCCCAAATTCAGCGCTTTGGGGTCCGCCTTCCTGGAGCGCGCGCCACGGGGCTCGCCACGCGCCTCGTCATACGTCACGATCAGCGTGTCCTTGTCGAACATGGCACTCTGGAACCTTGCGTAGGGACACATGTACTTGCATACCTGCTCACGCATGTAGCCCGCGTTGCCATAGGTGGCAAAACCATAGAAAAATACCCAGAAGGTTTCCCACGGCCCCATGCCCGCAGTCAAAAAACTCACGCCGAGTTCCTTGATGGGCGTGAAATAACCCACAAAGGTGAACCCCGTCCATAGGGCCAGTGCGATCCACAAAAATTGCTTGCTGGCCTTGCGCGCAACTTTGTTCAGGGACATGGGACTGGCGTCGAGCCGCAAGCGCGCCGAGCGGTCGCCTTCAGTCAGTTTTTCCAGCCAGAGAAATATCTCGGTGTACACCGTCTGCGGACACGCATAGCCACACCACTGCCGGCCCGCCACGGCCGTAAACAGAAACAGCGACAAGGCCGAAATGACCAGGATACCCGCGAGGTAGATGAAATCCTGCGGGTAAAGAACCAGTCCGAAGATGTAAAAGCGCCGGCTCGCCAGGTCGAAAAGAACCGCTTGGCGCTGGCCCCATTCCAGCCAGGGCAGGCCATAAAAAACCAGTTGGGTGAGCAACACCAGCCCCCAGCGCCACCTGGAGAACAAGCCCGAGACGCTGCGCGGATAGATCTTCTTTTGCGCCTGATACAGGGAAACCATGACCTCGTCGGTATCGGCCGACGCAGCTTGGGGCTGCGCCCCTGGCGTGGCAACGAGGGGAATGATCTTTCTGGCGG
>MERZ01000043.1:15201-25142 GCA_001770785.1 Burkholderiales bacterium RIFCSPHIGHO2_12_FULL_61_11
TACGACGCCAAAACATGAATCTGGGATTCAGTGAGCTTGCCTTCCTGGGCGGGCATCTCGTTGACCTTGCCATTGTTGACCATCGCCGTGATGGCATTCTCGCCCCAGCCGTGCAGCCAGATATTGTCCGTCAGGTTCGCTGACCCCATGGCTTGAAGGCCCTTTCCGTCCGGCCCGTGACAGGCTGCGCAAACGGCGAACATGGGCTTGCCGAGGGCGGCCCTGACCGAGTCGTGCGGGCTGCCGGACAGACTCAGCACATAATGAGCCACGTTGCGCACGTCATCCGGCGTGCCAATGGCAGCAGCCATGGGCGGCATGTTGCCGATACGGCCCTTGGTGATGGTTTCCTTGATCTTTTCGGGATTGCCACCATACAGCCAGTCTGCATCGGTCAGGTTCGGAAAGCCCTTGCCACCACGGGCATCCGATCCATGGCACTGCGAACAGTTGTTCATGAAAAGCCGCTCACCAATCGCCATGGCCTGCGCATCGCCCGCCACGTCTTCGGGCTTCATGCCATTGAACCTGGCATACAGGGGTTCCACTTCCTTGTTGCCCTTGGCGACTTCGGCTTCGTACTGACCGACCTGGCTCCAGCCGAACTTGCCGGCGAGATTGCCGAGACCCGGGTACAGGGCCAGGTAAAGCAGGGAAAAAACCACAGTCAAGACAAACAGCCAGACCCACCAGCGCGGCAGGGGGTTGTTCATCTCGCGCAGGTCACCGTCCCAGACGTGGCCGGTGGTGTTGTCCTTGGTGGTCCTGACCTTGAGCTTGCTGCTGAACCACAGCAGCAGCAGGCAGGCAAGGATGCTCACCAGCGAAATGCCAGCCACGTAAACCGACCAGAAGTTACTGGTGAAATCGCTCATTTTTATTCCTTAACGGGTTGGTTGGCGCTCTGCATCAGTCCTGCTTGAAGGGCAGCTGGGCCGCCTCGTCAAAGCTGGCGGCGTTGCGGCTGGACCAGGCCCACGCCACGATTGCAACAAACGTGATGAAGGAGACCACCGTCACGATGGATCTGAGTGTGCTGATGTCCATGCTTGTCGCTCCGTCAAACTATTTGCGGTGAATGCCGAGTACCTGCAGATAGGCAATCACGGCTTGCATCTCGGTTTTGCCCTTGACTTCTTCGGGCGCCTTGGTGATCTGCTCGTCGGTGTAAGGCGTTCCCACGCTACGCAGCCCCTTCATGTGGGCCTGAATGCTGGCGTCATCGACCGTGTTTTTCTCCAGCCACGAATAAGCCGGCATATTCGATTCGGGCACCACGTCGCGCGGGTTGTTCAGGTGAATTCGATGCCATTCATCGCTGTATCTGCCGCCCACGCGGTGCAGATCCGGGCCGGTGCGCTTGCTGCCCCACTGGAACGGATGGTCGTATACAAACTCACCCGCCACGGAATAGGGACCATAGCGCAGCGTCTCGGCACGGAACGGTCGGATCATCTGCGAGTGGCAGTTGTAGCAGCCCTCACGCTGATAAACGTCCCGGCCGATCAGTTGCAACGCGGTGTAGGGCTGCAGGCCCTTGACGGGTTCGGTGGTGGACTTCTGGAAGAACAGCGGCACGATCTCGACCAGGCCGCCGACGGCGAGCACGATCAGGATCAGCACGATCATCAGGAAGTTGTTGGTTTCGATCTTCTCGTGAGAGAAACCGCCGCTGGTTTTTTGCTTGGCCATGTTGTTTTTCTCCTCAGGCGTGGGCCGCGGCTGGCGGGATGTCAGTGGTCGCCACGCGACCCGCCGTGGCGGTCTTGAAGGTGTTCCAGAGCATGATTACCATGCCGCCAAAATACAGCAGACCGCCCAGCAGCCGCAGCACGTAGAAGGGGAAAGTGGCCTTGACCGATTCCACAAAAGTGTAGGTCAGGGTGCCGTCGGGGTTGACCGCGCGCCACATCAGGCCCTGCATCACGCCGGCAATCCACATCGCCGCGATATAGATGACGATGCCGATCGTCGCCGTCCAGAAGTGGATTTCCACGGCCTTCATGCTGAACATCTGCTTCTGGCCGAAGAGGCGCGGAATCAGGTAATACATACTGCCGACGGTGACCAGGCCAACCCAGCCCAGGGCGCCCGAATGCACATGGCCGACGGTCCAGTCGGTGTAATGCGACAGCGCATTGACGGTCTTGATGGCCATCATCGGGCCCTCGAACGTGCTCATGCCGTAAAACGACAGCGAGACAATCAGGAAGCGCAGGATCGGGTCGTCACGCAGCTTGTGCCAGGCTCCCGAGAGCGTCATGATGCCGTTGATCATGCCGCCCCAGCTCGGCGCCAGCAGGATTAGCGAGAACACCATGCCAAGCGACTGCGTCCAGTCGGGCAACGCGGTGTAGTGCAAGTGGTGCGGACCGGCCCACATGTACGTGAAAATCAGCGCCCAGAAGTGGACGATCGAGAGGCGGTAGGAATAGATCGGGCGCTCGGCCTGCTTGGGAATGAAGTAATACATCATGCCCAGGAAGCCCGCCGTCAGCAGGAAGCCCACGGCATTGTGGCCATACCACCACTGCACCATGGCGTCCTGCACACCGGCGTAGGCCGAGTAGGACTTCATGGCGCCCACCGGAATGGCTGCGCTGTTCACGATGTGCAGCATCGCAATGGCAATGATGAATGCACCATAGAACCAGTTGGCCACATAAATGTGCTTGACCTTGCGCGTGCCCACGGTGCCGAAGAACACAAAGGCATAGGCCACCCAGACCAGCGTGATCAGGATGTCGATCGGCCACTCGAGTTCGGCATATTCCTTGCCCTGGGTGTAGCCCAGCGGAAGGGAAACGGCCGCGGCCACAATCACCGCCTGCCAGCCCCAGAAAACGAAGGCCGCCAGCTTGTCCGAGAACAGCCGCACCTGACAAGTGCGCTGCACCACGTAAAAGGACGTGCCGATCAAGCCGCAACCGCCAAAGGCAAAAATGACCGCGTTGGTGTGCAGGGGCCGCAATCGACCGTAACTAAGCCAGGAAATTCCGGCAAAAAGGTCTGGCCAGGCCAGCTGGGCCGCGATGATCAGCCCGACCAGCGTGCCGACTACGCCCCAGACCACCGTCATGATGGCAAACTGACGGACCACGGTGTCGTTGTAGGTCGTGGCCTGTGTATTGGCAAACTTCATTTTCACCTCTTCTTTTCCTGGTAACTTTTCAAAGCTCTCGCCGGGTAACAAACTGCAATTTTATCCATCTCAATCTTGATGAAGGATGCGCTCGCCCTCGGCATCGATGTCCTCGAATTGGCCACGGTAAATGGCCCACCACAGCCCGCCAAGAATGAAAAATACCAGCATGACGGACAGCGGAATCAGCAGAAAAAGTATCTCCATCAGACAGTCTCCACGGGTTGGATGGCGGCCGACAAGCGCAAGGCATTGAGCACCACCAGCAAGGAACTGAAGGCCATGCCCAGCCCGGCCAGCCACGCGGGCAGCCAGCCGAGCACCGCCAAGGGCACGCAGACAGCATTGTAAATTGCGGCCCACCACAAATTCTGACGCACGATGGCCAATGTACGGCGCGCTCGCAGCAGCGCCTGCGCCACGCTGCCCAGGCGGTCCCCCAGCACGACAAAATCAGCTTGCGCCTGGGCCAGCGGAACCGCCGGCCCGAAAGCAAACGAGACATGCGCTCCGGCCAGCACCGGGCCATCGTTCAGGCCGTCGCCCACCATGGCCACCTTGCGGCCTTGGGACTGCAAGCCGCGCAGCAAGGCGAGTTTTTCCTGCGGCGTGCAGCCGCCCCTCGCCTGGCTGATACCGGTTTGCCGCGCCACGCGGTCGACGGCTTCCGGCAAGTCTCCCGACAGCAGAAGCACCTGCACGCCCTGGGCGAGCAATGCCGCCACGGTAGCTTGCGCATCGGCGCGCAGATCCTCACCCAGCTCGAACGTCGCCAGCCAGCCCTGATCGTCGCTCAGGCAGGCGTGCAGCAAGTCGGTTGCGGGCCGATCCACGCCGCAAAAGCGGGCCGAACCCAGACGCGCCGGCACGCCAACCGCCATCTTGCCGGTGCGGGCCAGGCGACCCGACAGGCCCTGCCCCGCGGACTCTTGCACAGCGTGGGCCGCCCAGGCGTCGGGCCGCGGCGCTTCGCCCTGCCACGCGGCCACCAGCGCGCGCGACACCGGATGCAGCGAATGCTGCGCCAGCGCGGCCGCCATGGCCAAGGCTTGTTCCCGGGAAACCCCGCGCCGGGTGTGGACCTCGCCCAGCGCAGACGCATCGCGCGTCAATGTGCCGGTCTTGTCGAACACCACGGTATCCACAGCCGCCAGGGTCTCCAGCGCCTGCAGGCGCCGCACCAGCACGCCGCGGCGCGCCAAGGCGCCGGCGCTCGCCAGCATGGCCGCCGGTGTCGCCAGCGACAGCGCGCAGGGGCAGGTCACCACCAGCACCGCGACTGCCACCATCAGCGCGTGGCCCGGGTCATGCGGCCACCAGTACGCGCCCGCCACGCCGGCGGCCACCAGCACAAAGAGCAGAAAAGGCCGGGCAATTCGGTCCGCCAGTTGCGCCAGCTCCGGTTTGGACGCTGAGGCGCTTTCCATCAGGGCGACAATCTGCGCAAAGCGCGTGTCGTTGCCCACCCGTTCCACGCGCACCAGCACGGCGGCGCTCAGGTTGTGGCTGCCGGCAATCACGGCACTGCCCGCGTCGCGTGGCAGCGGGCGGGATTCACCCGTCAGCAGCGCCTCATCGGCCAGCGTGCGGCCTTCCAGAATGACGCCGTCGGCCGGAAAGGCCTCGCCCGGCAACACGCGAATCACGTCGCCAGGCGCCAGGCGGCGAACCGCCACCCGCTCGAACTCGCCCTGCGCGCCGCGCCGCGCCACGCTGTCGGGCAGGCGGTTCATCAGCGCCTCCAGCGCGCCGGCCGTGCGGTCGCGCAGGCGCAGCTCCAGCCAGCGCCCGGTCAGCAGGAAGAAGACAAACATGGTGAAGGAGTCGAAATACACTTCGGCCCCGAAAATTCCCGCAGGCTCGAAGGTGCCGATGGCGCTCACCCCAAAAGTGATCGCCATGCCCAGGGCCACCGGCAGATCCATGCTGACGCGGCGCTGGCTCAGGTCGCGCAGGGCATTGCCGAAGAACGGCGCGCAGGAAAACAGCAGCACCGGCAGCGACAGCACCCACGACGCCCAGCGCAGCAATTGCGCCAGGTCGGGTGCCAGGTCGCCCGGCTCGGCGACGTAGGCGGGCCATGCATACATCATCACCTGCATCATGCAAAAGCCAGCCACGCTCAGGCGCCACAGCGCCTGGCGCGTCTCGCTGCGTCGGCGCTCGTTGGCAAAGGCATCGTTGGCCGGAACGGCGCGGTAACCCGCCCGCTGGGCGGCCTGCATCCAGCCAGAAGGCTTGACCGCCTGGTCGGACCAGACAATGCGGCCACGATGACTGGCCGCGCTCACCTGCACCGACAGCACGCCGGGCACCTGGCGCAGGGCATCTTCCAGGGTCAGCGCGCAGGCGGCGCAGTGCATGCCCTCGAACACCACGCTCGATTCCCAGCACCCGGGCTGCTGCGCCAGCGGCCGGCTGAAGGCTGACCATTCCTGCGGGTCATCGAGCAGCGTCAGCGGCGTGGCGCTGGCAGCCATGTTGGGCGGCGCCTCCCCCGGCAGGCCGGGTCCGGGCAGAGGCAGGGGCAAGGATGACAAACTGGCCGGTGGCATAAGCGATGAGCGCAGCGACTATTTTTGTCGGACGGTTTTGATCCGGACAAGAGCCTGTGAGACAGCGCTTACAGTTGCTTCACCGCCGCCAGGCGGCGCATGATCTGCTGGACGATGTCGCTTTGCATGTCGCGGTAAAGCAGCCCCTCTTCAGCTTCCTTGGCCAGCGCCGCCGATTCGTTGAAGCTGATGTCGCGCTGCTGCAGGATTTCGGTGTCGGCAATCAGCTCCTTGCCCGCCGGCGTGCGCAGCCTGAAGCGAAAGCGCATGCGCAGCTGAAACTCGCGCACCTGACCCGCGGAATTCAGACTGAGCACCACTTTTTCACGCTGGTCGGCCAGCGCATCGAGAACAACCTGCGCCCGGCTGATCTGGCGACTGTCGGTGATCACCTCGACCTTGCGGGTCGACTCCAGCGAGCGCCTGAGTTCCACGCCCATCGGCGAAGTTTCGGCCAGGCCGCTGTAAAGCGTGGCAAAGGCGAAGTCGGGCGCCTTGCGCAGGGCAAAACCGCAGCCGCTCAGGGCGACGGCCGAAGCCATCAGGGACAGTAAAGCGCGACGCTGCATGATGGGCCTTGTCTTGAGGTTTTCTTGGAGGGTTTCAAACCACGATATTGACCAGCCGGCCCGGCACCACGATGACCTTTTTGGCCGGTGCGCCAGCGGCCTGCCTGATGAAGGCCTCGGACACCAGTGCGGCAGCCTCAATCGCCGCCTTGTCGGCGCCAGCCGGAACCGTCACCGAACCACGCAGCTTGCCATTGACCTGCAGCACCAGCTCGATCTCGTCCTGCTGCAAGGCGCTGGCGTCCACCTCGGGCCAGGGCGCGTCCAGCAGGTCGCCCTGCTCTTTGGCAAAACCGAGTTCGGTCCACAAGGTGTGCGTCACATGCGGCGTTGCCGGGTACAGGCAGCGCAGCAGAATGCAAAACCCTTCTCGCAGCGCCGTCACGGAAGCTGCTGACATTGCTCCCTTGAAGTCTTCGAGTGCGTTAAGCAGCTTCATTGCGCCCGACACCACCGTGTTGTACTGCATGCGCTGATAGTCGTAGTCCACCTGCTTGAGCACCGTGTGAACTTCGCGCCTGAGCGCCTTGGCTTCTTTATCAAAAGCGGCTCTGGCCAAATCAACACTGGCGTCACCCGCTCCGGAATTCATGGCATTGAGCTTGACGCCAAAATTCCAGACGCGGCGCAAGAAGCGGTAACTGCCTTCCACACCGGCATCATTCCACTCCAGCGTGGCTTCGGGCGGCGCGGTGAACATGGTGTACAGGCGTGCCGTGTCAGCGCCGTATTTCTCGATCAGGTCCTGCGGGTCCACGCCGTTGTTCTTGGACTTGCTCATGGTGCCCACGCCTTCGTAGTTCACCAGCAGGCCATCCGACTTGCGCCTGGCTTGCGTGACTTTGCCCGAGCCGTCCTGGATGTCTTCGACCTCTTTCGGCCAGAAATACTCGATGCCGCCTTTCTCATTTTTGCGCGAGTAGATATGGTTGAGCACCATGCCCTGCGTGAGCAGCCTGGTGAAGGGCTCGTCGATCTTCACCAGCCCCAGGTCACGCATCACCTTGGTCCAGAAACGCGCATACAGCAGATGCAGGATGGCGTGCTCGATGCCGCCGATGTACTGATCCATCGGCATCCAGTAGTCGGCGCCTTCGGCCACCATGGCCTTGTCGTTCTTCGGGTCGCAGTAGCGCATGTAGTACCACGACGAATCGACAAAGGTGTCCATGGTGTCGGTCTCGCGGCGCGCCGGCTGGCCGCAGACCGGGCAGATCACGCCAGCGTGAAAGCCTTCGTGCTTGTGCAAGGGGTTGCCCGAGCCATCGGGCACGCAGTCCAGCGGCAGCACCACCGGCAGGTCTTTTTCGGGCACGGGCACCGCGCCATGTTCAGCGCAATGAATGATGGGAATCGGCGTGCCCCAGTAGCGCTGGCGGCTCACGCCCCAGTCACGCAGGCGCCAGGTGGTTTTTTTCTCGCCCAGGCCCCTGGCGGCCAAGTCGGCGGCCACGGCATCGACGCAGGCCTTGAAGCCCAGGCCGTCATATTTGCCGGAGTGGATGGCCACGCCGTGCTGCTTGTCGGCGTACCAGTCGGCCCAGGCATCAAGGCTGTAGGCCTGGCCTTTGACGTCGGTGACCTGCTTGATGGGAAGACCGTATTTATTGGCAAACTCAAAATCACGCTCGTCATGCGCCGGCACGCCCATGACAGCGCCGTCACCGTAACTCATCAGCACGTAATTGCCGACCCAGACCTCGACCGGCTCTCCCGTCAGCGGATGCGTCACGAAGAGGCCGGTGCGCTGGCCCTTTTTCTCCTGCGTGGCGAGTTCGGCCTCGGTCGTGCCACCGGCCTTGCATTCTTCAATGAAAGCGGCGAGTTTTGAATTTGACCTGGCCGCATGCAGCGCCAGCGGATGCTCGGGCGCCACGGCGCAGAAGGTCACGCCCATGATGGTGTCGGCCCGCGTGGTGAAGACATACATGCGGCCATCACCGATCAGCGCGCCGGACGCGTCCCTGATGTCATGCAGAAAGGCAAAGCGCACGCCTTCGCTCTTGCCAATCCAGTTTTCCTGCATCAGCTTGACGCGCTCTGGCCAGCCCGGCAAACCCGTCTTCACGTGTTCCAGCAACTCTTCGGCGTAGTCGGTGATCTTGAGGTAGTAGCCCGGAATCTCGCGCTTTTCCACCACGGCACCGGTGCGCCAGCCCTTGCCGTCGATCACCTGCTCGTTGGCCAGCACGGTCTGGTCCACCGGGTCCCAGTTCACGACTTGCGTCTTGCGGTAGGCAATGCCTTTTTCCAGCATCTTCAAGAACAGCCACTGGTTCCACTTGTAGTAGTCGGGCGAGCAGGTGGTGATTTCGCGGCTCCAGTCAATCGCCAGCCCCATCGCCTGCATCTGCTTTTTCATGTAGGCGATGTTCTCGTAGGTCCACTTGGCGGGCGGCACGCCGTTTTTCAGTGCGGCGTTTTCCGCGGGCAGGCCAAACGCGTCCCAGCCCATCGGCATGAGCACGTTGTAGCCCTTCATGCGCAGGTAGCGCGTGAGCATGTCGTTGATGGTGTAGTTGCGCACATGACCCATGTGTAACTTGCCACTGGGGTAAGGCAGCATGGAGCAGGCGTAGAACTTCTTTTTCGACGAGTCTTCGGTGACGCAGTAGGCATCCATCGCCGTCCAATGACCTTGGGCGGCTTGTTCGACGTCGAGAGGGGTGTATTTTTCTTGCATTGGGTTTCACTCTGGCGATCACGGGATCGCAAGCCATCGATTTTAGGGCGCCACCGGCGGCTTGGGATCGGTCACAAAACCAATCCGGTTCAATCCTGCTTTTTGGGCAATGCCCATGACGTCAACGATACGGCCGTAGGGTACCGCGGTATCGGCACGCAACTGCACTTCAAGGTCTGGGTTGAGCCTGGCGGTTTGCGCCAGCCGGGTGGCCAACTCAGCCAGCGTCAAGGCATGGTCATCCAAAAAGGTTTGCCCGGATTGATCCACCACCACGGTCACGAACCTCGGTGCCGCGCCGACCGGGCTGGCCTGGGCTTTGGGCAGGTTCAGCTGGATGGAACTCGCCAGCAGCGGCGCGGTGATGATGAAAATCACCACCAGCACCAGCATCACGTCGACCAGCGGCGTCATGTTGATCTCGCTCATCGGCTTGGAGCCGGGTGTGCGCTCTAGACGGCCAAACGACATCGTCGTATCCAGGCCACGGCCTAAACCTGCCAAACCGGCTGGGTGCCCGCCAGTTCCCGCAGATCACGTGCAAAGCCTTCAAGCTGCGCCTCGATGCGCCCGATCACGCGGCCCAGCACGTTGTAACCCAGCACCGCCGGAATCGCCACCGCCAGACCCGCGGCGGTCATGATCAGCGCTTCGCCGACGGGGCCGGAGATTTTGCCGATCGTCACCTGCCCGGCGTTTGCAATGCCAATGAGGGCGTGGTAGATACCCCAGACCGTGCCCAGCAGGCCCACAAACGGCGCCGTGGCGCCCACCGTGGCGAGCAACACCTGACCGTAATGAAGCTTGGTCAGGGCCGCGTGCAGCGCATCGCGCAGCACCCGGGTCAGTTGCTGGGACTTGTCCCCGGCGCTAGAGAGCGTCCCGCTTGCTTCAAGTTTTGTAGCAACGATCATAGGAATGACGAGGGCTTCACGGTCAAAAGCCTGCAACTTGTGCAGCGCTTCTGCCACCGATATCGAGCTCCAGAAGGC
>MERZ01000044.1:0-2379 GCA_001770785.1 Burkholderiales bacterium RIFCSPHIGHO2_12_FULL_61_11
CTGACGGTGTATTCACGGTAGTAACCACGGTCTCGGGCGGGAAGAATTCTCTCCCGGTTGCCAAACACCGCGTTGTCCTTGTCGTGCCGGAATGGACCGCCCTGGTAAATCAACACCAGCATGCTGCGCCCTTGCGGGGGCAATTGGGTCACACCAATCGTGTCAGCCGGGGCCAGAAGCAGCGCGCCTTTGGCTTGCACCAAGCCGGGGCTTACACCCAGCAGACCGCCCGCACTGACCGACAAGACCAGCAGCACAGCCCTGACAGCCGTGCGCCAATCACCCCATCCGTTGCGCAACATGAAAAAAATACCTTTCCTGAATTCAGGCTTAACCGGCCGATTTTTTCGGGTTAACCCTTAAATTTCAAGAGAGGTAGTTTGCCGCATGCGGGCGAAAAATGCAAGTGCTTGCTGAAAATTAAGGCACCGGAACTGAGTGGGGCGAAACCCTGATAAGTGAGCGCCAGCTTTCCGGCTCCGCCTTATCGAGAGGCGTTTGCGTCTGCCACCGTCAGTGCTGTCATGTTGACAATACGGCGTACGGTGGCGGTCGCGGTCAGAATATGCACGGGTTTGTTGGCGCCCAGCAGCACCGGACCAATGGCAATATTGCCGCCGGCCGCAATCTTGAGCAGGTTGTAGGAGATGTTGGCCGCATCAATGTTGGGAAACACCAGCAAATTGGCTTCGCCGGTCAGCATGCTGTGGGGCATCAGGGCGGCGCGGGCCTCGGTGTCGAGCGCCATGTCGCCGTGCATCTCTCCGTCGACTTCCAGCCAAGGGGCATTTTCCTGCAGCAACTCAAGCGCACGACGCATTTTCAGGGCGCTGGCCTGATTGGACGAGCCGAAGTTGGAATGGGACAGCAAGGACACTTTGGGCTTGATGCCGAATCGCAGCATTTCTTCGGCGGCCATGGTGGTGATCTCGGCCAGTTGCTCGGCAGTTGGATCGTAGTTGACATGGGTATCAACCAGAAACACCTGGCGGCCGGGCAACACCAAGGCATTCATGCAGGCGTAGGTGTTGACGCCTTCGCGCTTGCCAATCACCTGATCCAGGTAGACCAGGTGGTGGGCGGTAGTGCCCCAGGTGCCGCAAATCAGCCCATCCACATCGCCCTTTTGCAGCAGCATGCCGCCAATCAGCGTGAGGCGGCGGCGCATTTCGATTTTGGCCATTTGCATGGTCACGCCGTGGCGCTCCATCATGCGGTGGTAGGTCTGCCAGAAGTCGCGATAGCGGTGGTCCTGCTCGACATTCACCACGTCGTAGTCGAGCTCTTCTTTCAGGCGCAGGCCAAACTTTTCAATGCGCCGGGCGATGATGGCAGGGCGGCCAATGAGGGTGGGCCGCGCCAGGCCTTCGTCCACCACGATCTGGCAGGCGCGCAGCACGCGCTCTTCCTCGCCCTCGGCATAGGCCACGCGTTTGCGGGTCGCCAATTTGGCCGCCGCAAAAATCGGCTTCATGACGATGCCTGAGGCATAAACAAAATTCTGCAGCCGCTCACGGTAGGCCTCCATGTCCTGGATCGGCCGCAGGGCCACGCCGCTGTCTGCTGCAGCTTGGGCCACCGCAGGGGCAATCATCATCATGAGGCGCGGATCAAACGGTTTGGGAATCAGGTATTCGGGGCCGAATGCCAGCTGCTCGCCGGCATAGGCGGCGGCCACGACTTCGCTCTGCTCGGCCTGGGCCAGCTCGGCTATCGCGTGCACCGCGGCAATTTCCATCTCGATGGTGATGGTGGAAGCCCCGGCATCCAGCGCACCGCGGAAGATGTACGGGAAGCATAAAACGTTGTTGACCTGGTTCGGGTAGTCGGCGCGACCGGTTGCCATGATGGCGTCATCGCGCACCGCGGCCACCTCTTCCGGCGTGATTTCAGGGGTCGGATTGGCCAGCGCAAAAACAATCGGCCGGGCCGCCATTTTTTTGACCATGTCTTGCTTGAGCACGCCGCCTGCGGAAAGACCCAGGAAGATGTCCGCGCCTTCGATGATTTCGCCCAGCTTGCGCGCCGGGGTTTTCTGCGCAAACTGGATCTTGTCTTCGTCCATCAGTTCGGTGCGTCCTTCATAGACCACGCCGGCCAGATCGGTTACGTAAATATTTTCGCGCGGGATGCCGAGCTTGACCAGCAGCTTCAGGCAGGCCAGCGCCGCCGCGCCGGCGCCGGAGGTCACGAGCTTGACTTCTTTCGGGTCTTTTCCGGCGACCTTCAGGGCGTTCAGGATAGCCGCGCCGACGGTGATGGCCGTGCCATGCTGGTCGTCGTGGAAGACCGGAATCTTCATGCGCTTGCGCAACTCGCGCTCCACATAAAAGCAGTCTGGCGCCTTGATGTCTTCGAGGTTGATGGCACCGAAGGTCG
>MERZ01000044.1:2392-4192 GCA_001770785.1 Burkholderiales bacterium RIFCSPHIGHO2_12_FULL_61_11
ATCTCGATGTCGAAGACGTCAACACCGGCAAACTTTTTGAACAGAACGGCCTTGCCTTCCATCACCGGCTTGGAGGCCAGCGGGCCGATGTCGCCCAGCCCCAGCACTGCGGTGCCGTTGGTGATCACCGCCACAAGATTGCCGCGGCTGGTGTACTTGAAGACGGTGTTCGGGTCCCTGACGATTTCCTCGCACGGTGCCGCCACGCCGGGTGTGTAGGCCAAGGACAGGTCACGCTGGTTGAGTAGTTGTTTGGTCGCCGCGATCGCCACTTTGCCGGGCGTCGGAAATTCATGGTATTCGAGCGCTGCGCGGCGCAGTTCGGCACGCTTTTCTTCTTGGCTGTCGGGTGTTGCGGCGGATGGTGTTGGCATGAATAGGGTCTCCAGCGGGAACGGTCGGTGCGACCGTCGATTTTTTTGTAGGGTTTTTGATTGTAGGCCGTTGGAGGGGAAACCCTAGTCAGTAAATCTACGCAGAACAGGTGTTGCACTTTTAACTTTCTCGAGGGGAGCGCCTGTGCGCCCCCAAGTCCTTTGGCAAGCGGCTGTCGGGCTTGGCAAGCGCTCAGCCAGGAACCGAACCTGCAGGTTGGCAACAAACTGCGGTTGAGTGTCTACAGCGTGACCCGCTTGGACTGCATCATGCGCTGGGAGGCCCGCGCGCCGCCGTCCAGCCGGCCAAACCGCCAAACCGGCACCCACAACGAGAAGGTGGGTCATGCGGTGAATGCTCAGGTTATCAGATTTCCACCACTTCAAAATCAGCCTTCGCCACGCCGCAGTCGGGGCAGGCCCAGCTTTCGGGTACGTCGGCCCAGCGCGTGCCGGCGGCCAGACCATCTTCAGGGCGACCCGCCACTTCGTCGTAGACAAAGCCGCAAACGATACACAGATAGGTTTTCATGAGATTCCCAGTAAATTGTAGTAAAAATAGGCTCTAGCCCAAGCAAGACAGGCGAGAACAGCTATGAATAAAATAGCGCAACGGCCACAGGACCGGGCGCGGTTTAAATCGATTTCAGACGGTTTGGGTGTTCACCCGGGCCAGCTGCGCCTTGTAGTGATTGGCGTGGCGCTCTTCTACCTTGGCCAGTGCCGCAAAGCGCTTTTGGGCTTTTTCAAGCGTCGCCCTGAACTGGGCCGCGTGCACTTTGGACTCTTCGATCTGCTCGTCCATCTCAGCCACGGCCGCAGCCTGGCCTTCGGCTTGGGCGGTGGCACGAAAGCCGGGGTACATCTCGGTGTACTCGTAGGTTTCACCGTCAATCGCAATTTGCAGCGCCCTGGCGGTCGTCATCGTCGCCTTGGGATAGAGCAAGTCCAGGTGGCCAAAGGCGTGCATGACTTCCTGAGCGGCAGTTTCCTCAAACGCGCGCGCTGTGTCTTCGTCACCAGCCTCGCGCGCCAGCTTGGCGAAATAGCGGTACTTGATGTGCGCCATGGATTCGCCAGCAAAGGCGGCTTGTAGGTTGGCCATGGTCCTGATGTCGGGGCGTTGTGTGCTCATCGTGAACTCCTGTGGATAGATTGGATTGATCGAAAGATGAGCAATGGTATTCAAAGCGAATTAACAACACAAATTGAAATTTGCTAATCAATTGATAGCGGCTATCGAAAGGTTTTAAGAAATCGACCCAATTGGCGCAACTTGCGCCAACAAGGATGTTTCTGCCGGTTTTATTTCCTGCTGGTCCCAACGGCCCGGAAAAGTCCACGCCGCAGCGGCTCGGTCGTCGAGTGGAGAATGTTAACGTGAAAGAACCCAACCTGCGGGCGAGCGTGATCCTGACCCCCAGCC
>MERZ01000045.1:0-4553 GCA_001770785.1 Burkholderiales bacterium RIFCSPHIGHO2_12_FULL_61_11
AATCACACTTTTTCTTCGCTCTTTTTTACCATCCGACGAACCGTCGGGCAGGCCCTGCTATTTAAGCGCTAGGGCCGAATCAGCCGCGACGCTCGTCAGGAATGAGCGGCTTGATCGAGTACCTTTTCGGCCCACTGGTTCAAACTTTGGCCGCTGCGCGCGCTGGCTTTTACGGCGGCGGCATGCACGGCCGGCCCGGTTGACGCGAGCATGAGCGGGGTCAAGTCTTGCAATCCCGCACTTGGGTGCATTCTCACGTGAATTTAATTGGAATCTGACCCCCAAATTCCCAAATTCCCAAATTCCAATAGGGTTCTATGCGCTGCGTCTCTGCTGGTGCTCCACCGTATCAATCAGGTCGTTTCGCACGCAGGACTGCAATTTGGGATGGCCATGGGTTGGTACGGATTTGGCGGCAAGGCAGCTGGCTTGACTCGAGCTATTGGGCTCTGAACGTCACCACTCAAACATTCTCCGTGTGTGATTGCAAGACCTGACCCCAAACAGGCCTACCCCAAACAGGCCTGGGCGCGCAGATTGGGCAAGCGGATGATCAGCGGCGCCTCGCCGTCGCGCCCGCAACTGATGGGTTTGAGCATCGGAATGCCGTCATCGTCTTTGTCGTCGGCCGTCAGCAGGTCCGCCGCAATCAGGCTGGCGGTTTGCAGAATCTGCTTGGTATTTCTGTAGTTGATTTTCAGAATCGTGGTGCGGCCTTGCGCCTGAACGCCCACGCTCTTGAAGCTGAACTGTTTGCTTCGGCTGCGCTCATAAATGCTCTGCGCATCGTCATACAGCAGCAACAGGCTGTTGGTGGCGGGGTCCACCATCTGCGTGACGAGCTTGAGCCACTCGGGGGCAAAGTCGTGGCCTTCGCCGATGAGGATGGCCTGATACTGGCCCGACGGAATCTGCTTGCGGTCAACGCCGTGGATGACACGTTGCACAAGCTCTACAACGTACTGATCGCGCCCTATTTGTCCAGGCAGCGTTTGACCATACGTGACCAGTTGGTCGCGGCACCATTTGTGAAAATGCCGCGCATGCACCATGCTGGAAAGGCCCTTGGCTTCCATCACCGAGGCCAGCTTCACGGCCAGTGGCTCGTTGTAGCAAAGAATCAAAATGGGTTTGGAGGCTGGGGTGTGTGCCTTGGCCAGGTACTCGGCGCGGTAGCCCAGGATCATGGTTTTGCCGGAACCGGCCACGCCGTGAATGACGCGGTGGCCGTCGCCCAAGCTGCGCGCCAGCTGCTCCTGCTGCAGGTCCATCACGCGCATGATGCTGGGCAATTCGGCCTCGGCATCGCTGTCGTCAAACAGCGCGCCTTGCGTTTGCACGCGCACTTGCGGGAACATGATCCAGCGCACGCGGTCGAGCTGCGGCAGCGACATGACGCCGCCGAACGAGTGGGGAAACATGTGCCACAGCCGTTGCTGGAAGGCTTCGGCATCGGCGGTCTCCAGCATTTCGTCCTGGCAGATCACGTAATGCGGCTCGATGGCATCGCCGAGTCCGGCGTCATCGAACTGCTTGCGCGTGATGCGGGTGAAGACCACGCCATGCCCCCAAGGGAAGGCGAGTTTGCCCTGGTGCGGGCCGGCAGGCTGAACAAGTTGCGGGTCGCGCTCCAACGCATTCACCATCTGGATGGCGCAAAAGCGCGCCTGCGCAAGCGGGCTCATCACGACTTTGAGCTGCCCATTGGCCATGATGTCCCACGCCTGCCGGGTAGCCTGCTGGATGGTTTCGAGCTTCCAGTCTTTGGTCTCCAGAATCAGTACGCCCCGCCTGGGGTGCATCACCACAAAGTCGGGGTGCGACTGCTTTGGGCCCACCGGCACGTCGTACCAAAGCAGGTAGTCGTCATCGAGTTTTTGTTCGAGCCGCTCGGCCAGTCGCCGTTCGCCTGCTGGTCATGCGCGAAACGCAGGTACCGATTGCAGGAATAAGAGTCGCCATCCGGAAGTCACCAACCTCTCAACACATCGAATAACAGTTTGTGACAGGCATCATGCCGGTGAATGGGTGGTAGGGCCAGCCTTCATTTCTGGAAAAGTAATGACAAGGTACTCAACTGAACAAATGAAGAGGGTGAATATTTGCAAAAGCAGCTGCGGCGACGCTGAATTGATCGAATTGCTTCGGGCCGTCATGGCCTACGCGGTGCTTTCCGACATGCTTTGTGGGAGCTGGACTACTTACCGCTGAGCGGGCATGGGTATCGTGACTAGGGGGCGGCGCCTAACGACGAAGTGCTGACCCGCGAGCGATTCAGCGCTTCACTGTGACGGGTCGCGCCAGGCCTGGCCTGGATTAATCAAGTCGATTTCTCAAGGAGTATTGAAGATGAACAAGGACCAAATCAAAGGCGCCGCCAAGCAAGCCGCTGGCAAGGTGCAGGAAGCGGCCGGCAAGCTGGTGGGCAGCAAGGAGCAGCAGGCCAAGGGCCTTGGCAAGCAGATGGCGGGCGGTGCCCAAAAAGCCGTCGGCGATGTCAAGGAAACCGTCAAACACGCGATCAAGTAAGCCGATTTGGCAGCGCTGGTTTATCTGCGCCGGGCGACCAGGCCGATCAGCGCTGAGCGGCCATGATGGTGGTCGCCTTCGGTCAGCTCCGCTTCGTACTCGCGAAGTTGGAGCACCTCAAAATCGGCGAAAGCCTCGCGCAGCAGCGCCTCGGTGTAGAGGTGCGAGACCTGCGGGGGTCCGCCGGTTTTGTAGTCGAGTTGCCTGGGCGTGTAGCCTTGCAGCACCAGCGTGCCGCCGGGCTTGAGGCTGCGCTTGATGTTGGCGAACAGGCGCTCGCGCATGGCCGGATCGGCGAACTGCACAAAGATGGCCGCCACGCCATCGTAGCTGTCCTGTGGCCAGGGGTAGGTATCGCAGTCGCTGACGGCAAAGTTGACTGACACGCCTTTTTCCGCGGCCAGAGCGCGCGCCTTGGCGACGCCAACGCTGGAGACGTCAAACGCATCGACCAGCAGGCCCTGGCCCGCCAGCCAGACGCTGTTGCGGCCTTCGCCGTCGGCCACGCACAGCACGCGCTGGCCGGGCTGCCAGACGCCCGCGTGCTCGCGCAGCCAGATGTTGGGCTCGGTGCCGAAATGGTAAGCGTCGCCCTCGAAGCGCCGGTTCCAGGTGTCTGCCGCATCGGCGAAAGGGGTGGAGGGTAAAGAGGTCATGGGAGTTTGAATGTAGGGGGTCTGGACTTCAGTGGTGCGCTGCAAGGGGGTGCGTCATCTTAATCGTGACCGCGCGGCCGATGACTTCACCATCGGGTCGGCCATTGACGACTGCGTCATGGGCGGCGTGTCGAGCAGCCGCCTCGCAAGGCGATGGCGTCGCCAAAAAAAACAGCGCCATGAAAAATGCCGCCATGGTGCGGTTTTCATCGACTCTGCTGCGGTGACGTGGCACACTTAGCAAAAGCAGTCACCTGCATTTGCACATCATTCACCCTGAGAGGCAAACCATGAAATTCGTAGCCAACGTTCTGAAATCAAAATCTGACCAAGACGTTTACTCCATCACGCCAACGGCGTCAGTCTTTGATGCGCTCAAGCTGATGGCCGAGAAAAACATCGGCTCGCTGCTGGTGATGGAAGGTGCGGAAATCGTCGGGATCATTACCGAACGCGATTACGCAAGAAAGATTAGGCTGCTGGGGCGTGCCTCCCCGCAGACGCCGGTGAGCGAGGTCATGAGCTCGGAGGTCATGGTTGTCGGCCCAAAATACACCACCGAGCAATGCATGGCGCTGATGACGCAAAACCGGCTGCGCCACCTGCCGGTCATCGATGACGGCAAGTTGCTCGGCGTCATCTCGATTGGCGACTTGGTGAAAGACATCATCTCCGAGCAGGAATTCATCATCGAGCAGCTCGAACGCTACATCACCGGCGCGCGGGTCTGAACACCGCTGCCGGCGCCTTCAGTGAGCGTGGCCGTGCGCGCCATGCACATGCTTGTGCGCCATCTCCTCTTCGGAGGCGGCGCGCACATCGATGACTTTCAGGGTAAAGCGCAAGGCCTTGCCCGCCAGCGGATGGTTGCCGTCGAGCAGCACGGTATCGCCCTTGATTTTCGAGACATTGAAGAGCTGCTCGCGGCCATCGCTGCCGCGGCCTTCGAGCTGCCCGCCGACCTTCACGCCGGGCGGGAACTGGCTGCGCGGAATGGTGCGCAGCAGGCTTTCGTCACGCAGGCCGAAGGCATCTTCGGGCGGCAACGCCAGCGTGGTCTGAAAGCCTGGCTCCTGGCCTTCCAGCGCTTCTTCGATCTTGGCCAGCGTGTTGCCGTAGCCGCCATGCAGGTAGACCATCGGGGCCTGGCTTTCCTCAATGCGCTTGCCCTGGGCGTCGGCTACTTTGAAGCGCAAGGTGACGGCGGTGTTTTTTTCGATTTTCATGGTGTACTTTCGGGGAAGCTGCGCGCCGCCGCTGGCTGGCTGCGTAGTAGGGCGTCGATGCGGCATCTTAGCAAGGATGGGCGGGATCACGACAAGCCGCGCAGTGCGAACGGCGCCACAGGCGTAGAAGCTGGTGAGCGAC
>MERZ01000045.1:4602-5582 GCA_001770785.1 Burkholderiales bacterium RIFCSPHIGHO2_12_FULL_61_11
GCCTCGGCGCCGGCCACCATGATGGCCGCGCCCAGACCGTTGATGTCTTCGAGCTTGCGCGACACCAGGGCCACGCCATGCGGGCCCATGGTGGGCTGGCCGGTCTTGGGATTCAGGATGTGGTGATAGCGTCGGCCATTGCGCACGAAGCAGCGCTCGTAGTCGCCCGAGGCCGCCACAAAGCCCTCGTTCAGCTCCAGCACCCCCACGATGCGCTCCGGCGCACGCGGATCGCGCAAACCGACGCGCCAATCGCGGCCCTGCAACTGCCCGCTCACGAGCACATCGCCCCCGCCATTGATCATTGCGTCGGACATGTCATGGCGCTTCAACACCTGCATGCCGGCCTGCAGGATCGGGAGCTTGGCAATCCCGCCCAAATCGACGCGCATGCCGCGGCGCCGCAAATAGGCGCTGGCGGATTTCTCGTCGAGTATCAAGTCGCGGTAGTTCACCAGCGGCAATTCACGCGCAATTTCCGCAGCATCCGGAATCATTGTTTTTGCGGGGTCAAAACTCCACCCGTGAAAGGCCCCAACAGTGATGTCAAAGGCGCCCTGGCTGCGCTCGGACATCTGCCGGGCCATTTTCAGCGCGTGCATCATCTCGGGTGCCACGGCGACGGGCTGCAGCCCTGCGGCCAGGTGCAAGGCGCTTACCGCGCTGCTGACGCGGTAGCGGCTCATCATGTCGCTGAGCCGCGCCATTTCGGCAAAGGCGGCGGTCATCGCCGCCTCGGCTGCGTCGGCATTGCGGGCCTGCACGGTGATGTCCACGCGCGTGCCCATCAGTAAGCGCGAGGCCTGCCGCACCCTCGGATCGGCCAGCGCCGGCCTGATGAAGAGCGCAGTGGCCAGCAGGGGCAGGCCGACGAGCAGGCGTCGGCGCCCTTGGTTCGGCCGAGGCGATCGCATCATGGCCTGGTCCTCAGCGCTATTGAGCCACCATGTAGTCCACGGCGGCCTTGACTTCGTCATCGG
>MERZ01000045.1:5594-8271 GCA_001770785.1 Burkholderiales bacterium RIFCSPHIGHO2_12_FULL_61_11
CAGCCACGCCGGCCGCGTGGCACATGGCGCAGGTCTTGCCAAACACTGACTTGCCCACGGTGTTTTCGGCGACTGGGGTAGCCGCTGGTGCAGCAACAGGTGCGGATGCAGTTGCTGGTGCAGTGGCAGGCGCGGCGGCATCCTGTTTCCCGCAAGCGGCCAGCAGCACCAAGCTCAACGTGGCCAATAGCAACGTGGATTTGTTCATTACGTCTTTCCTCATAAATTGAATAAATATAGCGATAACGAAATTTGACAGCGGCTGGTCGCAGGTCTGAGACGCCATCATTTTCTTAAAGATGCATTATAATGTCATCAATACCCATCGCTTCCTGGGTGGGATCAAACAAGCCGCCCATCGGCCTTTGGTTCACCATTCTTGACATCAGGAATTGATCGATGCGGCCTGCATCCCCGCACACGCGAAGTCCGGCGAAGTCAATGCGTGCAACGACACCATGGGCTGCGCTTGAGATGGAATGATGGTTTCAAAACTTGGTGGTGAGCGGACTCGACCTCCGCCGCCGCTCTGCGAGTGCTGCAGCAGACACGCTCGCGCTGCAGGAATGAGTTATGTATTCGCGATGGAAATATTTGGCGGCCTTGGTTAATTTCTGCCTGGTCGCGTTTTTTATGGTGCTTGCCGTGGGTGCGAGCGCCGCACGGGCGGCCACGGGTTCCTACAACGCAGAACTGCCGCCCGATCTGAATACGGCCAAAGACATGTGCGCGCTGGTGCCTTGCGCCGAAGTGTTTCCTGGTGCCAAAAGCTTTTCTGAACGCATGGGCCAGCCGCCCTATGTTGAGGCTTATGGCGAGCACGAGGACGATAGGGACGATAAGAAGGACAAGGACAAGAAGGCCAAGAAGAAAGACGAGGCGGAGTCTCATGGTGAGCATGAGAGCGGCAAGAAGAAACTGCTGGGTTATGTGATGCTGTCCACCGACATCACCGACATGCCCGCCTACTCGGGCAAGCCGGTGGTTACCCTGATTGGCATGGACCTCAAGGGTCGTTTTGTGGGCGTGAAGGTGCTCAAGCATTCCGAGCCCATCCTGCTGTTGGGCATCCCCGAATCGGCGCTGCTCAACTTCAACCAACAATACATTGGCAAGTCGGTCGCCGACAAGATTGAGGTCGGTCAGTCGCGCCCCGATGAAGGCGTGCTTGGGGTGGATGCGATCTCGGGCGCCACCGTCACCGTGATCACGCAAAACCAGGTCATGATGACAGCAGGCACGGCGGTTGCGCGCCAGGTCGGCATCCTCGCGCCCACGGTACGCGAGCCGGCCCGCTTCGTGGCGAGCGGAAAGCGCCTGAGTTGGGCGCAACTGAGAGCAGGGCAGCGTGCAGCGTCTGCGGGTGTTGCCCCAAGACGTGGGCATGGAGCGCGGCAGCGAGCCGTTCGTTGAGCTGTGGTTTGGCGACATCAGTCACCCTGACATCGGTGCCAGCCTGCTCGGGGAAAACGTCTGGAACAACCTGCGCCTGCAATTCAAGGCGGGCGAGCACGCCATCTTCATCATCCGCACGGCGGGCAGCGAATCATTCAAGGGCTCGGGCTTTGTGCGCGGTGGCATTTACGATCGCGTGCAAGTCAAGCAGGGGGCCGATTCCTTCACTTTCCGCGATACGGATTACCTCAACCTCTATGGCCTTGCTGCAGCCGGGGCTCCGGCCTTTACCGAATCAGCCATCTTCATCATCCGTTCCAAGGCCTTTTCCGCCGCCTATCCCTGGAAGCTGTCGTTCCTGGGCAACCGCGTGGACCCTGCCACCGGAAAGCGCAGCTTTGCCACCTTCGATGCCAAATACTGGCTGCCCGGCGAGCTGCTGCAAGGCGGCCGACCAGTGGTGGAAGAAGCCGCCGCGCCCTGGGTGCAGGTGTGGAAATCGCGCGCCGTGGAGATTGCCCTGTTCGCCACGTTGCTGATCATGGTGACCGTGGTCTATGCCTTTCGGGAAAAGCTCACGCGCCTTTCGACCCACAAAAACAAGTGGCCGGTGAATGCCTTCAAGTACAGCGCCTGGGCCCTGAGCATTGGATTCGTCGGCTTTGGTGCCATGGCGCAGCCCTCCATCACGCAGGTTCTAGCGTGGCTGCACACGCTGCTGTTCCAGTGGACGTGGTCTTTATTTCTTTCCGACCCCTTTATTTTCCTGTTCTGGATTTTCATCATCCTCACCGTGTTTCTGTACGGGCGCGGCCTGTTCTGCGGCTGGATGTGTCCATTCGGCTCCCTGTCCGAGGCCATGTACAAGCTCGGCGGCTGGCTCGGCTTGAAGCGTTTTCAGGGCCATTTGCCGCGCGTCTGGCATGACCGGCTCAAGTGGGTGAAGTACGCCGTGTTCTTCGGCCTGCTGACGGTGTCCCTGTTCTCCCTGGGGCTGGCGGAAATGCTGGCCGAGGTGGAGCCCTTCAAGACCACCTTCCTGGTGGGCATCGGCAACCGTGCCTGGCCTTATGGCCTGTTTGTCGGCGCGATCCTGGGCCTGTCCATCTTCACGGAGCGGCCCTACTGCAAATACATCTGCCCGCTGGGCGCCGCCCTGGCCATGCCCAGCACCTTCCGCTGGTTTGGCCTGCCGCGCAAGCAGGACTGCAACAGCTGCAAGGCCTGCGCGGCGGGCTGCGGCCCGCAGGCGATCGACGCCGCCGGCCGGATCGACCACCGC
>MERZ01000046.1 GCA_001770785.1 Burkholderiales bacterium RIFCSPHIGHO2_12_FULL_61_11
CCTCATTTGTTGGTGGACACCATCTTCGCTATCAACGCATACGCCTTCAATATGCCACGGCTAGACGCTTACAAATCATCTGAGACTGCTCGACTGCAAAGAGGACACGAGCGATCCGGTTGCCTATTGGCTGCGCACTTCCCAAATTGGCCCGCGCAAATGGTCAACGCGCGGTTTACCAATAGGCCATTTGTACTGAACATAGGCAATGTCTTCGCCAATGCTCCGTCGATCAAGCTTGTCAAGCGCCTTCAACCAATTACGCACAGGCTCATCGCCACTTGCGGAGGAGAAGAAAAATGCAGGTATTTTTCTGCTTGAAGACATGGATTATTGTACCTTTTAAAGTACTTTTCACAAGTAAGAAATCCAGCCCGGCGGCAGCATCCGCGATGACGAAGTGATTGCCGCCGCCGACGAGCGCGGCGTGGCCATGGTGCTGACCGGCGTGCGGCATTTCAGGCATTAAAAAGGCCTGTAGCCCATGTTCTACGGATGCAAGAAGTTAAAAAACATAGCTAAATCGTACTGGCTTATCGAGCTCGACAGTCAGTCGGATTGTGATGAGGTATGAAAAATCCGTGCACGCGGAGCGAAACCGGTCACTGAGGTGCGCGGCCGATGAATGGCGCCAGTGGGCCCATAGCGGCCGGGGGGATTGCCGAACGGGTTACCGTTCCCCTCTGCGCCTTCGTTTTCGCGACCGATGGGTTGCCGACCTCGACTTGATGACGGCGTCTATCAATACCGAGTGAAACCGACGAAGGCGGTGGATCAGTATCTCGTGCCCGGTGACCTGGTCTTGTGGGTTCTGCTCGCCGCCCATGACTACAACGCCAACAACTCGAAGCCTGACCGCGGGTTCGCGATCCAGTGTTATGGGCGGGCCTGCTCCCGTCCGACCATCCACTTGAGTGTGTGTTCAATTCGCGCCGCCGCGGTCACTTGGCGGCAAGCCCGGCAATCGACTTGACTTCCAGATATTCCTCCAAACCAAACCGGCCCCACTCGCGGCCATTGCCGGACTGTTTGTAACCGCCAAAAGGTGCGGTGCGTTCGTTGGGAACGCCGTTGAGGTTGACGTTTCCGGCACGGATTTTCCGCGCCACCGCGGCCGCGCGCTCGACCGATCCGCCCGACACATAACCGGCCAGTCCGTAGGGAGTGTCGTTGGCGATGCGCACCGCCTCGTCTTCGTTTTGGTAGCCCAGAATGGTCAGCACCGGGCCGAACACTTCCTCGCGCGCGATGGCCATGTCGTTGCGGACATTGGCAAAAACGGTGGGGCGCACGTAGTATCCCTTGGCGATGCCGTCCGGCCGCCCCGGGCCGCCGGCCACCAGCGTGGCACCTTCGGCCATGCCCTTGTTGATCAGCGCCTGTATCTTGCTCCACTGGGTCTCATTGACCACCGGACCAATGCTGGTGTCCGCTGCGCGCGGGTCGCCGGCCTTGGTCTTGTCGGCCACCGCCTTCGCAATCGCAATCACTTCGTTCATCTTCGACTGCGGCACCAACATGCGCGTGGGCGCGTTGCAGGACTGGCCGGAATTCATGAACACGCTGGCCACACCGGCCGCAACCGCTTTTTGGAAATCAGCGTCTTCCAGAATGATGTTGGGCGACTTGCCGCCCAGTTCCTGGGTCACCCGCTTGACCGTCATGGCCGCTTTTTGCGCCACGTCGATGCCGGCACGGGTGGATCCGGTGAACGAGATCATGTCGATTCCCGGGTGGGCGCTCAGTGCCGCGCCCACCTCCGGTCCAAGTCCGTTAACCAGATTGAAGACCCCCTTGGGCACACCGGCCTCGTGCAGGATTTCGGCAAAGATCAGCGCCGAGGTGGGCGTGAATTCAGAAGGTTTCAAAACCATGGTGCAACCGGCTGCCAGAGCTGGCGCCACCTTGCATGTCATTTGGTTCATCGGCCAGTTCCATGGCGTGATCATGCCGACCACGCCAATCGCTTCACGCACGACCATGGCAGAGCCGATCTGTTCCTCGAACGCATAGTTCTTCAACACTTCGAGGGTGGACAGGATGTGGCTGAGCCCGGCACCGACCTGGAATTTTTCGGCAAACCCAAGTGGCGCGCCCATCTCGTCGGAGATCGCGGCGCCCAGCTCCTTGGAACGTGTTTTATAGACTTCTGCAATGCGCGTCAGCATCGCCACGCGCTCCGCGCGCGATGTGAGTGAAAAAGTATCGAACGCGGCGCGCGCTGACGCCACGGCCTTATCCACATCGGCGGCTGAGCCCAGCGCAATCTCGTACATGGCCTGTTCGTTGGCCGGATTGATCACCGGGCGCGTTCTCAGGGTGACCGGGTCGACCCATTGGCCGTCTACGTAAAACTTCAGGTGCTGAACCATGGTGGTGCCTCGCGGGATGGATGAATAGGGACGATTACCCGGGATCAGTATACGTTCCGGCCCCGTAAGTGGCGTCTCGGAGCTGTCGCTTATGGTGTAGTGCGGACCACGGTCAATCTCGCTCTCAGAACAGGTGAGGAAGCCTGAGGATGTTTGTCCGCTGTTTGCGGGGTTTGGCCATATCGTGTGTGAAAAAGTCAATCCCATCGATAGATTTAGAGACTCGCTCATGCAAGCAATTACTGAACCCAAACGTGAAACTCTCAACATTCGCATCAAACCCGAAGTTCGCGATCTGATTGATCGTGCAGTTAAGTCGCGTGGCAAAAATCGCACTGACTTCATTTTGGACTCTGCCCGTGCTGCCGCAGAAGATGCTCTGCTCGACCAGGTGATCATGACGGTCAGTCCACAAGCCTTGAAGCAGTTTCAAGCAAGGCTGGATATGCCGCCCAACCCCAATGACCGCTTACGCAAAACCATGCTCACGCCTGCTCCCTGGGATCGTGAATGAAGTTGACAGCGCCGATGCCGTTGACAGAGCATCATATGACAGATGGTTTTTCCTGTGGCATCGACAGCCTGGCTTAAACGCCGAAGCCTGAAAAACCAGATTCAGAGTGCTTCCCGAATTTTCGTGGTTTGTGAAGAGACCCGTGTCGTCGCTTACTACGCACTGGCTTCGGGCGCTGTCACCAGTTCGGATGCCACAGATCGGTTTCGCCGCAACATGCCAGACCCAATTCCAGTCGTTGTAATGGGGCGGTTGGCTGTTGACCTGAGTTTGCATGGTAAAGGTTTCGGCCGTTCATTGGTTCGCGATGCAGGCATGCGCGTCATCCAGGCGGCAGATGCCATAGGAATTCGGGGGATGACAGTTCACGCGCTGTCTGATGGGGCTAAAGCCTTCTATGAAAAGGTCGGATTTGAGCCTTCTCCACTTGATCCCCATCTTTTGATGATTACCTTGGCTGACCTTGTTGACGCCGACGCAATTTTGACCCACCCTGCCGGGATTTCATTGACCCAGCTGAACGTCTGTCAAATCGCTGTTACAGGCGGGTTCGCCAACAATTGAGGTGGGTCATCCAAAAGCCGGCGCCTGGGTCAAAAAGGTGTCGGCCGCAACTCAAACTGGCCATGAACCGTACGGTTCATGGAGAGCGTCGGATTGTAGGGTTTTCTGATCACTTTCATGGTGGTCGAGTTTCTTGGCTTTCACGTTGTGCTCCCGATGGCATCAAACACCAATCTCAACCTTCAACTGCAAACGGGCCATCGCCTTTGTCAAAAGACTGGCAAAGAAAATCAACAAAAACGCGCACTCTGTTGGCGAGTTGATGGCGTTGCGGATAAACCGCGTAGATGTCGGCGGGTGGTGTTTTATAGTTTTTTAACACCTGCTGCAATCGCCCACTTCGAAGGTATTTGGCGACGTCCCATTCCGCACGCATGAGGATGCCGTGCCCATCCAGGGCCCATGTCACGGCGATGTCGCCATCGTTCGTGCTCAAACTTCCGTTGACCCTTACCGCCTCAGTAGCTCGGCCTGAGGTCAATCGCCACAAGCCATAAGATTCATCGCCATGCCGAATGCCAATGCAGTTGTGCTGCATCAGATCGCGCGGCGTCTTGGGTGTGCCGTGCCGATCGAGGTACGCCGGGGCGGCACAAAGGAGGCGACGATTGTCGGCAACCTTGCGGGCGATGATGCGCGCGTCCGGCGGCTCGCCAAAGCGGACGCAGACGTCGAAGGCATTGTCCGCCAATGTTGGCGGATTGACTGACAAATGCAGTTGAACCTGCACCTGAGGATAGGCCTTGCAGAACTTCGAGATAACAGGTGCAATGTGGCTGCGACCAAACCCCAAGGTTGCATTCACACGCAGCAAACCTCTGGGCTCGGCCATCGACTCGGTGAGCTGCAGTTCGACATCTTCAATGTCGGCCAAGATGCGGCGTGCCTGAGCCAAATATGCCTCACCCTCGGCCGTCAGGCTCATACGCCGAGTGGTGCGGGTTAGCAGCTGGACACCAAGACGTGTCTCCAGTAACGCCAAGCGCCGGCTTACCGCAGGAGTCGTCACCCCCATGTCCCTTGCGGCTGCCGAGAGACTGCCGCAGCGTATCAGCAGGCTGAAAAACGCCATCTCGGCTGAAGCATTGGTCAGATCGCGCATTGTTAAGTTCAGTTTAACAGTGATGTCACTTCAGCGATATTTTTCAGTTCTGTCTGACTTGTAAAGTGGCCTGGCCTGATCTTCCGCTCTCAGGAAGTGGCGAAACAAAAGGAGATAACCTTGCGTAACAAAAAATTGGCAATCGCCTGGCGGCGAGCCCTTCTGCTCACCGCCGTTCTCTTGCCGGTAGCGGCCACGGCCCAACCAGCCTATCCATCGCGACCGGTCACCGTGGTGGTGCCTTATTCGCCAGGGGGGCACGACGGACATCATTGCGCGACTCACGGGGCAGTACTTGGGCGCGTCCATGGGCAAAACGTTTGTGGTGGAAAACAGGGCCGGAGCAAGCGGGACGATCGCGATGGGCCTCGTGGCCAGGGCAGCACCCGACGGCTATACCCTGCTATCCAATGAAATGACGCAGACCGTCGTACCAGGGCTGTTCCCCAAGCTGACGTTTGACCCGATCAAGGATCTCACTGCGGTGTCCATCATCGCTGAAGCGCCCTATGTTCTGGTGGTCAACTCCAAGGTACCAGTCAACAGCCTGAGCGAGCTCGTGAGCTACGCCAAAGCCAATCCTGGCAAGCTGAACTATGCATCGGGCGGGGCCGGCAGCGGACCCCACATCGCGGGGGAACTCCTGAAATCCGTGGCCGGCATTGAGATGACTCATATCGCCTACAAAGGCTCAGGCCCAGCCGTGCAGGATCTTTTGAGTGGCCAGGTTGAAGTCCTGATTACGGCCGCGCCTACGGTCGCGCAGCATATGAGTTCAGGACGGATCCGCGCCCTGGCCGTCGCCCATAAGCAGCGCATCACGCTGTTGCCCAACGTCCCCACCGCCGCTGAGGGTGGTTACCCTGCTTTCACGATTGCCAATTGGTTCGGACTGGCTGCCCCGCGCGGCACGCCGGCGACCATCGTCAATCAGCTCCACGGTGAGGTGCTCAAAATGCTGGCCAAACAAGAAGTGCGTGACAAGCTGATCGCCGCCGGCGCAGAGCCGGTCGGCATGGGCCCGGTCGAGGCCGGCAAGCACGTCGAAGCGGAAGCCAAGCGCTGGGGCGAACTGATCGTCAAAGCGGCAATCAAGTCCGAATAAGACGCGCTGAGTTGCAGGATGCGCCGCAGCCGGACCGAGCTGTGGCGCACTAGAAACGTCCGCCGCAGCTCGGCTTGTCTTCGCCATTCATCTCCCTGTTCCAACCCAACCAATCGCAACAAGATCCCATGAAAATCGAAAAAATTGTCGCTCACCCCATTTCCTTTGACCTCGGAAAGGAATTCTGGATGTCGCGCGAGCCCTACCGGACCGCCTCCTCGATCATCGTTCAGGTATTCACGGATGACGGCGTCGTTGGGCTCGGTCAGATCCATGGCCGCCCGATGAAGGAAATCGTCGAGATTCTTGGGCTCATGGAAACCCTCATCAAGGGCATGGATGCCATGGCGCATGAGGCGGTCTGGGCCAAGCTGTTTTCGCTGACGCACAGTCGCGCCGGCACCAACCTGGACAAGGACAAGGGCCAACCCCACTTTGGCGCCGGCAAACGACCGCAGATTCTGGCGGCACTGGCCGGAATCGACATCGCCCTGTGGGATATCAAAGGCAAGGCCTTGCAGACACCGGTTTGGCGTTTGCTGGGCGGAACCGACCCGCTGGTTTATGCCTACGCCAGTGGCGGTTATTACGAACAGGGCGAGTCGCCACTGAAGGTCATCGATGAGATGGCATCGTACGTGGAGATGGGCTACACCGCGGTCAAAATGAAGTGCGGCGGCACGGATTTGAAGGGCGATATTGCCCGCATCAGCGGCGTACGCGAGGCCATCGGCCCCAACACCAAGCTGATGCTGGACGCCAACCTCGGCTACACATTGGACGAAGCCACGGCCGCCATTGAGGCCTTCGAGGAGTTCGATATTTTCTGGTTTGAAGAGCCGATCTACTGGTACGACGGTATCCGCGCAGTCGGCAAGCTGGCGCAGCGCACCCGCGTCCCAATTGCCGGCGGCGAGAGCCAGATGACGGCGTGGGAGGCGCGTGATCTGGTCGATATGGGGGGCGTTCGCTACATGCAATTCGACGCGACCCGATTCGGTGGCCTGACCGAACTGATTCGCGTGGCGAACTATTGCCTGGTCCACGACGTCCAGTTTGTGCCCCACCATGACCCGCAGATCCATGGTCACCCGGTCTGCGCGATGCGAAATGGCTTCGGGCTGGAAACGTTCCCCAACAAAGAACGTGATCCGCTCTGGGACACACTGTTCTCGTTGAAACCGGAAATAAAAGACAGCTTTGTGCGCCTCAATGAGCAACCCGGACTGGGCTTTGACATTGACTGGAGCACTGCAAAGAAGTTCGCTGCGTGAATGCTTGCCCCTTGCCAAGAAGGGGCCCCGATTGTTTGAACAACGTTTCCCGCATACGAAGGGACTCGTCGAGCGCCCGCACCAAGGGCTACAAAACCGCACCCCCGAGGCGGTGTACCAAAGTGCTTCCGGCGGCGGCGCCATGATAGTGGACAAACATGGCGCCGCAGAGGGAATCCCAATTCCGCTGCACTCCACAGGGACTGCGTTCGAGGAAGTCGAATTGAAAAATTCAGGGATCCAGGAAGATGAAAACCGGAGCAGCGCCGTCCAACTGCGAGTGGAACCGAGTGCAACTTAAACTGAGTTCAAATTTGTCTTGACTCAGGGGTCCACCTTATTCATTTGGGCCAAAATCACACACAAATACGCAAATTTAATAGCACAAAACTCAAGAGGAAGTCGCCGTAAGTGCGCGTAAACATTGGGAATTTTCCAAAAGAAAAGCCCAACTGAAAACAGTTGGGCTTTAGGGGTATGGTGGTGGACTGCGGACTTCGGTTCAAACTCACTCTTGCAACAGGTGAGCAAGGTTTAGGGTCTTTGTCCCCTGTTTGCGGAGATTGTCCGTTTCGCATTGTGGAGAGCTATTTTTATCATACGTCACCATCGCAATTGAACATTGCGGGTGAATTGCCGGATATTGTCGTCGTACACGCAATAATTCCGCCACGCTTCAAGATGTACTGATCCACTCGAACGCCATTGCTATTGGTGGTTCTAACTTGTTTGGAAGCCTTTTCAAGGCTGGTACGTCGTTCCGCCGATTCATTGCGAATTGCATGATCTGCATCTTCCAGCGCTTGCTCACCTGCGAGTTTTGATTGTGCTAATTTTTTTTCTGCGGCGTTATATTCAGCATAACGGGCCGCCTTTTCCTGCGCTGCCTTTGCACGTTCTGCTGGGCTATCCATAAAAGTGAAGACACCAATTGCACATACGACAAATATGATTCCTGCCAACACCCACTCCGATTTCGGATAACCGGCAATGGTTTCACTCTTGTTCTCATTGGTTTGCACAAAATCCCCTTTTCTTAAAATAAACTTGTAAAGTTGATGCGTCGGACCTCCCTTACGCCATCGTGATCTTAGGGGCTAAAACCGTCATTTCGGTGGTGGGATGGTAGCCGGTCTCAAACCGCGTTGAAAGAACGCAAAACCGGGGTCTTGGCAAGTTGCGGATTGCTGCGGATTCCAGCAAAAAGTGGAGCTTGACAGGCCAATTTCACGGTCTGAAGGCGCCTCAACCTCGCGGGCTGTGCAGCCAGTTCAATTCCCATTTGCGGAATCGAACCCGCGTTCCGCACGCACGGCGCCAGTCAGGCCCAAGGCGGCGACCAGAATCGCACCCATTTACACCCATTCCAGGGGCTGCCGACGCTTTCAGCTTCTCCTGTGCGGTGAATAGGACCATCAATCACCGCACATTATACGGCGAATAACCTTGCGCATACGGAGAATACGCCTCATAATCTCCGCATGAACAGCGGCGATTACACTTACATCTGGCAGGCCAGCGACTGGCCAACTTGGCGCTTCGACCTGGCTACTCTGGCCCAACCACTGGCCGACGTCAGCCGCGCCCAGGGGCTCTTGATGGGGCGCTTGGCCGACGTGGGCATGGCACTGCGCGATCAGGCGAGCCTCGCGGCGCTCACCGAGGACGTGGTCAAGACCAGCGAGATTGAGGGCGAGCAGCTCAATGTCGAATCCGTGCGCTCGTCCATCGCCCGTCGGCTGGGCGTGGACATCGGTGCTCTGGCCCCGGTGGATCGTCACGTCGAAGGCGTGGTCGAGATGGTGCTCGATGCCACCGCCAACTGTCATGCGCCGGTGTCGCGGGAGCGTCTGTTCGGCTGGCATGCCGCGCTGTTTCCCACCGGCTACTCCGGCCTCTCCAAGATCAAGGTCGGCGGCTGGCGCGACGATGCCAGCGGCCCGATGCAGGTGGTATCCGGCCCCATCGGCCGCCAGCGAGTGCATTTCGAGGCACCGCCCGCCGACCGTCTGGATGCCGAAACCAGCCGATTTCTCGACTGGCTGAATGGCGCATCGAACGAACCGCCTCTGCTCAAAGCCGGCCTCGGCCATCTGTGGTTTGTCACCTTGCACCCGTTCGATGACGGTAATGGCCGTATCGCCCGGGCCATCGGCGATCTGCTGCTGGCGCGTGCCGACGGTAGTCCGCAGCGTTTCTACAGTTTGTCGGCGCAGATCCAGCGGGAGCGCAAGGCCTACTACGACATCCTGGAGCGGACCCAGAAGCGGTCGATGGATGTCACGGAGTGGCTCGCCTGGTTCCTCGACGCCCTCCATCGCGCCGTCGATCAGGCACAGTACACGCTCGGCACCGTGCTGACCAAGGCGCGTTTCTGGCAGCACTGGGCGATCACACCATTGAACGAGCGACAGGTAAAGCTGCTCAATCGGCTGCTCGACGGCTTCGAAGGCAAGCTCACCAGCAGCAAGTGGGCAGCCATTGCCAAGTGTTCGCCAGACACCGCTCTGCGCGACATCAACGACCTGCTTGCGCGGGGCGTGCTGCGGAAATCGGATGCAGGCGGGCGCAGTACCAGCTACGAGCTGAACGATCTGCCGGAGTAGTCGCGTCTTTTGGAATTGACTTGGCTCGCGGGCGGAACAGCGCCTTCATGGACTCCTGCCAACTCATTCGCAAGGAGACCAAAATGGAAGTTGTTCACTTCAATCAACGCCAGCTCGCTGCACGCTGGGACATCAGCGAGGCCACCCGAACGGTATCGACTCTTCAGTGATGAGTTTGGGCGATGGCGTTTGAAGCGAACTCTTTCGGGCCAAGACAATGGAAAGTTGGCGACCAACTTCTGACCAGGCAGCAGCGTACGCCGATCAGTGATCAGCTCGGTGCGGCGCTTCTTGAACGGGTTATCCATTGCTTGAATGTCGTTTACGCCGTGCGAACAGCGGCTTCATCGTAAGCGTTCCGGCAACCCATATTGACCGGGTGCAACCGATCAGGTAG
>MERZ01000047.1:0-2411 GCA_001770785.1 Burkholderiales bacterium RIFCSPHIGHO2_12_FULL_61_11
CCGGGGACGGTGACTTTCTGATGAACGGCCAGGAGTTGGCAACCGCCGTGCAGCACGGCGCCAAGAGCATTATCCTGTTGCTCAATAACGGCATGTTTGGCACCATCCGCATGCACCAGGAAAGAGAGTATCCGCAGCGCGGCAGCGGCTCGCACTTGAACAACCCGGACTTTGCCGCGCTGGCGCGTGCCTACGGCTACGCCGGTGTTCGCATCACGCGCACTGACGAATTTGAAGCGGAGTTGCTGGCTGCGCTGGCGCGCAAGGAGGGCACCGTGATTGAGGTGACGCTCGACCCGGAAGTCATTACAACGCGCGCCACGCTGTCATCCATTACGCAGAAGGCACTTGACCGAATACTGTGAAAATAATAGCTGGTAGCGCCAATCCTATATGGGCTATAGGCCAATTTGATCAATAAAATAAAAAAGACCGGTGCTAACCGGCCTTTTTTTGATTCAAGCCCGTGAAGGCTTGTTTACTTGTTTCGCGGCTTGTTACTTGATGTCGACGCCATAGAAGTTGTGGCGGCCGAACGGGCTGTTTTTGTAATCAATCACGTTCTTGCGCATCGGCTTGATCTGTACCGCATGGGCGATCGTGAACCAGGGTGCCTGCTCCTTGAAAATGACTTGCGCCTGTTCGTAGAGCTTGGTGCGCTCGGCCAGGCTGGTCACCGTTTTGGCCTTCAGCACCACGTCTTCATAAGGCTGGTAGCAGAACTTGGCGATGTTGCTGCCGCTGGCCGACTGGGCCGAAGCGCAGCCCAGCAGGGTGTACAGGAAGTTGTCCGGATCGCCGTTGTCGCCGGTCCAGCCCAGCATACCCATCTGGTGCTCGCCGGCCTGCATGCGCTTGCGGTACTCGCCCCATTCAAAGCTCTTGATTTCAGCCTTGACACCGATTTTGACCAGGTCAGCCTGCATCAACTCGGCAATGCGCTTGGCATTGGGGTTGTACGGACGCTGCACTGGCATGGCCCACAAATCGGTGGTGAAACCGTTGGGGTGACCGGCTTCGGCGAGCAGTTTTTTGGCGGCTTCGGGGTTGTAGACGTCGTCCTTGACGGCGTCGTTGTACGACCACATCGAAGGCGGAATCGGATTTTTCGCGGCAACGCCGGTGCCCAGGTACACCCCGTCAATGATGGCTTGCTTGTTGATGGCCATGCTGATGGCCTTGCGAACGCGCACATCGTCAAACGGCTTCTTGGTGGTGTTGAATGCGAGGTAGCCAACGTTCAGGCCGGGTTGCTCAAGCACCTTGATGTTGGGGTCCTTGCGGATGGCTTCCAGGTCAGCCGGGTTGGGGTAGGGCATGACATGGCATTCACCCTTTTGCAGCTTGGCCCAGCGCACCGAAGCGTCAGGCGTGATCGAGTACACGAGGTCATCGATCTTGGCCTTGCCGCCCCAGTACTGCGGAAATGCCTTGTAGCGGATGACCGCGTCTTTCTGGTACTGCACCAGGTAGAAGGGGCCGGTGCCGATGGGGTCCTGGTCGATCTTTTCCGGTGTGCCGGCCTTGAGCATGGCGTCGGCATATTCCTTGGACTGCACTGCCGCATACGGCATGGCCAGGTTGGCCAGGAATGGTGCTTCAGGCTTTTCCAGCGTGATTTTGATGGTGTAGTCGTCTACTTTTTCCACGGATTTCAGCAGCTTGGGCATGCCCATGTCACCGAAGTAGGAGTGGTTGGGGCTGGTGACCCGGAAGTAGGGGTTGTCTTCTTTCCACTGGCGCTCGAACATGAACAGCACGTCGTCGGCATTGAAGTCGCGCTTGGGTTTGAAGGCGCGCTGGCTGTGCCATTTCACGCCCTTGCGCAGGTGAAAAATGTATTCCTTGCCATCGGCGGAGACCTCCCACTTCTCGGCCAGGGCTGGCACGACCTTGGTGCCGCCTCGCTCAAACCCCACGATACCGTTGTAAATGGGTTCGTTGGCATCAAACGAAGTACCCGTGGTGTTGATGCCGGGGTAGAAATTTTCCGGGCTGCCTTCAGAGCAGAACACCAGCGTTTTGGCAGAGACTGGCGAGAGCGCCATCAATGTCACGACTGCTGGCAGGGCAACAGCGCGCAGCAAGGCGCGCTGCACCGGAGACAGCCGGCTACCACGTGGTTTGGTCTGAATCATTTAACGAACTCCATTCATTTGAGGGAGGGGTTGATGCTGCAATGCAGCGGGCTTGCGGCCAGTTTGCGTAACACTTTTGATGCACGCGCGCTGGTCATTGAAAAGCGTGGCCGGGAAAGATGCGGGATAGGCATGGTTTCCGGTCACGCAGTGAGAAAATTTTCAGCATAGTGGCATGCCACCTGCCGGCCTGCAACGTCGCGCAGCAAGGGCCTTTCGGCGCGGCAGCGTTCCGTGACATACGGGCAGCGGGTTGAAAAGACGCAGCCGGTG
>MERZ01000047.1:2447-12339 GCA_001770785.1 Burkholderiales bacterium RIFCSPHIGHO2_12_FULL_61_11
CTGGGTGTAGGGATGCAAGGGCCGCGCGAACAAGGCTTTTTTTTCACCTTGCTCCACCGCATGGCCGAGGTACATCACCAGCACATCGTGGGCTATGTGGCGCACCACGCCCAGGTCATGCGAGATGAACAGATAGGCCAGCCCCATGGACTGCTGCAGGTCGGCCAGCAGGTTGAGCACCTGGGCCTGAATCGACACGTCCAGCGCCGACACCGGTTCGTCGGCCACCACCAGCGCCGGGTTGAGCATCAGGGCGCGCGCAATGGCAATGCGCTGGCGCTGCCCGCCCGAAAACATGTGCGGGTAGCGGTCATACTGCTCGGGGCGCAGGCCCACCAGGGCGAGCATGGCGCGCGCCCGGGCTGCGCGCTCGGCCGCCGGCAAGGCGGTATTGATCTCCAGTGGCGCCTCAAGAATGGCACCGACTTTTTTGCGCGGATTGAGTGACCCGTAAGGGTTCTGGAACACCAGTTGCACGGCCTTGCGAAGGCCTAGGCGCTCTGCTTTCGGCGCATGGATGGCATCAATGCCCTGAATCCACAGCTGGCCAGCGCTCGGCGTTTCAATTAGCGACACCATGCGCGCCAGCGTGGATTTTCCGCAGCCCGATTCACCCACTACGGCCAGCGTCTTGCCCGCCTGGACGCTAAAGGAAACACCGCCGACAGCCTGCAGGTGGTCGGGGGCGCGCATGAAGCCGCGCCGTATTTCGTAAACGCGTTGCAGATCCCTGGCCTCAACCACGGGCTGGCTTGTTGCTGCGCTGGCGGCTACTGGGGTGTTTGGCAGGGCGCTCATGCCATGGCCTCCAGCCGGGCCAGCGGCGCGCTCTGCAGCATGGCCGCTTCGCGGTTCGGGTCACCCAGCGGATAGTGGCAGCGCACCCTGCCGCGCTCCCAGTCGCGCAGTTGTGGGCGCTCATTGCCGCAGTGTTCCGTGGCATAGGCGCAGCGCGGGGAAAACAGGCAGCCGACGGGACGGTCATACAGGCCCGGCACCATGCCGGGAATGGTCGCCAGGCGCGCGCTGCCGTCGCTGCGCGCAGGCAGCGCCGAGAGCAGCGCTTCGGTGTAAGGGTGCTGGGGTGCGTTGAACAGGGTGTGCGCGCCTTGCTCTTCCATGATCTGCCCGGCATACATCACGGCCACGCGCTGGGCCATCTCGGAGACCACGCCCATGTTGTGGGTGATCAGCACCAGCGCCATGCCGCGTTCCTTTTGCAGGCTGCGCAGCAGGTCGAGGATTTGCGCCTGAATCGTGACGTCGAGCGCCGTGGTTGGTTCGTCGGCAATCAGCAGCCGCGGGTTGCAGGCAATCGCCATGGCAATCATCACGCGCTGGTTCATGCCGCCCGACAACTGGTGCGGGTAGGCCTTCAGGCGGCTTTCCGGCGCTGGCATGCCGACTTGCTCGAGCAGCTCGATGGCCTTGCGCGTGGCGGCCTTGCGGTCCAGTCCCAAGTGCAGGCGCAGCACTTCGGTGATCTGAAAGCCGATGGTGAAGCAGGGGTTCAGACTGGTCGTGGGCTCCTGAAAAATCATGGCCACGTCCTTGCCGGTGAGCTTGCTGCGCTCGCTCTCCGAGAGCGCCAGCAGGTCCTGGCCGGCAAAGCGCAAGGTGTCGGCGCGCACCCGGCCCGGATAGGCCACCAGGCCCATCAGCGCCATCATGGTGACACTCTTGCCGGAGCCCGATTCACCGACGATGCCGAGCACTTCGCCTTCTTCAAGCGACAGGCTGACGCCGTCAACGGCCTGCATGACGCCGCTTTGCGAGGGAAACTCGACCGACAGGTTTTCGATTTCTAGCAGGGCCATATTTAAATCCTCCCCCTTCTCGGCTCACTGCGTGTAGCCGGATCCCCCCGCTGGGGGCAACACCTGCGGCCCGGCAAAGCCGGTTCCGCGCTGTTACTTGCGAAAAGGTTCATCGGGTGCGCGTCGATCGTGTTCATCGTTTTAGTTTTGGGTCAAAAGCGTCACGCAGTCCGTCGCCCAGCAAGTTGAAGGCCAGCACAGTGATCAAAATCGCAAGGCCGGGGAAGGTGACCACCCACCAGGCGCGCAGTACAAATTCCCTGGCGTCAGCCAGCATGGTGCCCCATTCGGGCGAGGGCGGTTGCGCGCCCAGACCCAGAAAGCCCAGTGCCGCGGCGTCCAGGATGGCCGTGGACACCCCCAGCGACGCCTGCACAATCAGCGGCGCGGTGCAGTTGGGCAGGATTTCACTGAACATCAGCCGCAGCCGGCTGGCGCCGCTCATGCGTGCCGCGGTCACGTAGTCGCGCGAGGTTTCGGCGATCACCGCCGCGCGGGTGATTCGCACATAGTGCGGAAGCACCACAATGGCCACGGCCAGCATCGCGTTCATCAGGCCGGGCCCCAGGATGGCCACAATCACAATTGCCAGCAGCAGGCTGGGCAGCGTCAGGATGATGTCCATCATGCGCATGATGGCGATTTCAAAGATGCCGCGAAAAAATCCCGCCAGCAGGCCCAGCACCGTGCCAACAATCACCGACAGCGTGACCACGGCCAGGCCAATCACCAGCGACAGGCGGGCGCCGTGCATCAGCCGCGAGAGGATGTCGCGCCCAATGGCGTCGGTGCCCAGGGGGTAGGTCCACGATCCGCCAGTCTGCCAGGCCGGCGGTTGGAGAAATACGGCGCTATTGGTCAGGTTGGGCGCGTGAGGCGCCAGCACAGGCGCAAAAAGCGCCACCAGCAAGACGGTCACCACAATGATCAGGCCGGCGAGCGCGCCCCGGTTGGCGCTGAAGTAGCTCCAGAACTCACGCAGCGGATGAGGCGGATGGGGCCCCATCATCGGTTCTGTCAAGTCGAACGTTGTCATGGGTGCCGTGCTCATCGCTGATGCCTGATGCGAGGATTAATGATGCCGTAGGTGATGTCCACCAGCAAATTGACGGCCATCACGATGGTGCCCAGCAGCAAAATGCCGCCCTGCAAGACCGGGTAGTCGCGGCGACTGATGGCTTCGATCAGCCATTTGCCGACTCCGGGCCAGGAAAAGATGGTTTCGGTCAGGATCGCGCCCGTGAACAGGACGCCCACCTGCAAGCCAATCACGGTAACCACCGGAATCAGTGCATTGCGCAGGGCATGCACGGCCACCACGCGCAGGTTGGAGAGTCCCTTGGCGCGCGCGGTGCGAATATAGTCTTCGCCCAGCACTTCCAGCATGGCCGAGCGCGTCATGCGGGCAATCACGGCCAGCGGATTGGTGCCCAGCACAATCGTTGGCAATATCAGGTGGGAGGCCGCCGACCAGAAGGCGCTCTTGTCATCCGACAGAAGGGTATCGATCAGCAAAAATCCGGTGGTGGGCTCAATGTAATACTGCACTGAAAGGCGCCCCGACACAGGCGTCAGGTCAAGCTGCACCGAAAACAGCAGAATCAGCAGCAAGCCCCACCAGAAAATCGGCATCGAGTAGCCCGTCAGCGAGACGCCCATGACGCCGTGGTCAAGGATGGAGTTGCGCTTGACCGCCGCAAGAATGCCGGCCGGAATGCCGAGCAGCAGCGCAAAAATAATGGCGCAGACAGCCAGCTCAATGGTGGCGGGAAAGAGCGTCAGGAACTCACTGAGCACCGACTCCTGCGTGATCAGGGACTTGCCCAAATCGCCACTGAGCACCCGCCCGATGTAGATGCCGTACTGCACCAGCACGGGCCGGTCCAGCCCGTATTCCTTGAGTAGCTGCGCATGACGCACCGGATCAATGCCGCGCTCGCCCGCCAGCGTTTCAATGGGATCGCCGGGCACCATGCGAATCAGGAAAAAAGCCAGCAGCGTCATTCCCAAAAATGTGGGAATGATCAGGCTCAGTCGGGTAAAAATAAAGCGCAGCATTATCGCGGGATGCTAAAACAGGCCGGACCGCAGGCTGCGGATAATTCGTCGCGAGGGGGACATGCAGGATTCACGGAAAATTCTCCTGTGCTGCTTTTTGGGTGCATCAGCATGGGCATATTGTTTGGCTCGATCCGGCCCCGGGCACAAGCGCGGGGAACGGCTGATCATAGCAACGTCAGTGATTGGAAGCGTCGTTGAGCACGGCCTGGCAAGTCACCGGCATTGATTACGGCAGTTTTCACGGGGATGAAGGCGGCGTGAGAGCAGGGCAGGGAATACCCAAAATGGCGAGACTGGTGGCGAATCGTTAACATCGTGGCCATAAAAAAAGGCCGGTGAGTACCGGCCTTTCGAGTATCGGCAAAAGCCGCTTATTGGACGTGCTTGCCAATCAAGCCAGCCATCTCGAACATCGACACTTGCGGCTTGCCAAAGACGGCGCGCAGCTTTTCGTCGGCGTTGATCATGCGCTTGTTGGTCTTGTCTTGCAGGCCTTTGGCTTTGATGTAAACCCACAGCTTGCTGACAATTTCGGTGCGTGGCAAAGGCTTGTCGCCTACCACGGCCGACAGCGCGGGGCTCAGGGTCAGCGGCTTCATGAACGCGGCATTGGGCGTGCGCTTTTTCGCTGGAATTGCCTTTTTGGCTGCTGGCTTGGTAGCTGCAGCTTTCTTGGCGGGAGCTGCTTTTTTCGCGGCTACCTTTTTTGCAGGTGCCACTTTTTTTGCGGCTACTTTCTTTGCCGGAGCAGCCTTTTTTGCAGGTGCTTTTTTTGCCGGTGCTTTTTTCGCAGTTGCCATGATTGATTTTCCTTCTAGAAGTTGACTAATCACCACCGGGATAACTACTTCCTTGTGGCAAGGGGGATGCTACTGGAGAAAAACGCAGTTTCATAGTAAAACAGCACTTTATTTGCGCTCTTATGTTGCGGATTTACCTCTGAAAATGCAAAAGAGACCGGCGCGACGTGCAGCGCAGGCCATGCACTGGCTGCCAGTGATGGGTATTCAAGAGGAAGATACCCCGGAAAAATTGCCATCATGGGTTCGTGAAAGCGTATTCACGGGTAATCGGCAGCGATGTATCTGCTGCCGTAAAACCAATGCCCAGTCATGCCCTGAACCAGTCCTGCTTTGCCGTGTACTGCGCGAGCATTTCCGGTGGTCATTGAACCTGGAAACCGCAGTTGATCGCTCGCAAACTTCACGAACGCCGCATGCACATTGACTTTTTCCTCTTCGATCATGTTCATCTGCTGGATGACAGCGCTATGCGCCCGAGTGCACCATGCTCAGCGCACCATGCTGCGTTGCTCCGCCTTGTGGGCAGCAGCCCACTGCGTTGTCACGCCTTGCCTGGCACACCGATCACGGCGCACTCGAGCGCATCCAACTGCCGTTTCTAGGTTGAATTCTCCTGGACCGGGTCGGGTCATTTCCAGATTTGGAAATTAGCGGAAATTTTTTACCAGTTTCCTTGCCAATACAAATGATAATCGTTATCATTCTCATCTACTATCCATTTCAAATTTAAGGGAACCCATGTTTTTAACAAAGCTCGCCACCTTCGCCAAACGAATTTTTCTGCTCGGAGCGGTTGCGTCGGCTCTGAATGCCTACGCGGTCGAATATCCGATCGGCGCACCGCAACAGCGTTTCGGCATGGAGATTGCGGCGGTCTATTTGCAGCCGGTGATCATGGAACCGGAAGGCATGATGAAAAAGGCCGAGGAATCCGACATCCATATCGAGGCCGATATCAAGGCCTTGGCGGGAAATCCCAATGGCTTTGAAGAAGGCGCATGGATTCCTTACCTGATTGTCAAATTTGAAGTCAACAAGGTCGGAACCACGCAAACGGTCGCCGGCGAATTCATGCCGATGGTGGCCAATGACGGCCCGCATTATGGCGACAATATCAAGCTGTTCGGCCCCGGCAAATACCACGTCAAATACAGCATCCTCCCGCCCTCGGAAAATAAAAACGCACACTTCGGCCGCCACACTGATCGCCTGACCGGCGTGCGCCCCTGGTTCAAGCCGTTTGAAGTCGAATATGACTTCACCTATGTCGGCATCGGCAAGAAGGGCGGGTACTAAGCCATGCGTGTTTCATGGCCCCTGAAATCGCCGGCAGCCGCAGTCGCGCTGCTTTACGCAAGCGTCAGCGCCGCCGCAGCGCCGCCTTCCCAAACCGATCTGGTTCGACTGGTGGAACAGCTTAACCAGCGCATGGAACGGCTGGAACAGCACAACGCCGAACTGGAACGCGAATTGCGCGCCAGCCGCGCACAGCAGGCCGACGCCAAAACGCCAGCCGCAGCCGACATCGAAAAGCGTGTCCAGACGCTGGAAGCGCAGCAAGCGCAAGTCGCCGCCAGCCTGGAGAGCGACACCATCAGCGAGAAAGAACCGGAGATCACCGCGCGCCTGAAGGCGCTCGAGTCGCAAGCGGTCAGCGCGCAAAGCGCCGCCCGCAAGGTCGAGGCCTTTGAGGGAATTACCGCCGGGCTGAGTTTGACCACCGTGGCGCAAAAGCCGCTCGGCGCAGCGAGCGGCAGCAGCCAGCTCAATTATCGCGGCGATGCGTATGTCTCGCTGCCGCTGGCTGCCATCGGCGACATCGAACACAGTGTGTTCGCGCAATTCCGTCTCGGTCAAGGCAGCGGCGTGAGCGCGCCGAGCTTCTCCTCGCCAAATTCCAGCGCCTTCCAGTTGGACGGTGGCTTGAGGCCGGACGACTCGGTCGCCTTGCTGGCCCAGGCTTGGTATCAAGCCAGCATCTCGCTGCCGTTTGGCGGGTACAAGCCGCATTCCAAACAGACTCTGGAAGTCAATTTCGGCAAAATGGATCCCTTTGTGTTCTTTGACCAGAACCCGGTCGCAGGCGACGAAACACGCCAGTTCCTCAACTCGGCATTCGTGCATAACCCGCTGCTCGATGCGGGCGGCGATATCGGCGTTGATGCCAACGGTTTTTCGCCCGGCCTTCGGCTGTCCTACGCGAACGTTGCGAGCAAACCCGAAACATGGCGCCTGTCTCTCGGTGTCTTCGGCGCGGGTGCGAATGGATCGAATTATCAGCGCAGCCTGTCCTCGCCGCTGGTCATGCTGCAGGCGGAAACCGAGCAGCGCATGTTCCGCGGCCTGGTCGGCACCTATCGCATTTATGCTTGGCGCAACGCGCAGGCCAGTCACTTCGACAGCAGCTTGACTGAACCCGAGCATCATAGCGGTTGGGGTATTTCAGCCGATCAGCGCGTCGGCGACGGCGTTACGCTGTTCGGACGCTACGGTCACCAGATGCAAGGGCATGTATCCTTCGACCGGGCATTGACGCTGGGCGCGGACGTCAACGGTTCCTACTGGAGCCGCGGCGGCGACAGTGTTGGCCTGGCGGCCGGCTGGTTGAAGACCAGCCAGAACTACCGCGACTTTACGGCCGGCACCACGCCGGCGGGCGGTGCCGAACGGATTGCAGAACTGTATTACCGGTTCCGCATCAACCCGCAGTTCGAGCTCTCGCCCAGCTTCCAGTACATCGGCAATCCGGCTGGCGACGGCAGCGTCGAAGCGGTGAAAATCCTTGGTCTGCGGGCACAACTTACTTATTGAGATTCACCATGTCTATCCGCTCTCTAGCCGGCATCCTGACCACCACGATAGCGTTCATGGCGGCACTGCCGTCTTACGCGGATGGCATGCCGACATTCAATCTCGCGATCCGCGCCGGACGTTTTGTGCCAGAAGTGATCGAGGTTCCAGCCAATACCAAGTTCCGGCTGCTCATCAAGAATGAAGGGCCGGGTGCCGAGGAATTCGAGAGCATTGAGCTACACAAGGAAAAAGTGTTGGCACCAGGCGCCTCCAGCTTCCTGATTTTTCAGCCGCTCAAACCAGGCGCTTACAAATTCTTCGGCGATTTTCATCCGATGACGGCTCAAGGGCACTTCGTCGCCAAGTGAGGAGGAACTTCCATGGGGAATGCACTTTTCGTCGTCTGGCGTGAAAGCGTCGAAGCGATTTTGGTGATCGGCATTCTGTATGCATGGCTAAAGCGCAACGATAGCGATGGCACAGGCCTGCGCGCACTGTGGGGCGGCGTTGCGGCCGGCATCGGACTTGCGGCAGCGTTGGGCTGGGCCATGGTCGCGGCACAAGGCGAGTTGTCCGGTGCCGCGCTTGAATGGTTTCAGATTGCGATCCTGTTCGTTGCCTCGGGCTTGATCGTGCAAATGGTGCCGTGGATGCAATCGCAGGGTCGCCGGATGAAGCACAACCTGGAACGGGACATGGCCCAGGCGGTGCAGCGCGCGGGAACGCTCGGTATTGCAATCGTCGCCGCGCTGGCCGTCGCCCGCGAGGGGGCGGAAACCGTCGTCTTCCTGTATGGCATGGGGATGGAAGACAATCCAGGTGCGGGCATGGCCAGCGGTGCCGCCCTCGGCTTTCTGCTGGCGGTGCTCACCGCGTGGGCACTCAACCGAGGGCTGCGTTTCCTCGGTTACCGCCAATTCTTTCGCATCAGCGGATTCCTGTTGTTGCTATTCGCCGTAGCCTTCCTGGCAACCGGTGTCGATCGCCTGATCGGCATGGGCTGGCTACCGCCCTTGATGGACCCGGTCTGGGATAGTTCCATGTTGCTCGACGACACCAGTCCGTCCGGTGCCGTGCTGGCGGCCTTCACCGGCTATCGCGCGCGCCCCTCATTGATGCTGGTGGCCATTTACGCCGCCTACTGGATCGGCATTATGTTTGCTCAGCGCAGATTGGCCCATCATGGATAGCCTACTGATGACAACAGATCGAACGCCTGTGCGAAAAAGTGGCGGTGCCACCTTGCTGGCCAAAATCGGTGACGCCATGCAGCGTCAACGAAGCACGATTCTTGCGCTGCAGTGGATCGTCGTCTTTTTCTATGTTTCCTTGCTGGTCATTCCGAGTTTCATGCCGATTCCAGCGGAAAACGCGCATCTCTACGAGAATCTGCGCTTATTTGCCCAGTTCCTGTTCTGGGGTATCTGGTGGCCTTTCGTCATGTTGAGCATGATGCTGGTCGGTCGCGTATGGTGCGGCGTGTTCTGTCCGGAGGGCGCATTGACCGAATTAGCCGGCCGTCATGGTCTGGGTCGCTCGATTCCGCGCTGGATGCGCTGGAGCGGCTGGCCGTTGACTGCATTTATGTGCACCACGATTTATGGCCAGTTGATCAGCGTCTATGAATATCCAAAAGCGGCCCTATTGATCCTGGGCGGTTCGACGGTGGCTGCAGTAGCGGTTGGTTTTGTCTATGGAAAAGGAAAACGCGTCTGGTGCCGTTATCTGTGCCCGGCCAACGGGGTGTTCTCGTTGCTCGCGAAAATCGCACCCATCCATTTTCGCGTCAACGAAGAAATCTGGAAGCGCGACACCCTGCGTCAACCCATGGTGAACTGTGCGCCACTGATTGATATTCGCCACATGAAAAGCGCGTCTGCGTGCCATGCCTGCGGGCGCTGCAGCAATTACAAAGGCGCCGTCAGCCTCGCCGGTCGCTCGCCCGCCAGCGAAATTCTCAACACCAGCAACCGCGATGTCAAAACAGAAGAGGCATTGACGCTGGTTTTTGGCGCCATCGGGATTGCCACAGCAGCGTTTCAATGGTCAGCGAGCTCCCGCTTCGTTCAGATGAAAACCGCCATAGCCAACTGGCTGATTGAGCATGATTCGTTGTTGCTGCTGCAGGACGATGCGCCATGGTGGCTGCTCACGCACTATCCCGCGGCGCAGGATGTATTCACCTGGCTCGACGGCCTCTGTATCCTGATATTCATCCTGGGGGGCGGCGCTGCGCTTGGCTTCGCGGTGTTGACTACCGTCTGGCTGGCGGCGCGATTGGCAAATCATCCGGCCCTGTCCTGGCAACGCCTGGCGCTATCCCTGGTGCCGATTGCGGGTGTCGGAATCTTTCTTGGCCTGTCGATGCTGACCTTGTCACATCTCAAGGCAGAAAGAATTTCGCTTGAATGGGTTCCG
>MERZ01000047.1:12363-13533 GCA_001770785.1 Burkholderiales bacterium RIFCSPHIGHO2_12_FULL_61_11
ACCTTGGCTGGAAACTGATTGTCATCCGTTTTTCGGTACGCCCTCTGCTTGCCTTTTTCGTCAGTTTGCTACCGATCGCCCTGATCAGCTCAATATGGGTGGCGGTGTTTTTCTTCTGACAGGCTCCCTCTGCATTAGAATTTTGTACCAGAATGACGTCATTGTCTTTTGCTGCGTTGTTTCGAATCGTAGCCACCCAAACGATTCCGGAACGCCAAAAATCTGCACGCTTACGTCAAATACCCATCAGGGAAGTCGCTGAAAAATGACTCACACCGGTGCTCTTTCGTTCGCCACCTGCGATCTTTGCGATGCCCACAAGGGCGACAGCTCGGGCCGGTTCAGAGTGTTGCCGCCTGTCTTCAAGGACTTTGGCGCCCATCAAAAATTCAGCGGACCAGTGGTTACCCTCAAATGCTTTGAAGATAATTCGCTGCTCAAGGCGGCCGCCGACTCACCCGGCGACGGCCGTGTGCTGGTGGTGGATGGCGGTGGGTCATTGCGCCGCGCCTTGTTGGGCGGCAAGCTGGGTGCCGCTGCCGCAAAAAATGGTTGGGCCGGCGTCGTGATCGATGGCTGCGTGCGGGATGTTGCTGAACTGGCGCGGTGCAGCACCGGCATACGGGCACTGGCTGCCATGCCGCTTCCCACTGAAAAACGGCAGCAAGGCCAGCGCGATATTGCGGTTCAGATTCAGGGTGTCTGGCTCCGTCCGGGCGACTGGCTCTATGCCGATGAAGATGGCATCGTGGTGATGTCGGCGCCGCTGACTGCCTGAGGGACCTTTGGTTTGCAACCGGACCGGCGCAGAGGCCGGTCAGCTTTTGAAGCAAATCTCCGGGCCGGTTCAAACTTACTCTGGAGTGCGCGTTTGAACAGGCCCCGGTTCGTCAGACGGCGATCCGCTTGAGTGCCTGGCCGCCGCCGTAGCTGTACTGAACGGGTGCGACACCGCCCGGTCTCACCCGGATCGCGCAATATTTGAATTCCGGAATTTTTGCGTAGGGATCGAGTGCGTCATTGGTCAGCCGGTTGATGGCCGCCTCGTAATAACAGAAGGGCACGAACACCGCACCGCGCGGCGAACTTTCATCAGCCCGCGCATACAGCGACACCGCGCCGCGCCGCGATTCGATGGTGACGATGTCGCCCGGCTGGCCACCCATGGCC
>MERZ01000047.1:13583-21523 GCA_001770785.1 Burkholderiales bacterium RIFCSPHIGHO2_12_FULL_61_11
CCGTGGCACGGCGCGTCATGCTGCCGGTGTGCCAGTGCTCGAGCTGGCGCCCGGTGATCAGCACCATCGGATACTCGGCATCGGGACGCTCGGCAGCCGGGATGATGTCAGCCGGCACAAAGCGCGCACGCCCCGTTTCTGTCGGGAATTGATCGGCAAAGTCAATCGACAGGCCTGGGTCGCCTTCCTTGAGGCACGGGTAAGTCACCCCACCCTCGCGCTCCAGCCGATCCCAGGTGATGCCACCGATGCTGGGCATCGTATGCCGCATCTCGTCGAACACTTCCGACACGTGCTCGTGCCAATCCAGCCCAAGCTGCTGTGCGATCTGCTGAATGATCCACAAATCCTGCCTGGCGTCGCCCGGCGGATCGATGGCCTGACGCCCCATTTGCACCAGCCGGTCGGTATTGGTAAAGGTGCCAGTCTTTTCGGGGAAGGCGGAAGCCGGCAGGATCACATCGGCGAGATACGCGGTCTCGGTCAGGAAGATGTCCTGCACCACCAGGTGCTCGAGCGCGGCCAGGGCTTCGCGGGCATGATTGGCATCGGGGTCCGACATGGCCGGATTCTCGCCCATGATGTACATGCCGCGAATCTCGCCTCTTTTGATCGCATGCAGCACTTCCACTACGGTCAGGCCTGGTTTGTCGTCCAGCGTGCCGGCTGGCAGCTTCCAGCTTTGTTCGAAACTGGCTTGCACTTGCGGATCAGTCACGCGCTGATAATCCGGATACATCATCGGGATCAGGCCGGCATCGGAGGCACCTTGCACATTGTTCTGTCCGCGCAGCGGATGCAAGCCGGTGCCAGGGCGGCCAATCTGCCCGGTCATCAGGCATAGCGCGATCAGGCAACGGGCATTGTCGGTGCCGTGAATATGCTGCGATATGCCCATGCCCCACATGATCATCGAGGCTTTGGAGGTGGCATAGAGCCGTGCGACGTACTTGATGGTGTCGGCATCGATGCCGCAAATCGGCGCCATCGCCTCGGGGCTGTAGCCTTCGACGTTCTTTCTCAATTCTTCATAGCCTATGGTGCGGCTGTCAATGAAATTCTGATCGACCAGGTTCTCGTGCACGATGACGTGCATCATCGCGTTGAGCAACGCGACATCGGTATCCGGCTTGAACTGCAGGTGGCGGTGCGCAAGGCGTGTCAAGTCCGAACGACGGGGGTCGCAGATCACGAGTTTGGTGCCGTTCTTCACCGCGTTCTTGATCCAGGTCGCGCCAACTGGATGATTCTGGGCCGGATTGGCGCCGATAACGATCACCACTTCCGCTTTCGTTACATCCATCACAGGATTCGACACGCCACCGGAGCCGATGCCTTCCAGCAGTGCTGCCACCGATGATGCATGGCACAGGCGGGTGCAGTGGTCGACATTGTTGCTGCCGAAGCCGATGCGCACGAGCTTCTGGAACAGGTAGGCTTCTTCGTTGCTGCCCTTGGCGCAACCGAAACCGGCCAGCGATTTTTTGCCGTGCTGGTCGCGAATCTGCTTCAACTTTCCACCGGCCAGCGCCAGCGCCTCTTCCCAACTGGCTTCGCGAAACACATCCATCACCCGGTCCGGGTCCATCGTGAAGTCGCCGCGTTTCGGCGCATCGGCTCGCCTGATCAGCGGCTTGGTCAGGCGCTGCGGATGATGGGCGTAATCGAAACCGTAGCGGCCCTTGACGCACAGGCGGCCGTGGTTGGCCGGGCCGTCGCGCCCTTCGACATAGAGAATTTTGTTGTCCTTGACGTTATAGGTCAGCTGACAGCCGACGCCACAATACGGGCAAACCGAAGCGACCTGCTTGTCCGGCACGGTCAGCGCGGCCTCGCGTGCCGGCATCAGCGCGCCCGTGGGGCAGGCCTGCACACACTCGCCGCAGGCCACGCAGGTGGAGGCACCCATCGGGTCGTCCATGTCGAAAACGATCTTGGCTTGGTCACCGCGGAAGGCCAGGCCGATCACGTCGTTGACCTGCTCGTCGCGGCAAGCGCGCACGCAGCGGGTGCACTGGATGCAGGCATCCAGGTTCACGGCCATGGCCGGGTGCGAGAGGTCCTGGCGAACCCGCTGGCGCCCTTCGAAACGGGGCTTGCCGACGCCGATTTTGACGGCCCACTGGTCGAGTTCGTTGTTACGGGTGTACTCGGTTTCCGGCATGTCGGACAGCAACAGCTCCAGCACCATTTTCTGGGAGGCCACGGCGCGCTCGCTGTTGGTCTGGACCTTCATGCCAGAGGTGGGTGTACGGCAGCACGAAGGCGCCAGCACGCGTTCGCCGTCGATCTCGACCATGCAGGAGCGGCAGTTGCCCACCGCTTCCATGCCTTCCATGTAGCAGAGGTGCGGAATCTCCACGCCTTCGCGCTGGGCGATCTGCAGCAGGGTCTCATTGGCTTTGCCCGTGACCTCGGTCCCGTTGAGTTCGAATGTCACGATTGGCGCCTCAAGCTGGGCCATTTCGTTTCGGGTAATTACGTTCATGATGTTCCTCAGTGGCTGACTTGGCCAATCAGACCAGTTCGTGTGGGAAATATTTGACGACGCAGTCCATCGGGTTGGGCGCCGCCTGCCCCAAGCCGCAAATCGACGCATCGCGCATCACCAGCGACAGATCCGCCAGCAGTGCCAGATCCCATTTGGGCTGGTCCATGAGGTGTGCTGCCTTGGCCGTGCCGACGCGGCAGGGCGTGCACTGGCCGCACGACTCGTGGTGGAAAAAGCGCAACATGCTGCGCGCCGCGTCGGTGGCGGTGTCACTGTCAGACAGCACAATCACGGCGGCCGAGCCGATGAAGCAGCCATAAGGTTGCAAGGTATCGAAGTCCAGCGGGATGCTGTTCATCGTGGCGGGCAGGATGCCGCCCGAGGCGCCGCCCGGCAGGTAAGCATAGAAGTGGTGCCCGTCCTGCATGCCGCCGCAGTACTCGTCGATCAGTTCCTGGATGGTGATGCCCGCCGGCGCCAGCTTGACACCCGGGTTTTTGACGCGGCCCGAGACCGAGAACGAGCGCAGGCCCGTGCGCCCATTTCTGCCATGCGAGGTGAACCAGGCGCCGCCTTTTTCCAGGATTTCGCGCACCCAGAACAGGGTCTCGAAATTGTGTTCCAGTGTCGGACGGCCGAATAAGCCGACTTGCGCGACATAAGGAGGTCGCAAGCGGGGCATGCCGCGTTTGCCTTCAATGGATTCGATCATCGCGGATTCTTCGCCGCAGATGTAAGCGCCGGCACCACGCCGCAGAATGATTTCAGGCAATCCAGCCCGGGGTGGGGCAGTCTTGAGCTTTTCGAGTTCGGATTGGAGCATCGCCCGGCATCCGTGGTATTCGTCGCGCAGGTAGATATAAATCCTGTCGATGCCAACCGCCCACGCTGCAATCAACATGCCTTCCAGAAACCGATGGGGGTCGCGTTCCAGATACACGCGGTCCTTGAAGGTGCCAGGTTCGCCTTCGTCGATATTCACGGCCATCAGGCGCGGCCCCGTTTCTGCACGGACGATGCGCCACTTGCGCCCTGCGGGGAAACCCGCGCCGCCCAGACCGCGCAAGCCGGAATCTTCCATGGTCTTGATGACAGACTCGACTTCCTGTTTGCCGCTCATGCAGTCTTTCAGCAGCGCATAACCACCGGCGGCCTGGTAACTGGCATAGTCGGTAAAGTCTGAGGGAATGTGCTGCACGTCCTGGGCTGCCACCTTGACGGCAACCGTCTCCAGACTGGCGTTGGGCACCGGGTTCTGCCCCACGACGGCAACAGGTGCCTGTTCGCAACGACCGACGCAGGGCGCGGCGATCACGCGAACGTCCTTGCCCAATATTTTTGGAAGTTTGGCCAGCAACTCGCGCGCACCCGCCATTTCGCATGACAAACCGTCACAGACCCGCACAGTCAAGGTGGCGGGTGCGGCTTCGCCTTCCTTGACCACATCAAAGTGATGATAGAAGGTGGCGACTTCATACACTTCGGTTTGTGCCAGGCGCATCTCCTGCGCCAAAGCGGCGAGGTGCGCGGCGGACAAATGGCCAAAGCGGTCCTGTATTTTGTGCAGATGCTCGATCAGTAAATCGGGCTGACGGGACGCGCCGCCCAGAAGCGATTGCACCTCGGCCAATGCGGTTGGCTCAACGCGACGCCCCTTGGGCGCTTGACGCTTGCGCTCCTTGGAGACCTGTTGCACGGCGATAGGGATAATTTTCGGGTTCATTTCTTTCCTCATCGGAACGGTTGTTCCAACGTCATTCCGGTTGCTTGTTGCACTGCTTGAGACCATAAACATTCAACCTGGATTCAAGTGATTTGGCGTCAGATCACGCGCTCGCGACGCAACTCCGCCACCTGCTCTGCGCTGTAACCCAGCTGTGCCAGGACCTCGTCGGTATGCTCGCCCAGCAGGGGAGAGCGGGTCACCTCGGTGCGGCTGTCAGACATCTTGATCGGGTTGCCCACTGTCAGGTATTTGCCGCGCGTGGGATGATCAACTTCGACAATGGTGCCGCTCTCACGCAGGGAAGGCTCCTCGGCGATTTCCTTCATCGACAGGATCGGTCCACAAGGGATGTTGTATTTGTTGAGAATGTCCATGGCCTCGAACTTGGTCTTGGTCATGGTCCATTTCTCAATTCTCGCGAAGATCGGTTTGAGGTGCAACAGACGCGCAGCCGGCGTGGCGAAAGCCTCATCGGTGAGCCAGCCTTCTTCTCCGATGACTTTGCACACTGCAGGCCAGACGGCCGCTTGCGTGATGAAGTAAATGTAGGCATTGGGATCAGTCTCCCAGCCCTTGCATTTCAGGATCGAGCCGGGCTGACCGCCGCCGGACGAGTTGCCAGCACGCGGTACTGCATCGCCGAACGTGCCGTCCGGATACTGCGGGTACTCGTGCAAGGTGTGTGTGCGCTCCAGTCGCTGTTGATCGCGCAGCTTGACGCGGCACAGATTGAGCACGGCATCCTGCATCGGTGCCAGTACCTTTTGTCCGCGTCCCGTGGTGCTGCGCTGGTAAAGCGCAGCCACAATGCCCAGCGCCAGGTTCAAGCCCGTTCCGCTATCTCCAATCTGGGCGCCGGTAACCATTGGCGGACCGTCGTCGAAGCCAGTGGTGGATGCGGAACCACCAGCGCACTGGGCGACGTTTTCATAAACCTTGCAGTCTTCATAGGGGCCGGGGCCAAAGCCCTTGACTGACGCCACGATCATGCGCGGGTTGAGCTTCTGGATGTGCTCCCAAGTGATCCCCATGCGGTCCAGTGCCCCCGGAGCAAAGTTCTCGACCAGCACGTCGCACTGCTTTATCAGCGTATCGAGAACCTGCTTGCCTTTCGGCTTCTTGGTATCGAGCGTGATGGAACGCTTGTTGTGGTTCAGCATTGTGAAATACAGGCTGTCCACGCTGGGGATGTCACGCAGTTGCCCTCGCGTCGCATCGCCTTCGCCCGCCCGTTCAACTTTAATGACGTCCGCGCCGAACCAGGCCAATAGTTGGGTGCAGGTAGGTCCCGACTGCACGTGGGTAAAGTCAAGAATGCGGACGCCGTCTAGCGCTTTGCTCATTGGTAGCTTCTTTCTGTCACTTGCTTTTACATGCCGCGTGCCATGGTGCCCGGCGAATAAATCTCCGGATGAACCCAGATATTAATCAACTGCGCCAAGTATTTCACGCACCCGCTTTGGCTTAGTTCCGCCAGGTCTGGTCTTTGTTGAACTTGCTGGTTTCGTCCCTCATGACCCCTATGCCTGCTCCAAGTTTTGGTGAAACAATATTTTCAGTGAAAACGGCGCCCGGGTGGGGCGCCGTTCCAATTTAAAAAACGATGATCAGACGATCGTCTTCAAACCGCCTTTGCGGTATGCAGTGCCGCAATTTTGTCTTTGCTATAGCCGAGTTCGGCCAGAACTTCATCGGTGTGTTCGCCCAACAGCGGGGAAGCGGTGATCTCGGGCTTGAGGTCGGAGAACTTGATCGGGCTACCGACGGTCCAGTAACTTCCGCGCTCCTTGTGCGGCACCTCTACGATCGAGCCGCTCGCGCGCAGGGATTTGTCATGGAGCAGTTCCTTCATGGAAAACACCGGCGAACACGGAATGTCGAACTTGCGCAGGATGTCGACGGCTTCGAATTTGGTTTTATCCTTGAGCCACTCTTCGATCGTACCGAAGATGTCCATGATGTGCGGCTGGCGTGCCTTGGGCGTTGTGTAAGCCGGGTCGGTCTTCCACTCGGGCTTGCCGATGGCGTCGCAGATGGGCGTCCAGGCCAAGTCCTGGACGGTGAAGTAGATGTAGGCGTTGCCATCGGTTTCCCAGCCCTTGCACTTTAAAATCCAGCCCGGTTGACCACCGCCACCGGCGTTGCCGCCGCGGGGAACCACGTCCGAGAAAGACTCATGCGGGTACTGGGGATACTCTTCGAGGTAGCCCATTTTGTCCAGACGCAACTGGTCGCGCATCTTGACGCGGCACAGGTTGAGCACGGCGTCCTGCATGGCCACGGCCACCTTCTGGCCCTTGCCGGTTTGCTGGCGGCCGATATAGGCGGTCAGGATGCCGATGGCCAGGTGCATGCCGGTGTTGGTGTCGCCCAGGGCGGCAGAAGAAACCAGGGGGCCGGATTGCTCTCCTTTCCACCAGCCGGTGGTGGAAGCCGCGCCGCCGGCGCACTGCGCCACGTTTTCATAGGTCTTCAAATCTTCGTATTCGTGACCCTCGCTGAAGCCCTTGACCGAGGCCAGGATCATCCTCGGGTTGATCTCCTGGATGCGTTCCCAGGTAAAGCCCATGCGGTCAAGCGCGCCCGGGCCGAAGTTCTCGACCATCACGTCGGATTCCTTGATCATCTTTTCCAGCACGGCCTTGCCTTCAGGCTGCTTGGTGTCCAGGGTCAGGGAGCGCTTGTTGCTGTTGAGCATGGTGAAGTACAGAGCGTCGACATCGGGAATGTCACGCAGTTGTCTGCGCGTCACGTCGCCGGAGCCGGGGCGCTCCACCTTGATCACATCAGCGCCGAACCATGCCAGCATCTGTGTGCAGGCCGGACCGGCTTGCACGTGGGTGAAGTCGATGATCTTGATGCCTTTGAGGGGTTTGTTTCCCATTTTAAAATCTCCTAATGAATTACTCTTGCTAACTTACTTCTTCTTCGCAGCGCTCTGCGGATTCAGGCTGGTGATGCGGCCGCTCTCGGTGCCGGCGCCTTCGTCGATGACCGCATTGATCAGGGTCGGCTTGCGGGACTTGATGGCTTCTTCCATGGCTTTGCGCAACTCGGCCGGGGTGGTGGCGAGCACGCCGACGCCACCGAAGGCTTCCATCAGTTTTTCGTAACGTGCGCCCTTGACGAAAACCATTGGTGACGGATCCTTGCCGCCCGTCACATTGACTTCGTCGCCGCGGTAGACGCCGTTGTTGTTCATGATGACGACGCAGACTGGCAGGTTGTAGCGGCAGATGGTTTCGACTTCCATGCCGCTGAACCCGAAGGCGCTGTCGCCCTCGATGGCGATGACCGGCTGGCCGCTTTCCACGGCAGCTGCCACGGCAAAGCCCATGCCGATGCCCATGATGCCCCAAGTGCCGACGTCCAGGCGCTTGCGCGGCTGGTACATGTCGACGATGCTGCGCGTGAAGTCCAGCGCGTTGGCGCCTTCGTTGACCAGGATGGCGTCCGGGTTGGCCTTGACGATGTCGCGCACCACGTTGAGCGAGCTGTGGTAGTTCATCGGAGACGGGTTCAGCGCCAGTGTGGCCGCCATCTTCGACAGGTTCTTGTCCTTGCGCTCGGCAATGGCGCTCAACCACTCGGCCGGCGGCTTGGACCAGTTGGAGCCGATGCCGGCCAGCAGGGCCGAGACACAGGAGCCGATATCACCGACCACCGGGGCATCGATGGCCACATTGCTGTCAGCCTCGGTCGGGGAAATATCGATCTGGATGA
>MERZ01000048.1:0-9144 GCA_001770785.1 Burkholderiales bacterium RIFCSPHIGHO2_12_FULL_61_11
TGCATGTACATTTTTTTCCGGAATCTAAATTTTTGGCAGGGCGACCCATTGGCCTGCGAGCGGGTAGATGGCAATGCGTTGGTCAAACACTTCTTCGAGTGCGCGGTGCGAGCCCGCATCGGTGCAGGCGCCCTGGTGGGTCACCCGGCCCTGAGCCATGACCACCAGCTCGTCGGCCTGCAGCGCAAACGAAATTTCGTGCAGCACGCTGACGACGGTTTTGCCGCTGGCCACCAGGCCGCGCACCATCAGCAGCCAATCGGTCTGATGCGGCGGGTCGAGGTTGGCGAGGGGCTCGTCCATCAACAGTACTTGCGCCTCGACGGCCAGCGCGCGCGCCAGCAGCACGCGCTGGCGCTCCCCGCCCGAGAGTTGGCCCAAGGCGCGTCCGCGCCAGTCCCAGGCTTGCGTGGCGCGCAACGCACGCTCGACGGCGGCGTGGTCTGCGGCGCTGGGCGGTGCCAGCCAGGCCTGGTGCGGCAAGCGGCCCAGCATGGCAACGTCGTAAGCCGTCAGATCGTCGGCCGAGCTTTCGTTCTGGCCGAGCCAGGACAGCTGCTGCGCACGCTGGCGATGGCGCAGGCCGGCCAGCGGCTGCCCGAGCAAAGCCACCTCGCCGCGGTGCGCCAGCAGCCCCGCCAGCACCTTGAGCAAGGTGGACTTGCCCGCGCCGTTGGGTCCGACAATGCTGGTCCAGCGCGCCCGGGGCAGCGCCAGGGAAATATCGTGCAATACCTCAACATTTCCAAGGCTGGCGCTTATGGAACGTGCGCAGAGTGCTGCTGAGTTAATAGCAAATGTCAAAGCCCTGCCCCACGCACCGTCTGCCGGTGCATCAGCCAGAGCAGATAGCTGCCGCCCAGCACCGCGGTGAGCACGCCCACGGGCAGCTCTTGCGGCGCAATCAGCCCCCTTGCCAGAATGTCGGCGGCCGTCAGCAGCACGGCGCCCATCAGGCTGGCCAGCACAATCAAGCGGCCATGCGTCGTCTTGACGATCGAGCGCACCAGATGCGGTGCGGCCAGGCCGACAAAAGCAATCAGGCCGGTTTGCGCCACGGACGCGCCGGTGGCCAGCGCCAGCACCGCCACCAGCGCGGCGCGCATTTGCGGCAGCGCCAGCCCCAGGCTCTGCGCGGTGGCTTCGCCCAGCGCCAGGCCATCGAGCACATGGCTCAGCATCCAGGCCGCCAAAAGGCAGGCAGCAAGGCCCAGGGCCATGACGGCGCAGGCCGCCCAACCGACAAAGCCGGTGCTGCCCAGCATGAAGGACTGCATGGCTTGCAGAACGTCCGGGTTCAAGAGCAAGGCGAGCGCGGTGACGGCACCCAGCACCACGCCCACAATCACCCCGGCCAGCAGCAGCCGCAGCGTGTGCTGCACGCCCTTGGCCAGCACCAGGGTGAGCAACACGGCGAGCACGGCACCGACAAACGCGGCGCCCGTGAGCCCGATGCGCGCCAGCCAGTGCGTGGCCAGCGGCGACACGCCAAACAGCACCATGGCCCCGGCCACCCCCAGCGAGGCACCCGAGGCGCTGCCGAGCAAATAAGGGTCGGCCAGCGGGTTGCGAAACAGGCCCTGGGCCACGGCGCCCGCCAGCCCCAGCAAGGCCCCCGCCAGCCAGGCGCCGACGGTTCGCGGCAGGCGAATCTCCCACACAATCAGCCAGGCTTGCGGGTCGCGCCGCAGGGCCAGCACGCTGTCAAAACCGGTGCTGCCCACGCTCACGCCCAGCAACAGCAATGCCGCGCTGAACAGCAGCAGACCACCAGCGAGCAGCAGGGCTTTGCGGTGCTGATGGGTAACATGCAGGCTCATCGTGTCTTGTTTTCCAGACACCTGGCCATGATGCGTGCCGCCTCGGCCATGCGTGGGCTGGGGCGCACCAGCACGTCAGACTCTTCAGGGCTGAACACGCAAATGCGCTGCGCGCGAACGGCCTTGATGCCGGACCATCCCGGGTACGGAACCATGGCCTGCATGGCGCGATTGCCGACCATGATCACGTCCGGATTGGCGCGCACCACAAACTCGGGGTTGAGCCTGGGAAACGGCCCCAGCGCGGCAGGCACCACATTTTTCACACCCAGCCGGGTGAGCGTTTCACCAATGAAAGACGACTCGCCAGCGGCGTAAGGCCCGCGGCTGACCTCAAAATACACGCGCATGTTTCTGGTTTTGGCCGGCAGCGACTGGGCGGCGGCTGACACACTGGTGTCAATGACACGCCAGAGCCGTTCGGCGCCCTGCTCGTCAGGGATGTCAAGCAATTGGCCCAGCTTGCCGAGCACGCGCCTGACATCGGCATGGCTTTTGGGTTCCAGCGCCACCACCTTGATGCCCAGCGACTCCAGGCGAAGACCAGCCCGCGAGGACGTGGCCAGCAGCACCACGTCGGGCTTCAGGGCAACGATGCTTTCAATGTTCGGATCCAGCCCGCCGCCCACCACCGGCAAACGCCGCACGCTGGCCGGGTAGTTGGAGTAGCGGTCAACGCCCACCAGGCGCTCGCACTGATCGAGCGCGCAGACGCTTTCGGTCAACGAAGGCAGCAGGCTGACAATGCGTTGCGGGCTTTGCGCGAAGGTGATGCTCACACCGCGGTCGTCGGTGAGTTGCAGGGCGTGGGCCGAGGTGAGCGCTACCAGGCAAAGCAGCAGCAGGGATGCTGCGGGATGATGGCCGAGGCTGCAAGCCCTCACCCCAACCCTCTCCCAGAGGGCGAGGGAGACAAGAGAAAATCTCATGGCTGGCCTTTCAGCGTAAGCGGCAAACCGGCGGCCATGAAGGTCACGCGCTCGCAGGCCTGGGCGACCTGCTGGTTCAGCATCCCCAGTGCATCGACAAAGGCGCGCGTCTCGCGTCCCATCGGAATCAGGCCCAGCCCGATCTCGTTGCCGACCAGCACCACGGGGCCTGCCGCGCCCTTTACTGCACTTAAAAGCATCGCTGCTTGCGCCTGTGGATACTGGGCTGGAACCAAATTTTGTTCATACTTTTCGGCAGGCATCAAGAGATTCGTCAGCCACAGCGTCAGACAATCGACCACGACCAGCGTGCCAGTGCGGCTGTGCTGCGTGATCGCTTGCGCCAGCTGCAGCGGCTCCTCAAGCGTTGCCATGCCCGGCAGCCGCTCGGCGCGGTCCTGCTGGTGGCGCGCGATGCGTTCGCGCATTTCATCGTCACGGGGCTGGGCCGTGGCAATCAGCACGGCTTGGTGGCCCGGTGACTGCGCCAGCCAGCGCTGCGCCAGCACTTCGGCGCGACGCGACTTGCCGCTTTTCTGGCCGCCCAGAATCAGCTCGCTGCGGGCGACGATCAGCTCAGCCATGCGTCAGGCTCCAGTCCATGATGATGCGATGCAATTGCTCGACGCCATCGGTCAGCGCCGCCGGGCCGGGCTGCAGAATCTCGGCCGACTTGATCTCGAACAGCTGGCCATTTTTAACCGCATTGACATTCTCCCAGCCGGGGCGCGCTGCCACATGCGCGGGGCGAAATTTTCGGCCGCACCAGGAGCCGAAAATGATGTCGGGATTGCGCCGCACGATTTCGCTGCCGTCGGCAATGATGCGGTTCTTGCCCATGGCTTGGGCGGCGAGTTCGGAAAAGCAGTCTTCTCCGCCGGCAATGCCGATCAGCTCGGACACCCAGGCAATGGCGCTGATGTGCGGCTCGTACCATTCTTCAAAATACACGCGCGGGCGGCGCTTGAGCTTGGCTGCCGCCTGTTCAGTTTCCAGCAAGCGGCTTTGCATGGCCTGCATGAGCGCCAAGCCCCGCTCAGCTTGCCCGACCATGGCCGCCAACTGATACATCATGGAAAAAATCTCGGCCACGCTGCGCTGGTTGAAGATGGTGACGGCAATGCCGGCTCGAATCAGTTGCGCCGCAATGTCGGCCTGCAAGTCCGAAAAACCAATCACGCAATCGGGCTGCAGGGCCACGATCTTGTCGATTTTTGCGTTCAAAAAAGCGCTGACCCTGGGCTTTTCTTCGCGCGCCCGCGGCGGCCTCACGGTATAGCCCGAGATGCCGACAATGCGGCGCTCTTCGCCCAGCAGATACAGCCACTCGGTCGGCTCTTCGGTGAGGCAGACGATGCGTTGGGGGCCCCAATCACTGGCTGTGGCTGGGGTGTCCTTGCTGGCGGTCAGCCTGCGCCAAGTGCCTGCTGTTTCAGTCATGGTTGTACCTTTTCAAGCAGGCGTTCATGGCAAATTAACCTTAGAACTTGACCCGCAGCGCAGCAATGGCGGCGCGTCCTGCTTCAGGATAGATGGCGGTGGTCACGCCACCGGCACATCCGAAAGCCTGCGTATAGAACTTGCGGTCAAACAGATTGGTGATGCCGAGTGAGACTTCCACGTTCTGCCACTGGTAAGCGTAGCGCGCATCTGCGGTGGTGTAGGCAGGCGCGGAACACTGGTTTGAAAAATCAGGATGCTGCGATGACACCCAGTTCACACCACCGGTGACAAGGTGGTTTGTCATGGGTGTCCAGTTTGCATGCAGGGCAACAGTGCGGCGCGGTACCAGCGGCACATCTTTTCCTTCATACTGACCCGATGTAAAGGTGGACTTGCGCAGCGCCGCGCTCACGCGCAGGGTCAGGCTCTTGGCGTAGGCGTAGCTGCCATCCAGCTCAAGACCGGAGCGGCGAGTCGGGTCAAAGTTCACATTGGCACCGGGGCCAAACGGACCAGCGGCATTGGGATCGAAACCAATCTCATGGGTCAAAGCGCTGCGGTACCAGCGGACATCGAACTTCACGGGGCCCGAGGCGTAGCGTGAACCCAGCTCAACATCCTTCGAGCGTTGCGGCTGCAATGTCAGGCCCGGTGTTGTAAAGCCCAACTCATCCACATTTGCCAAGCGAAAACTGTGGCCAACGCGCCCATAAACGGAAACACCTTTACCAAGCGGCTGGCTCAGTCCAAGTTCCCAGGCATTTTGGTCGTCAGCCAGAGCCATCGTAGTATTTGAATTATTTTTGCTGATACGCTCGGTGCGAAGTCCCAAGGACAGGGTTGTCGCGGTGGACGCAAGCGTGACCTCATCGCGCAAGTACCAGGCGCGCGAAGATTGAGTGGCGGTTGAGCCAAAAGTACCCAGCACATCGCGCTGCCAAGTTCCGTAATCAGTACCGAGCGTGAGCTTGTTTGAAAATTTGGACAGGTTGGCACTGTGAACGGCGCGCAATGCATAGTTGGTGGCCTTGACATCGTAGTCAAAGTTCGAACTGCCAAAAGAGGAAACAAACAGGCTACGCAACTTCTTCTCTCGCGAACCAGCATCAGCTGTTAATTGCCAGTTTCCTGCAACGGCCTCCGCAAACAACCCATTTCGGGTGTTGTCGATCGAGGCCTTGTCTTTGGGTGTCGTGGTCTGGCGGGGATTGTTCTGGTATTGCGCAGCGTCGAGCGCGCCCGGCAAACCGGCGTCCAGCCCATCCTGCGATACGCGCGCGCCGACACGCAGCCAGTCGTTGCTCCATTGCGCTGCAGCCGATACGGCATCGGTGTCAGAGCGAAAGTTGTCACGGTGGTTGTCTGCCTTGCGGTTCATGCCATTGATATCCAGCGAAAACCCGCCGCTGGCAAGCGTGGCATTGGCGCGTCCTTCGCGCAGCCCGTAGCTGCCCAGACCCGCATACAAAGACGCCGCATTTTTCCGGGCCACACCTCTTCCAGCCTTTGTGGTGATGATGATCACGCCGCCCGTTGCACCCTCGCCATACAGCACGGCGCCGCTGCCCCGGATCACTTCAATTTGCGCCACCGATTCAATCGGAATGCCCGCCAGGCGGGTACCGCCCAAGTCCGCTTCATTGATGCGGATGCCGTCCACGATCACAACCTGGTTGTTGTCAGACGTACTGCCGAAACCCCGCAGATCCAGCGCGAAGTCGCCACCGCCAAACAAATCCTGACGCCCTGGCACGCCCAGGATGCGCATGATGGCATCGTTAACCGTGACTGCGCCGGAGCGTTGAATGTCCTCGGCGGTAATGACACTGGTGCCGAAGGGCTGGGATTCGCGCGGCCCAGCCACACGGCTGGCCGTCACCACAACCTCTTGGAGCGAGGCGGTCGGCTGGTTTTGCGCCAGCACCGCGGAAGCAGCGGGCAAGACCAGGGCCAGCACGGCAAGTCGTACAGAAGAAATACAGGTTTTCATGAAATGAACAATCAACAAAGTGCCTTCACCGGCTTCCCCGCCGGTACATGAGCGTTACGAACGCGCGGCCAAATCATGGACGCGCGCATTCACCTTGTTGGCCGGTATCCGGGCTGACGGAGCTACCTTCATCGCCTTCCCAAGCGCGTGTTCAAAACGCTCAGTGGCCCATGATGAAAGCTGAATGTGTCCCTGGCTGTCAAGCCGAAGGAGCAGCATTCGTCCGTTTACCGTTGCGGGGGCAGCGCAGGTTAGAAGTCGCAGCGCCTGGCTAGACCGGGCTGACCCGGTCCGCATGGCTTTGACTCCCTCCTGCTTCCCGTTGAACTGCAGCGTGTGAACCACACTGCGAGCACCAACAGGCGAGATTCTACGCGGCAAAACGCGGCAAACCCTACAATAACCTTCGCCATGTCGAACCAAAACCAAATCGACCAGATCACCGAATGCGTTGAACGGCTTTTGCTGCGCTACGAGGAATTGCAGCGCACCAATGCGCTGCTGGGCGATCAGATCGGCGCACTGACGCTTGAGCGCGATTCGCTTAAATCACGACTCAATGCCGCGCGTTCCCGTGTGGACGCCCTGATTGAGCGCCTGCCCGAAAGCATCGGTTACAACACCAAATCGCCTGTGGGAGCCGGGGGATGAAACAGCTCGAAGTGCAAATCATGGGCCAGAGCTACTTGCTGGGGTGCCCCGAAAATGGCGACGCGCGCCTGCTTGAGGCCGTCAGCCGGGTCGACGCGGCCATGTGCAGAATCCGCGACGCCGGCAAAACCAAGGCGCGTGACCGCATTGCCGTGCTGGCCGCCCTGAACCTCGCGTTTGAACTTCCCGAGCGCAGCCCCAACGGCTTGGCAGCGCCTGCCGCCGCACAAGGCCAGGCGCCGGCCGCCTCCGCCGAGTCCACTGACAAGACGTCGCACCCGCAGCTCGATGCATTGCTGCAGCGCCTTGACGCCGCGCTGGGTACCGACGGTCGCCTGCTTTGACCCGTCAGGGTGCAATATGGCACGCTGCACAGCGTGTGAGGCCGTAAAGGGCCTACAATTAATTGTCTGCGATGCGCACTGGGCTTTATATTTCCTTGAACCAATGCTCCACGAGCACGGGCTTGGTATATTGTCCGGCAGGTGTGATCGTCTCGCGTCAGACGAGCCCGAAACCTGACTGCCCTCGCCCACCTGAACCCCGGTTCAGGATGACGGTCCAGTGGTACTCGCAGACACCTTATTTCCCTCCCTGGTTTCAGGCCGCTCCCGAGGCATCCCTGCTTCAGCGGCCTGCGGCAGCGAGCCCGGCGCGACGCAGCCATCGCCCATGAACATCGAACCCCTGCTGATCGTAGAGCTGGCCCTGTTGGGCGCATGCACCGGTTTTCTTGCTGGCTTGCTGGGCATAGGCGGCGGCATGTTGATGGTGCCTTTCGTTACCTTCATCCTGGCGTCCAAGGGTTATCCGGAGGAATATACCGTGAAGATGGCGGTCGCCACCTCGCTGACCACAATCTGCTTCACCTCGCTGTCATCGGTGCGCGCGCACCACCGGCGCGGTGCCGTGCTGTGGCCCATCGTCCGCCTGTTGACGCCGGGCATCCTGCTGGGCTCGCTGGTCGGCGCGCAAGTGGCGGTGGCGCTGCCCGGCAAAACCCTGAGTATCCTGTTCGCGTTCTTCGTGGCGTTTTCCGCCACGCAGATGTTCCTGGACCGCAAACCCAAGCCCAGCCGCACCTTGCCTGGACGACTGGGCACCTTCAGCATGGGCGGGGTGATCGGCATGGTGTCTTCGCTGGTAGGCGCGGGCGGCGCTTTCATCTCGGTACCTTTCATGACCTGGTGCAACGTCAAGATTCACCACGCCGTCGGCACCTCGGCGGCGCTGGGCTTTCCAATCGCGCTGGCGGGTACGCTAGGCTATATCTGGGCCGGCCAGGGCCTGCCGCAGATGCCGCCTGGTTCCATCGGCTACCTCTACCTGCCCGGCCTGCTTATCATCTCGCTGGTCAGCATTTGCACGGCCCCACTGGGCGCACGAACAGCACATCGCATGGATATCCGCCCGCTGAAGAAAGTATTCGCGGCCGTGCTGTACCTTCTGGCGGCCTACTTTCTGCTGCGCTGAATTAGGCATCAAGTGACATCCCTGCCGATCCGTTGATTGCAAAAACGAAGCCGGCCGAGTACCGGAAATCGACACGTTCGTGGGATCGGTGGTGGAATTCGGGGTCCTGATCGCTTGCGAAAAAACCTGGCGTCAAGGGACCAGCGACTTTTTCATCCCCTCGACAGCCGCCTCGGAAGGGGCAGCGAATTCAAATGTTTTCCCGAGGTCCAGCGCCTTCAACAATAGCGGGCTGGTCGTTTTTAGAGAAATGAACAGGTTGGCGACCTTTTTCACCACATCCACGGAAACTTGGGGGTGAACGTAGATTCCGTAACCCCAACTGGCATGGGTGGCGGGAACGATGATCAGTTGAGCAAGGTGAATCCGCTCGTCGATCCCGTAGTGCTTTTTCATGGTGGATGCCCGGGCGCTCTGAAGCCGGGTGATCAAACCCACCCACCGATCCGCTTGCCATTGAAAGGCCGACTTGGTGGGTAGATAGCTCTGCCCCAGGCCCTGTTGGGGCATGACTTCGACCACCGTGCCGCAAAGCTTCTCGGCCTTCACAAGCGAGGTGGTCACGCCGCTTTTCATGCCGAAGCAACTGATGGTCTTGAGTTTGGCGAGCACCTTGGCCTGCTGGTCGGGGGGTAGACTCTTCAGTTCGACCGGCTTGCCGTCCTTTTCCAAACCGATGTCGGCAAGAATCAGCACAGCCGACTGGATCGGATCCGTGTTGATCGCCACCGGACGGTAGCCCGAGGCCAGGCCCACCACAGGGTTGCCGTAGACCCAGCACGGGGGTACAGGCTTCTTGATGGCGGTCAGGACATCCTGCGTTTCCCTGATGTTGATA
>MERZ01000048.1:9151-9938 GCA_001770785.1 Burkholderiales bacterium RIFCSPHIGHO2_12_FULL_61_11
ACACCGGCAGCCCCACGGGCCGGACGAAATCGATCAACTCCCGCAACGCGCTTTCGGTTTGAGTCGATCCCTCGCCGCGAATGACTTGCGGATTGAGGTAAAGACCTCCTTCGCACGACTGCGCCTGGGCGCAGGAAACGAAGAAAAACAAACAAGCCAGCAATAATTGATTTTTCACAATATTCCTTTTTAAAAAATTGAGGCGTTCCCACAATTCGCTGCGGGGTGGGCATGACAAACCCCCAAACGGGGATTAGGCCACCATGCAACCGCGGGCGCCCCCCCGGACAAACCCTAGAACGACACGAACATTTGGCAAACTTGACCTCCGTCAAGAGTTTTTTGCCCACTTGGTAAGACCATACGGCTGCGGATACCTTCCGGCCACGGAATTGCAGAAAAAATTCCGCCCAAGTTGAAATGACCAAACACAGGAGACAGCGTGATGAAAACCAAATTTACGAGAATCAGGCACGGATTGGCTACGGCCACGACCGGCGCCATCGCGTCAGCGGTACTGATGGCTGTACCGGCCTACGCGGCGTGGGAACCCGAAAAGCCAGTCGAGTTCATTGTGCCGGCAGGGACCGGTGGCGGGGCCGACCAGATGGCGCGCCTTGTGCAAGGCATCATCATCAAGCACAAGCTGATGAAAGAGCCACTCATCGTGGTCAACAAATCTGGCGGGGCTGGAGCCGAAGGCTTTTTGGCCGTCAAAGGCGCCAAAGGCGATCCTTATAAGATTGTGATCTCGCTGTCAAACCTTTTCACCACACCCCTGGCCACC
>MERZ01000048.1:9992-13347 GCA_001770785.1 Burkholderiales bacterium RIFCSPHIGHO2_12_FULL_61_11
GGCTCCAAGCAGGAAGACCAGATCGTGACGGCCGGACTGGAAAAAGCCGCGGGCGTCAAATTCATCTACATCCCCTTCAAAGGCGGCGGTGAGGTGGCTGTTCAGTTGGTCGGCAATCACGTTGACTCCAGCGTCAACAACCCGATCGAGGCCGTGGCCCAGTGGCGTGCCGGCAAGCTGCGTGCCCTGTGCGTGTTCGACGCAGACCGCATGGCCTACAAAACCAAGATCACCGACACGATGTCCTGGAACGACATCCCTACCTGCAAGGAATCCGGCGTTGCGACTGACTACGTGATGTTGCGCGGTATTTTCATGCCCCCAGGCGTTACCGATGACCAGAAAGCGTTTTATGTCGGCTTGATGAAAAAAGTCCGTGAAACCCCCGAATGGAAGGATTTCATGGAAAAAGGCGCCTTCAACCAGACCTTCATGGAAGGAGCCGAATTCACCAAATGGCTCACTGCAGCAGAAAGCCTCCATCACGACCTGATGAAGGATGCGGGCTTCCTTGCCAAGTAAGAAAACCTTTCCGCGTTAGCTACCAAGTACAGGAGGAAAAGTTGCCAGGCTCGCTTGGCAACTTTTCCAGCTGTTCAGCGCTGCCCGCGTCACTTAAACAATTTAGTCAATAAGCAGGAGCAATCTCAATGGAGTCAACGGATACACAGTCCCCTGACGGTGCAGCTACAGGCCCCGCCAACTACTTAGTAGATGCAGTGGTCGCCATCATGATCACGTTGATGGGGGGTATGGTTATTTACGGGAGCAAGGAGCTTGGATCGGGCTGGACCAGCGAGGGTCCAGGCTCGGGCTACTTTCCGTTTTACATTGGTCTGATTTTGTCCATTTCCGGCCTGGGGATCCTGTACCAGGCGCTGTTCGCCAAGAAAAAAGACACGGCCGTGTTTGTGGATGGCGAACAAATCAAGCGGGTGCTGTCGGTGCTCATCCCTGCGGGGGTTTACGTTCTGGCCGTGCAATTTATTGGCCTCTATGTAGCGTCGTTCATCTACATCGCCCTCTTCATGATGATTCTTGGAAAGTTTTCCTGGATCAAAAGCATTATCGCGGCCTTTTCCGTCAATGCGCTGTTCTTCCTGATGTTCGAGGTGTGGTTCAAAGTGCCCCTCTTCAAAGGCGAATATGACATGCTGAGCTTCCTGGGCTACTAAACAGCACGAGGCCACCACCGGGAAAATACCCCGGTTTTTGAACACTAGTCAATCTGATCTCTCGAAGTATGGAAAAAAAATGGAAGAACTAAACGCACTGTTTCACGGGTTTGCGGTCGTACTGACCCCGATGAACACGCTCCTGATGTTTGTGGGCGTTATCTTGGGCGTGTTGATAGGCGTGCTCCCCGGACTGGGTGGCGCCAACGGGGTGGCAATTCTGCTGCCACTTACCTTCACCATGACCCCGACCTCGGCAATCATCATGCTTTCCTGCATTTACTGGGGGGCCTTGTTTGGCGGCGCGATTACGTCCATTCTATTTAATATTCCGGGCGAGCCGTGGTCCGTGGCCACCACATTTGATGGCTACCCGATGGCCCAAGATGGGCGCGCCGGTCAGGCGCTAACGGCGGCATTCACCTCGTCTTTCGTAGGCGCTTTTATCGCGGTGGTGATGATCACCTTCCTGGCACCTCTGGTTGCAAAGTTTGCTTTGGAGTTTGGCCCTCCGGAGTTCTTCGCTGTTTACTTGCTGACGTTCTGCAGCTTCGTAGGCATGGGAAAGGGGTCACCCTTCAAAATACTCGCATCGATGACCCTGGGATTCGCTCTGGCTTCTGTCGGAATGGACACTGTGACAGGCCAGTTGCGTCTGACGTTCGGTTGGTCCGAGCTGATGCGTGGCTTCGACTTTCTGATTGCCGTGATTGGTCTGTTCGGTATTGGCGAGATTTTGCTCTCCATGGAAGAAGGCCTGGCCTTCTCCGGCAAGAGCGCCAAGATCAACGCCAAGGTGGTTTTTGAGACCTGGAAGCAACTGCCGCAATACTGGACGACTTCCCTCAGAAGTGCGCTGGTAGGCATTTGGATGGGCATCACCCCTGGCGGTGCAACGCCCGCCTCATTCATGAGCTACGGTCTGGCCAAAAAGATGTCGAAAAATGGCGCCAAGTTTGGCACCGGTCATATCGAAGGTGTCATAGCACCAGAGACCGCAGCCCACGCTGCTGGCACCAGCGCATTGCTGCCCATGCTGGCCTTGGGCATTCCTGGCTCACCGACAGCCGCGGTGCTTCTGGGTGGCCTGCTTATCTGGGGCCTGCAGCCCGGTCCGCTGCTGTTTGTGGAACAAAAAGACTTCGTTTGGGGTTTGATTGCCAGCATGTATTTGGGTAATCTGGTCGGCCTGATCGTGGTTCTGACCACGGTGCCTCTGTTTGCCTCCATTTTGCGCATTCCATTTTCCATCATCGCGCCAATCATCATTGTGATTTGCGCCATCGGTGCCTATACTGTACACAACGCCATGCTGGATATTTGGTTCATGCTGCTGTTTGGCATCATTGGTTACCTGTTCAAGAAACTTGCGTACCCATTGGCGCCGCTGGTCCTTGCTTTGGTACTCGGAGACAAGGCCGAGGACGCATTCCGCCAGGCGATGCTGATTTCTCAAGGTGATCTCAGCATCATGTACTCGAACTATTTGGTGGGAGGTATTACGACATTGGCCTTGATCCTCTTGATGTGGCCGTTGATTTCCAAGGTTCTGGCCATCATTCGCCCCACCAGGGTTGATGAGTTTGCTGCAGAGCGACCAGTCGATTGATTCAGGAGAAAACGAAATGACAGTGATTGCAATGAACCATGAAATGGGCTCGCTCGCCAAGGATGTAGCTTTGGAGCTGGCCAAGACGTTGAATCTCTCCGTGATGCGCCATGAAGTAGTGGAGCACGTGGCAGGCAAAATGCACGTGCCCCGCAGTCTGATCAACCGTCTGCGTGAAGGCAAGGCGGGGCTCATCGAGCGTGTAACAACCGACAAGGAACGCGTCGCCATATTCACGGCCGAAGAGGTCTTTGAACTGGCCAATCAGGGAAATGTGGTGATTCGCGGCTGGGGCGCCACCTGCCTGCTGCGTCCGGTACCACATGTCCTGTGTGTCCGAATCGCTCGATCCATGCCAAAACGGGTCGAATGGCTCATGAATTATCTGGAAACCGATGATCGTGAACTTGCCGAATCGGAAATTCTCCGCAGTGACAGCGCCCATGCCAGTAGCATCCAACAGCAGTTTGGAGTGACTTGGGGTGATCCGCTACTTTACGATGTGGTTTTGAATACCGATCGCCTCTCAGTGGCCGCCTGTGTGGAACAAATCACGATGCTGTGCAATCGC
>MERZ01000048.1:13353-15313 GCA_001770785.1 Burkholderiales bacterium RIFCSPHIGHO2_12_FULL_61_11
TTCAAGCTGACCGAAGAGTCACACCAGCTACTGGCCGACTTGACACTGGCAGCACGGGTACGCGCCGCTTTGAAGGTTGAAGAAACTACACAAGACATCAACATCACCATTGAATCCAAGAACGGAAAACTGACCCTGAGCGGTATCGTGTTGAATCCAAATGAGAAGTCCGAAGTCGAAAGAGTGGCGTCCCTGGCAGCAGGCGTGACAGGCGTTGAAAACAAGCTTCGCATGATGACACCCACCAGACGCTTCACTTACGCCAAAACCTGACCCTGTGGCAATGACCCCTGGTTCCGCCTCCGGATGGAACCGGGTCAGATTTTCCCCCGCTGCTTGAGGCGGCTCAGCGTTTCAGGAGATAAATTCAGATAAGAGGCCAACTCTTTCTTGGGAATCCGCTCAAAAAGCTCGGGGTGCTTGCGCATGAAGCGGCGCACTCGTCCCGGTGCATCAAGCAGGTGCAGGGTAATGGTGTGGGCCATGATTTCACTCATCAGGCTCATCACGTCATACTCGAACAACTTTTTAATTTCAGCATGTCGCTCCATAAACGCCACCCACTGCGACATCGGCAATTTGGCGACCCGCGCTTTGGTCACACAGACGATGCTGTAGGGTGTCGGGGTTTTCAAACACCACGCGGCATAGCTGGTTTCCATATCACGCTCGGCAGTAAAGCGCAGGATCATCTCCTTGGCGACGCTGTTCGTGACCACCCGCTTCAGTATGCCGTCCAGAATGAAGTATTGCTCCATTTCATGCACGCCCTGGTGCAGCAATAAATCGCCTTTATGACAATCAACCACGACCAGATGAGGTTCGAGTTCGGCGCTTTCACTCTCGCTCAGTCCCTGGAGCGAGACGTTTTGCCTGAGTTGGACGCGGATGATCTTTTTTTCTGGGTGATTTTCAACGGACGACATTGGAGCGTGCAAATAAATCGGGTGCGAACTTACTCATCCGGATAAGTCTATTGTTTCGAAAATTGACCGTGGTCAATGGCGGAACCTGAATCGAGTCCTATCATACCTCCACGGTGCAAATGAGCCGCCTGAGCACACGAACCAGGCGGCGAAATCCACTGTCGGAGGCACTGACTTGGGTCAACGATTTTTTCCGGGGCTGCTCCGTACTGCCAGCCGTGTTGCTCAACCTTTATCGAAGTCAAACGAAGAAACATTTCATCATGACAAACGACACTCAATCAACAGAACAGACCGACGGCTTCCATCTGGTCATCGATGCCCTGAAACTCAACGGGATCACCAACATCTATGGTCTGCCCGGTATTCCAATCACGGACCTGACCCGCATGATGCAGGCTGAAGGCATGCGCGTGATTTCGTTCCGCCATGAGCAGAACGCCGGCAACGCGGCCGCCGCCGCAGGTTTCCTGACAAAGAAGCCCGGTATCTGCCTGACGGTATCCGCCCCCGGTTTCCTCAACGGCCTGACCGCACTGACCAATGCGACAACGAATTGCTTCCCGATGATCCTGATCAGCGGTTCCAGCGAGCGCGAGATCGTCGATCTGCAGCAAGGCGATTATGAAGAGATGGACCAACTGGCCATCGCCAAACCCCTGTGCAAGGCCGCCTTCCGCGTGCTCAACGCCGAAGACATCGGCGTGGGCATCGCCCGCGCCATCCGCTCCGCCGTTTCCGGCCGCCCGGGCGGTGTGTACCTGGACCTGCCCGCGAAGCTGTTCGGCCAGGCCATGAACGCTGCAGCCGGCAAGGCTTCGCTGATCAAGGTGGTCGATCCAGCTCCGCGTCAGATCCCGGGCCCGGACGCCGTCAAGCGCGCGCTGGACCTGCTCAAGAGCGCCAAGAAGCCCCTGATCCTGCTGGGCAAGGGTGCTGCCTACGCCCAAGCCGATGCCGACATCCGCGCCCTGGTCGAGAAGACCGGCATCCCCTACCTGCCCATGTCCATGGCCAAGGGCCTGCTGCCCGAC
>MERZ01000049.1:0-6850 GCA_001770785.1 Burkholderiales bacterium RIFCSPHIGHO2_12_FULL_61_11
TCGGTCATTTCCTCGATCACGCGTTCCAGCCAATCGGGCGGCGGCGCGGCCTCGCTGTGATCTGCGGCAGCGGCTTGCACGGTCCAGCCGTTCTCTCCGGCAGCATCACTGGCCTGCACCTGAACTGGCGCGTTCCACCATAGCAGCCAGGCCAGCCAAGCCGTTTCGGCGGCCTGGGGCAACTGGCCCGGCGCGGCGTCAAGCAAGGCCGTCAAGGGCGCAGCTGAGGGCAGGCGAACGCTCAGCCCCTGCGCCTGCACGCCCAGCGCCTGCGCCAACAGGGCAAAGGCGCGTTCGGGCGTGTAATCATCCCCAAACCCGGCCTGCCAGCGCGCCAAACCCTGGGCAATGGCAATGCCGCGTTGCGCCTCGGCTTGCAACAAGCCGGCATGGTCCCACTGATGCCAGGGTGTTTCGGGCGCGCTGCAGCCTGCCGCCAGCGCGGCACGCGCATAGCGCTGCATGGCGGCGCTGCTGTCGCCTCGCACAAAGCCGGCACCCAGCATCGCCAGGCTGGCCACGCGGCTGCCCAGCAATTGCTGTTGCTGCACCAGCAGTTTCTCGCGCACCAGGTGGTCGCGCTCGTTGCGCAACTCTGCCAGCTCCAGCGCATTCTTGAGGTCGGCGTGCAGGCTGCCCAGTTCCCACGGCTTGGTGATGTAGCGGTAGATTTCGCCGCTGTTGATGGCCTCGATAGCCTCGCCGATTTCGGAGTAGGCGGTGGTGAGCATGCGCACGATCCGCGGGTGGAATTCACGCGCGAAGCCCAGCAACTCGTTGCCGCTCGCGCCCGGCATGCGCTGGTCGGACACCAGCACCGCAATCTCGCCGCCGCGCTCGCGCAAAATGGCCTTGCCTTGCTCGACCGACGAGGCGGTGAGCACCGGCGCCAAGGGGCTGACCAGGCGCTCAAAGTATTTGAGCGCCATGGGCTCATCATCCACATAAAGAATTTTTTCCGGACTCATGCTTTGGCCCCTTCCAGGTGCTCATCAGGTTTGAATATCAACGTCACGCTGGTTCCGCGACCCAGTTCGGAGCGGACCTCGATCAGCCCCCCCATGGACTGCACCACGCGCCGGCAAAACAGCAGGCCCATGCCGCTGCCTCCCTGCCCGGCGCGCGTGGTCACCGGCTCGTGCGTCAGTCGAGCCAGAATCCCGGGTGCGATGCCCGGCCCATTGTCGGTGAAATGAATGGCCGCTTGCGGCGTGCCGCCCTGCGCGCTGCGTTCCAGCGTGATGCGCAAGCTCGGCTGGGCGCCACCGCGCAAGGCAATCAGCGCGTTTTTGGTCAGCGTGCACAGCGCAAGGTAGAGCAAATCACGCGACCCGGGCAACTCAAAATCAGCCGCCACATCGGCGCTCACCCAGGCGCGCTCATCGTCCTCGAACGGGTACTCGTCCAGCAGCGCGCTGACCAGGCGGCTCGCCCGCAACGGCGTTGGCGCGGCACCGGGGTAGGCATCGCGGGCCGACTGCACAAAGGTGGCCACCAGCGACAACGTATACAGCGCGCGGCGCGCGGCCGCCTCGATCATCGTGAGCGCGTCTCCGGGGCGATTTTCAGCAATGCACGCAACACCAGGCGGTGCGTCGGGGCCAGGGACGCGATAGCGGTCCTTCAGCGCTTCCATGTAGCCGAGCACCGTTGCCAGCGGCGTGTTCAGCTCGTGCGCCAGAAAGCCCAGCGTTTCGCGCATCGCGGCGGCCCGGCCTTCAATCAGGGAATGCTCGCGCTCGCGCTCGCGGTAGCTTGCCAGGGCGTCGCGCAGCGCCTCGCGCACCTGCGCCTCGTCAAACGGTTTTTCCAGGATTCGCAGCACCCGGCCCTCGTTGATGGCAGCAACGGCCAGGTCCTTGTCGGCGTAGGCCGAGGCCAGCAGCCGCACCACCTGCCGATGTTCGCGCTGGGCCGCGCGCAGCAAGGCCAGGCCGTCGCGGCCCGGCATGCGATAGTCGGTCAGCAACACCGCAATCGCCGGCTCGCCCTCACGCAGCATTTGCAGCGCCTCGTCAGCGCCGCCTGCCGTGAGAACGGTAAATTCATCGGCAAACAGGCGAGCGAACCACTTGCACGCCCGCGGCTCGTCATCAACGAAAAGGATCGCGCACGCGTCCCGGGAAGTTTGAGGCTGGGCCATGGCAGTCGTCATCGCTCAGGGCTGCGGCGTCGCCAGGTCAAGGGAAAATTCGGTCCACGCGCCGAACTCGCTGGTGACCGACAGCAGTCCGCCGTGGCGCTGGATGATGCCGTAGCTCATGCTCAGGCCCAGGCCCAGGCCAGCGCCCACATCGCGGGTGGTAAAGAAGGGCTCGAGCACGCGGCCGATGTTCTCGGGCGCAATGCCGGTGCCGTTGTCGCGCACCGCCAGCCAGAGCCGCCCGCTGCGGTGTTCGCCGCGCAGCGAGATGCGTGGCTGCTCGCGCCCGGCGCCAAGCAAGGCCTGCGCGGCATTGCTCAGCAGGTTGATCAGCACGCCAATAAGGGCCGGCTCGTCGCCCAGCACATGCGTGTCTTGCGGCAGCGCAAGTTCCACCGAGACGCCCTTGAGTTCAAAACTGGTCAGGCGCAGCGCTGACTGAATGGCTTTTTCAAGCAGGAACAGGCGCTGGCTGTCATCGCCCGGCTTTTGGTAGGCAAAGGTTTTCAGGTCGGAGACAATGTTCTGCACGCGCTGCATGCCCTCGCGCGCGTCGCTCAGACTTTCCTTGAGTTCGGCGCTTTGCGCGGCGGCCGGATCCATCAAGGCCATGTTGATGGCCATCAGGCTGTAGTTCACCGGGTTGTTGACCTCATGCAGCAGGCCGGCCGACAAGGTGCCGAGAGCCGCCATTTTTTCGCGCTGGATCAGCTGGCCTTTGACTTCGGCGAGGGCGGTGTTGGCTTGTGCCAACACAATGTTGGCTTGCTCCAGTTCCGCATTTTTCTCACCTACCTGGCGTTGCAAACGAAATACGTTCAGGCGACCGCGCTCGTTGAAATAGGTACAGAAAGCACTGACCGCCGCTGAAAACAAAATGAACAAGGACACACCGACGAACCGGTTAATGTTTTCCAGGCCTTGAGGATGCCAGTAACACGCCAGGAAATAAAGCAGATAAGTAAACAGCCCAAACCCTAAACCCTCCAGAAAACCAATGGGCAAAATGATGCCGGTGGCATACAGGGCCAAGTGCAAGCCCACAAAATAGATGGATTCCACACCGTCGGTTTCCCAGATCATCCAGGAAATCATGATCTGCGGCAACGCCAGCCACAGCAGCGTGAGCGGCCGCACGTATTTTGGACCAGCAGCGGAACTGTGCAGCACCCAGAACACCAACAGTGTCAATGCCGATGTCGCGATGCGCGCCGCGCCGAACGCAGCAAAATGCGCAGGATAGATCGAATAGTCCAGTCCGGCACCGAACATCACCAACACCATGGAAACAATTGATCCCGCCTTGCTGTAACCCAGGCGAAACTCGCTCATTTCCGAGTGGTAAGGGGACAATCTGGCAGACTGCACAGCGGTGTCTCTTTAGACAGATTTCGGAACCTGAAATTCGGCGAAAACATTGACGCCGGTTTCGTCGGTATACAGGCGCGTGTTCTCACGCGGTTCGGGAAGCAGCGCCGTCAGGCTGACTTCGTCGCGGTAAATCAGGTGCCATTCAAGCAGATGTTCCATCACATTCTTGTGCGGGTTGCGGGTGTGTACGTTCGTCACCATCACAGTGCCACCAGCGTTGGTACGCTTCACAAAATACTGCAAAAGACGCGAGCATACTTTTTCCGAAAGATAATCAAACAGGCCAGCGCAATAAACAAAGTCGAACCGTTCCTGGCCCGAAAGAGCGTCGTGGCGCACCGCGCGTTTGAGTAAATCGTGTACCGACTCATGAACGAACTGCACGTTCACGGTTTTTCCGTGGGCACTGGCGGCGTTTTCGATGCAGCCACGGGTGTACTCAAGTGTCTCTTCACTAAAGTCGACCAGAGTGAAAGACAGCCGACTCGGGTCGGGGTGGGTCTCAATGAAACGCTGAATCTCGATGGCCGGGCCGCAGCCCACATTGAGGATATTGAGCTGGCGGCCCAGCGCCTGCGCCGCGGCTGCCGCCTTCATCAGGTAATCAACCAGGATGTCGATACGATTGCGGTGCGCCTGCGCCACCGCCGCCTTCAAAAAGAAAGCGTTAATGATCTGGAAATAGGTATTGTTGCCCTGTCGCGGATCACCAATGATCTGATTGACCATCTCGTAGTCACCCGCGTAGCCCAAGGGCTTGGCAAAGGTGCGGTAAACAAAGGGCGCGCGCAGCAGCAGCGGGTGCAGCGCGGTCTGTGCGAAATTGCGGTGGGCCACCGAATCCTCCGGCGCAACCAAACCGCCCTCTTTCTGCAGCCAGATGAAATATTCATTGCCCTTTTGCATGATGGGTTTGGCCAGATCATTGAATACGTCTTCGCGGATCCGTCCATCCCCATCGCGCGGCAAAACATCAGACATGTCGGCCTGGTCAGCCCATCGCGCCGTTTCCGCCAGGAAGGCGCGGAACTCGCTAATCGCCACCTGATAACTGTGCCCAATGCAAAAGCGGGCCTCCCAGTCGTCAACAAAACGCTGCGCCTCGTCAGCCACGCGTGACAAATCACCCCGCACCATGTTCAGGTCAGACCACTCATCGATCAGCACCACCGACACCACCGCCATCAGCCCGGTATTGAGCAAGCTGGTCACGACCGCCTTGCCCTTGTAAATACTCCGCTCGCCGGACCGTATGGTGAGGTCGCTCAGCACTTCGCTGACCTGCACGATCGAGTACGGGTTGTAGATTTCCATGACCAGCGAGCGGCGCTGGACGTTGGTCAGCGTGCCGCGAACGGCTTCACCCTGGCTGTTGCGAAAAGTGATGACGGGATCAATGGGTCGAATGGGATGCACGGTGTCAGGCGTCCTTAAGAATAGGAAAGGCCGGGACGCAACAAAAGGTAATTTGTCACGCAACTGCGATTGTGACATTGAAGACGACGCAAAATTCCGGACAGCGGCTACAGCGGCGCTGGCGTATGCTGGGGCCAGCACCAGAACCCACCTCAAACAAGGGAATACCCGTATGAAGCCGCATAGCGACTGGTTTGACGGTTTCGAATCGCGTCGCTTCGAGGTCAACGGCGCGTCCATCCAGGCCAGGTTTTCAAAAATGGCGCTCGGCCAGCCGCCACGCCCGGCTTTGCTGCTGCTGCATGGCTTTCCGCAGTCGCATGTGATGTGGCACCGGGTGGCGAAGCAACTGGCCAGTGACTATTTTCTGGTCATGCCCGACCTGCGAGGCTACGGCGATTCCTCCAAAACGCCGGGCCTGACCGATCACAGCAACTACAGCAAGCGCAACATGGCCCACGACATGGTGGCCGTGATGAAGGCCCTGGGATAAAGCAGTTTTTACCTGTGCGGCCACGACCGCGGCGGCCGTGTGGCGCACCGGCTGGCGCTGGACCATGCACCGCGAGTGAAAAGGCTCTGCGTCATCGACATTGCGCCCACGCTCGACATGTACGAAGGCCGCAGCATGACCCAACACTACATGGAGTTTGCCCGCGCTTACTATCACTGGTTCCATTTGATCCAGCCCGCGCCCTTGCCAGAAATCATGATAGGCGGCAACGCACTGGCCTATTTGCACGCCAAGCTGGGGGGCTGGGGGTCGAGCGGTTTGGTCGATATCGAAGCGGCAGCGCTGGCCGAGTACGAACGCTGCTTCTGCACGCCCGAAGCGATTCACAGCGCCTGCGAGGACTACCGGGCCAGCGCCGGCATCGACCTCGCGCATGATCGCGAGAGCCGCGCGCGGGGCGACAAAATTACCTGCAATACGCTGGTGCTGTGGGGCGAACGTGGCGTGGTCCATCGCCTCTTTGATCCGCTGGCGCTCTGGAAGGCGCAGTGCAGCGGAAAGGTGTCCGGTCACGCCCTGCCGGCTGGCCACTTCATCCCCGAGGAGCAGCCCGAGGCGACGGCTCAGGCGTTGCGGAATTTCTTTGCCTGAGTGGAAAAGCTGGCTGACTTCGTCAGGACTGCGGTGCGTTGCGGTCTCGCTTTATGACCCGCCTCATCGCCTGCTGGCCAGCCTGGGGCTGCTGCTCTTTGCGACCTTGCTGTGGTAGGGCGTGACACCATGCGACAGCGGCACATGGGCGCTGGGAGTCGCGTCCGTTGTCATGTCCGCGCCCAGGATTTGCCATATTTGGCGGTCTAGGCTATAATTTTTTGCTGTTCCGGATTTGCCGTGCTTGTCATGGAAAAGAGCCGGGATGGTTTTATTAACCGTCTTTCACATGAAACGCTGGGGCCAATTGAAGTCGCAGCGGTGGAAGTTTTGGAGAAAACAATGAGTCAGAGCAACTCCCTAGGGTTGCTGGGCCGCAAGGTGGGCATGATGCGTCTGTTTACCGATGATGGGGATTCCGTTCCTGTCACGGTAGTCGATGTCTCTAACAACCGCGTGACCCAGGTTAAAACCGAAGCAAATGATGGCTACGATGCCCTACAAGTGGCATTTGGCTCGCGCAAAGCATCGCGCGTTACCAAGCCGGCCGCTGGCCACCTTGCGAAAGCAGGCGTTGAAGCTGGTGAGATCCTTAAAGAATTCCGCGTGACGGCTGACGTCGCAGGCAAATACGCTCCAGGTGCTGTTGTGCCTGCTGCCGATATTTTTGCCGTGGGCCAGCTGGTGGACGTGCAAGGCACTTCCATCGGTAAAGGCTTCGCCGGTACCATCAAGCGTCACAAGATGAGTTCGCAGCGCGCGTCGCACGGTAACAGCCGTTCGCACAACGTTCCCGGCTCCATCGGCATGGCGCA
>MERZ01000049.1:6880-9828 GCA_001770785.1 Burkholderiales bacterium RIFCSPHIGHO2_12_FULL_61_11
CATGACCGGCCATCTGGGTGATGTCACCAAGACCACGCAAAACCTCGGCATCGTCCGCATTGACGAAGCTCGTCAACTGCTGATGATTCGCGGCGCTGTGCCTGGCTCCAAAGGTGGATTTGTCACGGTCCGTGCCGCGATCAAAGCCAAGCCTTCAACCGCTGCCAAAGGAGCGAACTGATGCAGGTCGAACTCCTGAATGACCAAGGTCTGTCTTCGTCCAAAGTGGACGTGCCTGATACCGTATTTGGTCGCGAATACAACGAGAGCCTGATTCACCAGGTGGTTGTGGCCTTCCAGGCCAACGCCCGTCAAGGCACCCGAGCCCAAAAAGACCGTGAACAGGTCCGCCACTCGACCAAAAAACCTTTTAAACAAAAAGGCACCGGTCGCGCACGAGCTGGCATGACTTCCTCCCCGCTGTGGCGCGGAGGCGGACGTGTTTTCCCGAACATGCCTGACGAGAATTTCACGCAGAAAATCAACAAGAAAATGTATCGTGCCGGCATGGCTTCGATCTTTTCCCAGCTGGCGCGCGAAGGCCGCCTGGCTGTGGTTGATTCGCTGACCGTGGACTCACCCAAGACGAAAGTCCTGGCTGACAAATTCAAGGCCATGAACCTCAACTCGGTGCTGGTGATCGCTGATCAGGTTGATGAAAACCTGTACCTGGCATCGCGCAACCTGGTCAATATCCTGGTTGTTGAGCCCCGCTATGCCGACCCGCTGTCACTGGTGCACTATAAAAAGGTGCTGGTGACCAAGGCTGCCATGGACCAACTCAAGGAGATGTTCGCATGAGCGCCGTGAACGCCCAAACCAAATATGACGAAGGCCGCCTGATGCAGGTTCTGGTCGCGCCCATCGTGTCTGAAAAGGCCACGATGATCGCGGAAAAAACCAATTCCGTGACCTTCAAGGTGCTGCAAGACGCTACCAAATATGAAATCAAGGCCGCTGTGGAATTGATGTTCAAGGTAGATGTCAAGGCAGTGGCTGTCCTTAACATCAAAGGCAAGACCAAGCGCTTTGGCAAATCGGTAGGCCGTCGGGACAATATCCGTAAAGCCTACGTGACGCTCAAAGCCGGTCAAGAGCTGAACCTCGGCGGGGAGACTGCGTAATCATGGCTGTCATTAAAATGAAACCCACTTCACCAGGCATGCGTGGCATGGTGAAAATTTCCCGGGATCACCTGCACAAGGGTGATCCTTACGCGCCGCTGCTGGAGCCTCAGTTCCAGCAAGCTGGCCGTAACAACAACGGGCACATCACGACGCGTCACAAAGGTGGCGGTCACAAGCACCATTACCGCGTGGTTGACTTCAAGCGCAACAAGGATGCTATTGCGGCCAAGGTCGAGCGTATCGAGTACGACCCCAACCGCACGGCCCATATTGCACTGATCTGCTACGCCGACGGCGAGCGCGCCTATATCATCGCCCCTCGCGGCCTTGAAGTCGGCGCCACGCTGATGAGCGGTTCGGAAGCGCCGATTCGCGTCGGCAACACGCTGCCCATCCGCAATATTCCCGTGGGTTCCACCATTCACTGCATCGAGATGCAAATCGGCAAGGGCGCGCAAATCGCGCGTTCCGCCGGTACTTCTGCAACGCTGCTGGCGCGTGAGGGCACCTACGCTCAGGTACGCATGCGCTCCGGTGAGGTTCGCAAGATTCACATCGAATGCCGCGCCACCATTGGTGGAGTCGCCAACGAAGAACACAGTCTGCGCCGTCTGGGCAAGGCCGGTGCCAAGCGCTGGATGGGTATTCGCCCAACCGTTCGCGGTGTGGTGATGAACCCGGTTGACCACCCGCACGGCGGTGGTGAAGGCAAGACCGGTGAAGGCCGTCATCCTGTCGATCCATGGGGCAATCTGACCAAAGGTTACCGTACCCGTAACAACAAGCGCACGCAGGTCATGATCGTGTCGCGTCGCAAGAAGTAAGGGCTAGCTATGACCCGTTCACTCAAAAAAGGTCCGTTTGTCGACCATCATTTGGTAGCCAAGGCTGATAAAGCCGTTACCAATAAAGACAAAAAGCCGATCAAGACCTGGTCGCGTCGCTCCATGATCCTGCCCGAGTTCATCGGCCTGACCATTGCCGTGCACAACGGCAAGCAGCACGTCCCCGTCTACATCACCGATCAAATGGTTGGCCACAAGCTGGGCGAGTTCGCACTCACCCGGAACTTCAAAGGGCATCCGGCTGACAAAAAAGTTGTGAGAAAGTAAGGAAAGACCATGGAAACACGTGCAACCCTCCGGGGCGTTCGTCTGTCGGTCGACAAAGGCCGTCTGGTCGCTGACCTGATCCGCGGCAAGAAAGTGGATCAAGCACTCAACATTCTGAATTTCACGCAGAAAAAAGCTGCTGGAATCATCAAGAAGGTCGTTGAGTCCGCCATCGCCAACGCTGAACACAACGATGGCGCCGATATCGACGAGTTGAAGGTGAAAACCATCTACGTCGAACAAGGCGCCACGCTCAAGCGTTTCTCCGCGCGCGCCAAAGGCCGCGGCAACAGCATCAGCAAACCCACGTGCCATGTGTACGTGGTGGTTGGCAACTAAAGGCAGCAGGACATGGGACAAAAAATTAACCCAACCGGGTTCCGCCTTGCCATTAGCCGCAATTGGGCCAGCCGCTGGTACGCCAACAACCGCGATTTCGCCGGCATGCTGGCTGAAGACATCAAGGTGCGTGAGTACCTGAAGAAAAAGCTGAAGAATGCCGCCGTTTCGCGCGTTCTGATCGAACGCCCCGCCAAGAATGCCCGCATCACGATTTTCTCGGCACGTCCGGGCGTGGTGATCGGCAAAAAAGGCGAGGACATCGAGAACCTCAAGAAGGAACTGAGTCGCCAGCTGGGCGTGCCGGTCGCCGTGAACATTGAAGAAGTTCGCAAGCCGGAAATTGATGCCAAGCTCATCGCTGACAGCA
>MERZ01000050.1 GCA_001770785.1 Burkholderiales bacterium RIFCSPHIGHO2_12_FULL_61_11
CCCATCCCAGAAGCCATGGCTGCCGTCAAAGCTGTGGGCGCCGACCGTGTGGAGCTCTACACCGAGACCTACGCCCGGGCCTGGCCAAGCGTCAAAAAAAATGAGGTTTTAAGCCAGTTTGCGCAGGCAGGACAGGCGGCAGTAGCTGTCAATTTAGGAGTAAACGCCGGCCATGACCTGAACCGCGACAACCTCACCGACTTCCTTCGTGCCGTGCCTGGTGTGCTCGAAGTGTCGATCGGACACGCCCTGATCGCCGACGCCCTCGAATTGGGCTATGACGCGGCCGTGAAAGACTACCTGCGCTGCATCGATGATGCATTTCCCTTGCTGCTTCCGGATGAAGTCTCACCATGATTTATGGCCTGGGGGCCGACATTTGCGATGTACGCCGCATTCGCGCCAGTTTTGAACGCCACGGTGAGCGCTTTGCCCTGAGAATTCTTGGCGACGGCGAACTGGCAACTTGGCGGAGCCGTTCGCAACGCTGGCCGGACCGGGGCGTCAACTACCTCGCTACACGCTTTTCGGCCAAGGAGGCCTTCAGCAAAGCCATCGGTATGGGCATGCGCCTGCCCATGAGCTGGCGCCACTGCGAAATTGCCAATGCGGCCAGCGGCAAACCCGAAATTTTGTTGCACGGCGCGTTGAAGGCCTGGTTTGAGGCGCGCCATCTCACCGCCCATGTCACTGTGACCGACGAAACCGATTACGCCGCCAGTTTTGTGGTGGTTGAACAGACCCTTAACACGCCCTAGACCATGACAACCCACGCGCCCGAACACGCCCCCCTTATCATCGACATCGCGGGGCTGTCGCTCAGCCAGGTCGACCGCCGTCGCCTTGCGCATCCGCTGACCGGCGGCATTGTTTTGTTTGGCCGAAACTGGAAAGACCGCCAGCAGCTCAGCGCCCTGTGCGCCGAGATCAAAAGCCTGCGCCAGGATCTGCTGATTTGCGTCGATCACGAAGGCGGCCGCGTGCAGCGCTTTCGCACCGATGGTTTTGTTCACCTGCCGCCCATGCGTGCGCTGGGTCATGCCTGGATCAAAGACCAGATCGCGGCCACCAACGCGGCCACCGCCTGCGGCTACGTGCTGGGCGCCGAGTTGCGCGCCTGTGGCGTGGACTTCAGCTTCACGCCGGTGCTGGATCTGGACTATGGCGAAAGCAGTGTCATTGGCGACCGTGCCTTTGGCCGTGACCCGCGCGTGGTCACGCTGCTGGCCAAAAGCCTGATGCACGGGCTGTTGCAAAGCGGCATGTCCAACTGTGGCAAACATTTTCCCGGCCACGGTTTCGTCAAGGCCGATTCGCATACCGACATCCCGATGGATCGGCGCAGTCTGAAAGCGATCCTGGCCGATGACGCTGCGCCCTACGAATGGCTCAACACCACGCTCACCAGCGTGATGCCAGCGCACGTCATTTACCCCAAGGTGGACGCCCGCCCGGCCGGTTTTTCCAGTAAATGGCTCAACTTCATTTTGCGCAGCCAGCTCGGCTTTGGCGGCGCGATTTTCAGTGACGACCTGAGCATGGCGGGTGCCCGCCTGATCGACGGCAAGAAAGTCAGCTACACCCAAGCCTCAGTCGCCGCGCTCAACGCCGGTTGCGACATGGTGCTGTTGTGCAACCAGTCAGTGGGCGAGGGCAAGCCGGTCGATGCGCTGCTCGATGGCATGGCAGAGGCGCTCATCAAAGGCCAGTGGGAGGCCTCTGAGGCCAGCGAGCTGCGGAGGCTGGCGCTGTTGCCGCAAACGCCCGCGCTTGGCTGGGATGATCTGACGGCGCAGCCCGCCTACATGCATGCGCTTGGCCTGATTCCCTGATCTTCCATGAGCCGGCCGCTCAGACAGCGGCAGGCCAATCCAGCTTGCCCGCCGCATCGATATACGTCAGGTATACGCGCAAGTCGAACTCATACTGATGGTACCGCGGCTCCATGTGGGTGCAGAGCTGGTAAAACGCCTTGTCGTGCCCCTTTTCCTTGATGTGGGCCAGCTCATGCACCGCAATCATTTTCAGGAACTCCGCCGGCACTTCCTTGAACAGCGTGGCCACCCGAATTTCGCGTTTGCTCTTGAGCTTGCTGCCTTGCACGCGTGACACGGTGGTGTGCGTGCCCAGCGCGTGGGTAATCACCTGGAGCTTGCTGTCAAATGTCACCTTGGACAGGGGCTCAGAGTTGCGTAGGAAATCATTTTTTAGCGCCATCACATAGTCGTACAAAGCCTTGTCGGTTCGCACGCCATGCGCATGGCGGTATTTGGTGAGCAGCATCTCGCCCAGCCGTCCTTGCACCAGCTGCTGCCGCACCTGCGCCTTCAGGGGTTCGGGGTAGCCCGCGAGGTATTTCATGGTGGAAGCATCTTTATGCTGCTAAATTAATAGCTGCTTGCACCCATATATATTGGGCTAAAGCCATGAATGATGCGTATTTCCTCAAGCTTCGTGGCGCAGCGCCGGAAACAAAATCACGTCGCGAATGCTCGGGCTGTCGGTCAGCAGCATCATCAGCCGATCAATCCCAATACCGCAGCCGCCGGTGGGTGGCATGCCGTATTCCAGCGCTCGGATGAAGTCATGGTCGTAGAACATGGCTTCGTCGTCGCCGCTGTCCATGGCTACCACCTGCGCATTGAAGCGTGCGGCCTGCTCTTGCGCATCGTTCAGCTCGCTGAAACCGTTGCCGAATTCGCGGCCCGTGATATAGAGCTCAAAGCGCTCGGTCACGCCAGGGTTGGTATCGCTGGCACGGGCCAGCGGCGAGATTTCGACGGGGTGTTCGCAGATAAACGTGGGTTGCCAGAGTTTTTCTTCAACCATTTCCTCGAAGTACATCACCTGCAAACTTGCGAGTGAGCATGCCTGCAGGCGGTCCTTTTCTTCGGTCAGCCCCAGTTTTTTGAGCGCGTTGGTCAGCCATGCCGCGTCGTCAATACGCTCGCCGGCTTCAGTGTGTTTGAGGATGGCTTCGCGAATTGTCAGGCGTTCAAAGGGCAGGCTCAGATCGACCGGCTTGCCGCCATAGCTCAATTGCAGGGAACCGACCACCTTTTGCGCGGTGTCGCGAATCAGCGCTTCGGTAAATGTCATTAAATCGATATAGTTCCACCAGGCCGCGTAGAACTCCATCATGGTGAACTCGGGATTGTGGCGCACGCTGATGCCTTCATTGCGGTAGCTGCGGTTGATTTCAAAAACCCGCTCAAAACCGCCGACGATCAGGCGCTTCAAGTACAGCTCTGGCGCGATGCGCAGGAACATTTCCTGGTCCAGCGCGTTGTGATGGGTTTTGAATGGCCTGGCATTGGCGCCGCCCGGAATCGGGTGCAGCATGGGAGTCTCCACTTCCAGAAAATCATGCGTCACCATGAACTCACGAATGACGCTGACCGCCTTGCTGCGCGCCATAAAACGCTTGCGGGTGGTCTCGTCCGTGATCAGGTCCACATAGCGCTGGCGGTATTTGAGTTCCTGGTCCGCCATGCCGTGGAATTTGTCGGGCAGCGGACGCAGGCTTTTGGTCACCAGGCGCAGGCTGTCGGCGTGAATCGACAACTCGCCGGTCCTGGTTTTGAACAGCGTGCCGGTCGCCGCGACAATGTCGCCCAAGTCCCAATGTTTGAAGGCAGCGTGGACTTCCTCGCCCACGCCCTCGTTGTTGATATACAGCTGTATGCGCCCGCCCGACGGGCCAAACGACGCGTCCTGCAGCGTCGCAAAGCTGGCTTTTCCCATCACGCGCTTGAGCATCATGCGGCCCGCTACATGGACCTTGATGGCCAATGGCTCCAGCTCTTCGTTGGTCTTGCTGTTGTATTGCGCAAACAGCGCCTCGGCCCGGTGTTCAGGCTTGATGTCGTTGGGGAAGGCCACACCCTTGCCCTCGGCCTGTTGCTGGCGCAGCGCCTTGAGCTTTTCCCGGCGCTCGACGATGAGCTGGTTGTCGTCTTGTGAGGCTGGGGGCACGTTGGCGGCTGCCGGTGAATTCAGGGGAGAGGACATGGGCGCGGTTCCGGAAAGAGGTCAGAAAGTGTCAGGTGCCAGGCCTTCCAAAAAAGGCGACGCAAATAGCACTGGATTTTTGATTTTAAGTTTTAACGGAGCGATTTCCTCCGTTGACCAATGAGAAAGGCCCAATTGCCCCCGAAATTCAGCACCGCTGTAGTCAGGAGTTCAAGGTGTCATACCGCTCGTTCCAGAATGTCGCTCACCAGTTCCAGCCGTGGCAGCGGGTCAACCAGCCACCGGGGAAAAGCACCGTACCCAGCGGGAACAGCGGGAGCGACGCAAGTGTCAGGTCATCGGGCATGGCGGCGTGCTTCAAATTGCGAGGACTCACACCGTCCGCTGCGCCCTTTTTTCAGCTCACTGCATCCGCAGGTTGCTTGAGCAGCATGGCCAGGGAGCTCGCGACGGTCTTGCGCAACTCACGTCGGTCGCAGATAAAGTCAATGGCCCCTTTGCTCTGCAGGAACTCGGCGCGCTGAAAGCCTGCGGGGAGGGTGACGCGCACGGTGGATTCGATGACGCGCGGACCGGCAAAACCGATCAGCGCCTTGGGCTCGGCAATCACAATGTCGCCGACAAAGGCGAAGCCGGCGCTCACCCCGCCCATGGTTGGGTCGGTCAGGATGCTGATGAACGGCAATCCCTTTTTGGCCAGGCGGGTCAGGTAAGCGTTGGTCTTGGCCATTTGCATCAGGCTGAGCAGGCCTTCCTGCATGCGGGCGCCACCGGTGGCCGTAAAGCAGATGAAAGGGACTTTTTGCTCGATGGCCGCGTGTACACCGCGCACAAAGCGCTCGCCCACCACGCTGCCCATGCTGCCGCCCATGAAGTCAAACTCAAAGCAGGCCACCACCACGCCAATGCTGTGCACGGCGCCGCCCATGACGACGAGGGCGTCGGTTTCGCCGGTGTTTTCCATCGCCTCTTTCAAGCGCTCGGGGTATTTGCGGCTGTCCTTGAATTTGAGGGCATCCACCGGCAACACTTCCTGCCCCAGTTCATAGCGGCCTTCGGCGTCGAGAAAGGCATCGAGCCGGGCCCGTGCGCCGATGCGGTGATGGTGGCTGCACTGGGGGCAGACGTTCTGGTTTTTTTCCAGATCGGTCTTGTACAGCACGGCCTCGCAGCTCGGGCATTTGATCCACAGGCCTTCGGGCACACTGCGGCGCTCGGTCGGGTTGGTGGGGCTGATTTTCGGGGGAAGGAGTTTTTCTAGCCAAGACATCGAGTCAGTCCTTGTTGATTGGCGTTTGCATCAAACCGCTTTCACGGTCGCAATCGCTGGACGAAAAGCGCAATGATGCGCTGCGGCGGGATCGCCGAAAGTCAGTCCAAAGCGGCACGAATCTCTTTCAAAAAGTCATGCGCAACCGACGCAACCTTCTCGCGGGGCTGGTTTTCAATCAGCTGGATGATCTTGCTGCCAATCACCACGGCGTCGGCCACTTTGCCGATGGCTTTGGCGGTTGCTGCATCGCGAATGCCAAAGCCGACGCCCACGGGCACCTTCACGTGCTGGCGAATGCGCGGCAGCATGGCTTCGACGGCGCCTACGTCCAGCGTGCCGGCACCCGTCACGCCCTTGAGCGAGACGTAGTAGACATAGCCGCTGGCCAGTTGCGCCACCTGCGCCATGCGGGCGTCGGTACTGGTGGGCGCCAACAAAAATATCAGGTCCATGCCGTGCGCGCGCAATCGGTCGGCAAACTCGACGCATTCTTCAGGCGGATAGTCAACGATCAGCACGCCGTCCACGCCGGCCTTGGCGGCGTCGCGGATGAAGGCGCTCTGCGTTGAGTCCGCGCCGTGCTTGAGGTCGTAGCGCTCCACCGGGTTGGCGTAACCCATCAGCACCACCGGCGTTGCGTCATCCTTGCAGCGAAATGCCCGCACCATGTCGAGGACTTCGCTGGTGCCTATGCCCAGCTTTAGTGCTTTTTCACCGGCCTTCTGGATCACCGGGCCATCGGCCATCGGGTCGCTAAAGGGCACACCCAGCTCGATGATGTCGGCACCGGCCGCCACCATGGCGTGCATCAGATCCGGCGTGATATCGGCATATGGGAAACCCGCGGTGACAAAGGGAATCAAGGCTTTGCGGCCCTGGGCCTTTAGCGCGGCAAAGGTGGGTTGAATACGGCTCATCGCGCTACTTCCTTCACGTGTGAGTCACCTTTGATGCTCTGGCCATGGCAGGACGGGCGGCAGTAGAAGTCGGCATGCGACAGGTCGGCCACGGTGCCGATGTCCTTGTCACCCCGGCCCGAGAGGTTGACCAGAATGCTCTGGTCGCTGCGCATCGTTTTGGCCAGCTTCATGGCGTAAGCCACGGCGTGGGCGGATTCCAGCGCCGGAATGATGCCTTCGGTGCGGCACAGGTAATGGAACGCTTCGAGCGCTTCGGTATCGGTAATGCCGACATATTCGGCGCGGCCTGTGTCCTTCAAGAACGCGTGCTCGGGGCCCACGCCGGGGTAGTCCAGGCCCGCGCTGATGCTGTGCGTCTCGGTGACCTGGCCATCTTCGTTTTGCAGGACATAGGTGCGGTTGCCGTGCAGCACGCCGGGCAGGCCGCGCTGCAGCGAAGCCGAGTGTTTGCCGCTGTCCAGACCCTCGCCCGCGGCTTCCACGCCGATCAGGCGGGTTTGATCATAGGGGATGTAGGGATAGAAAATACCCATGGCGTTGCTGCCCCCGCCCACGCAGGCGACAATCGCGTCGGGTTGCCGCTTGCCTATAAATTCCGGCATCTGCGCCAGGCATTCGGTGCCAATGACGCTCTGGAAGTCGCGCACCATCATCGGGTAGGGGTGGGGGCCCGCCACGGTCCCGATGATGTAGAAGGTGTTGTCCACGTTGGCCACCCAGTCGCGCATGGCCTCGTTGAGTGCGTCCTTGAGCGTCTTGCTGCCGCTTTCCACCGGCACCACGGTGGCGCCCAGCAGTTTCATGCGGTAGACATTGGGGCTTTGGCGCTTGACGTCTTCGCTGCCCATGTAAACCACGCATTCCATGCCGTAGCGCGCGCAAATGGTGGCGGTGGCCACGCCGTGCTGGCCCGCGCCGGTTTCGGCAATCACGCGCGGCTTGCCCATGCGCCGGGCCAGCATGGCTTGGCCGATGGTGTTGTTAATCTTGTGCGCGCCGGTGTGGTTGAGGTCTTCGCGCTTGAGGTAAATCTGCGCGCCACCCTGTTCGCGGCTCATGCGGGCCGCGTGGTAGACGGGCGACGGGCGACCGACAAAATGCTTCAGTTCGTAATGGAATTCAGCCAGGAATTCCGGGTCGTTCTGGTACTTTGCATAGGCCGCTTTCAGTTCATTGATCGCGTCGGTCAGTGTCTCTGAAACGAAACTTCCGCCGTATTTTCCGAAATGGCCTGCGAGGTCAGGTTGGTGATAGTCGTACATGATTCTTTGCAAGTTGACTGTCGGCAGCGCGAACGGCTGCGACAAATTGGTTGATTTTGTGGGCGCTCTTGATTCCTTTGGCAATCTCGACGCCTGAGCTCACATCAACGGCCAGCGTTTTACAGCGCGGCCTGACTTGCAAAATGCCATCGGTCACGTTTGCAGGCGTCAATCCACCAGACAAAACGAGGTGAGCGTTGACGTTTGGAGGAAGAAGTGACCAATTGAATGTTTTGCCGCCACCGCCATAGCCTTCGACGTAGGCATCAAGGAGGATGGCTTGGGCAGCTTTGAAGTCTTCGGCATATTTTACGAGATCGAAGTGGGCGGCGCCCATATTGGGGTTTTTGTTCAGTGGAATGCGCGCTGCACGCATGAAAGCCCGTCCTGCCTGCAGGCAGTCTTCAGGCGATTCATCACCATGAAACTGCAGTAAAGCCGAAGGAATACAAGCGCAGGCAGCTATTATTTCGATAGCGGATGCGTTGACAAAAAGCAGCACCGGGGTGACGAAGGGGGGCAAGCGGCGGGCCAACTCGGCGGCCCGTTCCGCCGTCACATGACGTGGGCTCGCTTCGTAGAGCACAAACCCGACCGCATCGGCACCCGCAGCCACCGCGGCATCGACGTCCTCTTCGCGCGTCAGGCCGCAGATCTTGATACGCGTTCTGATATGTGTTCGACTGGCTTCACCGGGCGTATCCAGGCCGGGGCGAAAAGTATTGCTGGCTGTGCTCATGGTAGCCAATCATAAGCCGCCGCGCGCGCTGGCAAGCAGTAGTGGTCCGGGTAAACCGGACCCAAAAAATACAGGCCATCAGGAGAGAAGGTGGGCGCCGCTGCCGCACGGCTGCGCGCGGCAACGACCTCGGCGAGCCAGTCGGGCGGATAGCGGCCCTGGCCAATCGCCAGCAGGCATCCCATGATGTTGCGGATCATGTGGTGCAGAAAGGCGTTGGCTTCAAACTCGAAATGCCAATACCGTGAAGCTGAGCCCGCGCGCTGGGAAATCTCAATTCGGCTGATGATTTTGACGGGCGATCTGGCCTGGCACTGTGCGGCTCGGAACGAGCTGAAGTCGCGCTCGCCCACCAGGTGCGCGATGGCTTGCTGCATGACGTCGCCATTGAGGGGCCGGTAGACCCAGCCAACCCGACCGGCCTCCACGCTGGGGCGCACCGGGGACTCCAGTACGACATAGGCGTAGCGGCGTGCGCTGGCGCTGCCGCGTGAGTGGAATTCGTCAGGGACTTGCCGCGCCCACTGCACGGCAATGTCGCAAGGCAGGAAGGCATTGGTGCCGCGCACCCAGGAAGCGGCATCGCGTTGCAGGGCCGTGTCAAAGTGCGCCACCTGCATCAGCGCATGCACGCCTGCATCGGTGCGCCCCGCGCAGTTGACGCGCACCGGCTGGACGGCAAACCTGGCCAAGGCGTGCTCCAGCCTGTCCTGAACCGTGTTGCCCGAAAGCTGGCTTTGCCAGCCTTCATAGGCGCTGCCGCTGTAGCTGATACCGAGCGCAATCCTCATCGGAAACACCCCACCAGCGAACGCGCGGCGTTCACGCGGTACTCACGAAAGGGCGTTGAGGAACGCCTGTGCTTTGACCTTCAAAGGCCCGCTGGCTTTGGCCAGTACTTCATCGGCCAGCGATCTGGCCCCCTCCGCGTCACCCAACGAGCGGAATTCTTCAGCCAGCAAGAACTTGGTTTCAAGCAGGTCAACCGAGTTGGCTGTCGCGGCCTGCGCAGGGTTTTCGGTGGTGGCGTCGTTCAAGTCGAGCGACAGCGAATCCAGGTCAAATTCCAGCATGGCATGGTTGGCCGTGTCCGGAGCAGGAGCTGCCTTGGCGGGCGTGACCGGTTCAGGCGCAGCAAAATGCTCCGTCGTGAAGTCCAGTCCATTGGCCGAGAAATTGATTTCGGGGGCGGTTTCCTGATCAGGGCTGCTAGCTGGGGAGGCGGCAGATGCCAGTGGCAGCGACGCCGTCGCAAGGTCGAAATCCATGTCGAGATCGTCCAGGCTTGGAACGGGCTCCATCGCGAGGCTGGGCTCGCCCAAGGCCTGCGGAGGCGTGGCTGGCGAAGCGGTCGGGATGGCTGCGGGCCTGGTGGCCGCACCGGGTTCATCGTCCAGAGAAAAATCCAGATCAAGATCCACCGCAGGCACTGAAGCGGGCGCCTGCGCAGTCGGCAGCTCCTGAGCAACTTGCGCCGCGGCGCCGGAGGAAAGGGTGAAGGCCGCGGTATCAGCGGCCGGGCTGTCCACGGCCGGTCCGCCGGGTTGGTACATCGGGTTGGCGGGATCAAGCTCGCGGCCCATCTCGGCAATATAGGCCCATTCGGAACCATAGCCCTGTG
>MERZ01000051.1:0-2284 GCA_001770785.1 Burkholderiales bacterium RIFCSPHIGHO2_12_FULL_61_11
TTGTGGGCAGTAGCCCACTGCGTTGTCACGCCTTGCCTGGCACACCGATCACGGCGCACTCGGGCGCATCCAACTGCGGTTTCTAGGTTTAACTGAAACGACTCCCCGCCGTGATCAAACGCATCATCGCCGTCTTGCTGCTCATTGTGCTGCTGCTGGCGGCCGTCGTGGCAGCCAATACGCTGCGCAAGAGCTCGCGCCAACTCGACGTGGTGGCTGCGCCCGTCGTTCCGGTTGACGAAAAAGCCGTGTCGGAGCGGCTGGCCGGTGCCCTGCTTTTCCGCACGATCTCAAGCTTCGACCAGCCAGAGCAAAACGCCGACGAGTTCAAAAAGCTCCACGCCTACCTGCAGCAGCACTACCCCAGGGCGCATGCCGTTCTGAAACGCGAGCTGGTCGGCAACTACAGCCTGCTCTACACCTGGCCCGGCAGCGATTCGGCCGCCAAACCGGTGTTGCTGATGGCGCATCAGGATGTGGTTCCGATTGCCCCGGGCACCGAAAAAGACTGGAAAGCCGATCCCTTCGCCGGTGAAATCAAGGACGGCTTTGTCTGGGGGCGCGGTGCGTGGGACGACAAAGCCAACCTGATCTCCCAGATGGAGGCCGTCGAGATGCTGGTCGCCAGCGGTTTTACGCCCAGGCAAACCATTTATCTGGCCTTCGGGCACGATGAAGAAGTCGGCGGCACGCGTGGCGCGCTCGAAATTGCCAGGCTGCTCGAAGCGCGCAAGGTCAGGCTTGACTTTGTGATTGACGAGGGCCTGCTGATTACCGACGGCATCATGCCCGGACTGTCCAAGCCGGCGGCGCTGATCGGCATTGCCGAAAAGGGCTATCTCTCGGTGGTTCTCAAGGTGTCGGCTACGCCGGGCCATTCGTCCATGCCGCCGCCGCAGGGCAGCAGCGCCATCGCCATGATGAGCGCCGCGCTGCGCCGGCTGGAAGATGACCAGTTGCCGGCAGGCATTCGGGGTGTGGCGCGGGAAATGTTTGATACCGTCGCCCCCGAAATGTCGGGCTTTGGCCGGGTCGCGTTAAGCAATCTGTGGCTGTTCGGCCCGCTGGTTCAGGCCCGGCTTGAAAAAGGCGCCAGCACCCATGCCATGCTGCGCACCACAACCGCATTGACGATGGTGAAAGCGGGCAACAAGGACAATGTGCTGCCTGGCTTGGCCGAGGCCACGGTGAACTTTCGGCTGTTGCCCGGCGACAGCCGCGCCAACGTGATGGCGCATGTGCGCAGCGCCGCGCCGCCCGAGCGTTTTGAGCTGCTGGCGTTGCCCGGGGCGTCTGAGCCGTCGCCCGTGTCGCCGACCGATTCCGCGTCTTACCAGTTGGTCGAGCGCACCGTGCGTGAGCTGTTTCCCGGGGTGATTGTGGCGCCCGGGCTCATGATCGGCGCGACCGATTCGCGCCACTTTCAAAATATCAGCGACCACATTTACCGCTTTTCGCCAGTGCGCGCCAAACCCGAAGACCTGGCGCGCTTTCACGGCACCAACGAGCGCATCGCCAGCGCCAACCTGGCTGAACTCGTTCGCTTTTACCAGCGCCTTCTGACCCAGACGACCCAGACGGCAAACCGCTAATTAACCTTCCGCCATTCCAAAGGACCCTCCATGACCAACGCTGTGATTGTTTCCACCGCCCGCACCCCTCTGGCCAAGAGCTGGAAGGGCTCCTTCAACATGACGCACGGCGCCACCCTGGGCGGTCATGCTGTCGAAAACGCAATGGCCCGCGCCCACATTGAAGCGGCCGAAGTCGAGGATGTGATCATGGGCTGCGCCAACCCCGAGGGAGCCACCGGCGCCAATATTGCGCGCCAGATTGCGCTGCGCGCGGGTTGCCCCGTCACCGTGTCGGGCATGACGGTGAACCGCTTTTGCTCCTCCGGCCTGCAAACCATTGCTCTGGCATCGCAGCGCATCATGACCGGTGAAGCCGACATTTTCGTCGCCGGCGGTGTCGAGAGCATTTCCTGCGTGCAGCAGGAGATGAACACCCACATGCTGCAAGAAAGCTGGCTCGCCGAAAACAAGCCAGCGCTCTACTGGAACATGCTGCAAACGGCCGAGCAGGTCGCCAAGCGCTACAACATTTCGCGCGAGCGCATGGACGAGTACGGCGCGGCCAGCCAGCAAAAGGCCACCGCTGCGCAGGCCGCCGGCCTGTTTGATGCCGAGATCGCGCCGATCACCGTCACCATGGGAGTGGCTGATCCGGTGAGGGGCTTGACCACGAAGCAGGTCATCGTGAGCAAGGACGAGGGCATTCGAGC
>MERZ01000051.1:2328-2833 GCA_001770785.1 Burkholderiales bacterium RIFCSPHIGHO2_12_FULL_61_11
CATTACGGGCGGCTTGATTACGGCAGGCAATGCCAGCCAGTTTTCCGATGGCAGCGGCGCCGTCGTGGTCATGAACGAAAAAACGGCCGAGAAAAAAGGTCTCAACCCTTTGGGCCGCTTCCTCGGTTTTGCCGTGGCCGGCTGCGAACCCGATGAAATGGGTATTGGCCCGGTGTTCGCCATTCCCAAAGTGCTGGCCCGGCTGGGCTTGAAGATCAGCGACATCGATCTGTGGGAGCTGAACGAGGCGTTCGCCGTGCAGGTGCTGTATTGCGCCGACAAGCTGGGCCTACCCATGGACAAGCTCAACGTGAACGGTGGCGCGATTGCGGTGGGCCATCCCTACGGCGTATCGGGCCAGCGCCTGACGGCTCATGCGCTGATCGAAGGCAAGCGCCGCGGTGCCAAGCGCGTCTGCGTGACAATGTGCATTGGCGGCGGCATGGGCGCGGCGGGCGTGTTTGAAGTTCTTTAACAGGTGAAGAAATTGTGAAAATACTTTATT
>MERZ01000051.1:2867-2944 GCA_001770785.1 Burkholderiales bacterium RIFCSPHIGHO2_12_FULL_61_11
AAACTGCAAACTGGCCATGAACCGTGCGGTTCATGGAGAGCTTCCAGTTCCGGCCCGGAACCGCACACGGACCTTGA
>MERZ01000052.1:0-2837 GCA_001770785.1 Burkholderiales bacterium RIFCSPHIGHO2_12_FULL_61_11
TTCTTTGGCGGGCCCAATGCGGCCGCAGTCAAACACCTTGAACTGTGGGCCGGCAACCCCCTGCGTTCGCAGGTGCCCACCTACCTCTGGGGGGAAGCGGCCAGTGGCAAGACCCATTTGCTCAAGGCTGCCGCCGGGGTGCTGCACGGGCAGGGCGCTTTGGTGGGCTGGATGGATGCCTCCTTGCTGGAGCCGCCTGCGTTCAACGAGTCCTGGAGCGCGGTCATCATGGACGACTGCCATCTCTACACGGCGGTGCAGCAGCAGGGGGCCTTCAACTGGTTTGTCAATGCACTGAATGCCGCCGACGGAAAACCGCGCTGGGTGTTGGCCGCTGGCAATGTGCCGCCGGCTGATCTGGCATTGCGCGAGGACTTGCGAACCCGCCTGGGCTGGGGTCATTTGTTCGGCCTGCAGACCTTGAACGAAGCCGAGCGGCGCGCTGTGCTCAGGCGCGAGGCCGATGCGCGCGGCGTGTTTCTGAGCAATGAGGTGATGGATTTCATGCTGACGCGCTTTTCGCGCGATCTGGGAAGCCTCATGCAGCTGTTGAATCAACTCGACGGCTACGCCCTGCAGACCCAGCGGGCCATCACCATTCCGCTGCTTAAATCCATGCTGGAGAGTCAATGAGTTCAAGGAAAGTGGGCGCCCTAGCGCCGCAAGCACGCAAGGCGACAAGCCTGGGGGCTCGTCGCTTGGCATTATTTGATCTGGACCACACGCTGATCCCTATCGATTCGGATTACGAGTGGGGCGAATTCACCATTGCGCTGGGCTGGTGCGACGCCACTGAATTCAAACGCCGCAATGCCGAATTCTTTGCGCAGTACCGGGCGGGCACGCTCGATGTCCATGAGTACGTGCGCTTTGCCACGCAGGCCATGCGGGAGCAGGGTGCGATAAAATCCAAAGCTGCCCATGCCCGTTTTATGGCTGACGTGGTGCAAAAAACCATTACAACGCAGGCTCAGGCGCTGGTTCAGCAGCACCGCGCGGCCGGCGACGAATTGGTGATTGTGACCGCCACGAATGAATTTGTGACGCGTCCGATTGCCGAGGTCTTTGGCGTGAGCGAACTCATCGCCGTCGAGCTGGAGCGCAATACCGAAGGCGAGGTCACCGGTGAAATCAAGGGAACACCTTCTTTTCGCGAGGGTAAAGTGGCGCGGGTCGAGACTTGGCTGGCTGCGCGAAACTTAATCTGGGAAAATGTGGAAACCACGTTTTACACCGACTCCCTGAACGATTTGGCCTTGCTGGAGAAGGCGACACACCCGGTCGCCACCAACCCGGATGAGCGCCTGCGCGCCCTGGCCACAGAGCGCGGATGGCGCATACTTGACCTGTTTTAGGGGGAGACAGAGCGTGCTGCTGGGTAATGATGGTCTGTCCCGCAAAGTTTTAGCTGAAAGTGTTGGGAACAGAGCTGGCTCACTTCGTGTCGCTGCGATCTGTCCCGCAAGGAAATATGATTAAAAAATTTATCGACAAGCTGTTTGGAAAATCAGGCAGCACGGGGTCCGGTGCCAATCGGATCAAAAAATCAGCCTTCGGCAAACGCCAGGAAATTGGCCCCAAGGAGCACGGCATCAACCCCAAGCTGGTCGATGAGCGCGCCATGGACGTGGTGCACACGCTTAAAGCAGCGGGTTTTGAAGCCTACGTGGTGGGCGGCGCTGTGCGCGACCTGCTGGTCGGCCTGCGCCCCAAGGACTTTGACGTGGCCACCGATGCCACGCCCGAGCAGGTTAAGTCGCTGTTTCGCCGCGCCTTCATCATTGGCAGGCGCTTTCGCATCGTGCACGTCGTCTATGGGCGCGGCCGCGAGCATGAAGTGATTGAGGTCTCGACCTTTCGCGCGCACCTGGACAGCAGCCTGGCCGAGCAGGTTGGCGGCAATGAGCGCACCAGCAAGAGCGAACTCGCCGGCATGAAGCACGCGGTGGACAGCGCGGGGCGTGTGCTGCGCGACAACGTCTGGGGCCCGATGGAAGAAGACGCCGCGCGCCGCGATTTCACCATCAATGCCATGTACTACGACCCCGAAACCGAGATCGTGGTCGATTACCACCAAGGTATTAAGGACTCCAGGAAAAAGATCATCCGCATGATCGGCAACCCGGCCGTGCGTTACCGCGAAGACCCGGTGCGCATCATTCGCGCCGTGCGTTTCGCGGCCAAGCTCAATGCGCTGAGCTTCAAGTTTGAAGACAAGACCGCGGCGCCGCTGCGTGAGATGGCAGGACTGCTGGCCGACGTGCCGCAGTCCCGCCTGTTTGATGAAATGCTGAAATTGCTGCAAACCGGTCATTCGCTGGCCAGTATTGAGCAGCTCAAAGCCCTGGGTTTGGGCACCGGCATTTATCCGCTGCTCGACGTGGTGGTGGAGCTGGCCGACGATCCCCTTCTGAAGCTGGCCTTGCAGGATACCGACCGCCGTGTTGGCGAAGGCAAGCCGGTGGCCCCCAGCTTTTTGCTGTCTTGCGTGCTGTGGTCCGATGTGCGTGGCGGCTGGGAGCAGCGCCGCCAGCGCGGAGAACCCGTCATGGCGGCGTTGCAGGACGCGATTGACGACTCCTTCAATGCCAGGATTGGCGATGTCTCGGGCCGCGGCAAGCTGGGCACCGACATGCGCGATATCTGGAGCATGCAGCCGCGCTTTGAAAAGCGTGTGGGCAGTTCGCCCTACACCCTGCTGGAACAGCCACGTTTTCGCGCCGGATTCGACTTCATGCGCCTGCGCGCGCAGACTGGCGAGATCGATGTCGAGCTGGCCGAGTGGTGGGAAACCTTCAGCACCGCCTACGACGACGAACGTCACGCCATGATTGAAG
>MERZ01000052.1:2894-4399 GCA_001770785.1 Burkholderiales bacterium RIFCSPHIGHO2_12_FULL_61_11
CGCAAGCCCTCAAGCCCCTCAAGCCGGGCTAATCCCGGTGGCATGGAAGGCCTCGGCGACCCGTCTTCGTCCGACGCCGCGACCAGCACTTGAGTGGGCTTGCCTTGTCATGCCAGCAGGTGAGGCGCGGGGCCAACTCTTGAGTCGACTTGAGCCTGTCACCGCCTACGTCGCTCTGGGTGCCAACCTCGGCGATGCCGCCATGGCGCTGCGCCAAGCGGTCAACGCCATCAATGCTCTGCCGCTGACGCAAGTCCGCCAGATTTCCAGCCTCTACAAAACGGCGCCCTTGAATACCGACTTGGGCCGCGACATGCCGGCGACTGGCCCGGACTACTTCAATGCCGTGGTGGCGCTGCAAACCGGCTTGAGTGCGCCAGCATTGCTCGACCATCTGCAACAAATTGAGCAACTGGCCGGTCGCCAGCGGCCTTACCGCAACGCGCCGCGCACGCTGGATCTGGACCTGCTCTTGTACGGCAGCGGCCGCATTGATTCAGCCCGCCTGACACTGCCGCATCCGCGCATGACGCAGCGGGCTTTTGTGCTGGTTCCGCTGGCTGAAATTGCACCAAGCCTGGTCAGCGCTGAACAGCTCAAAGCGGTTGAACACCAGGCGATTGAAAAATTTCTCGTATTTCCCCCTCGCCCTCTGGGAGAGGGTAGGGGTGAGGGCTGTATTTAAGGCGCCAGGCGCTCACGCAGCCAGCTGGCATCGGCTTGCAGCGTGTAGCGCAGACGGTCGTGCAACCGGCTTTTGCGGCCTTGCCAGAACTGCCAGTTGTCGGGCTTGAGCCGGTAGCCGCCCCAGTTCGGCGGGCGCGGCGGCTGCAACAGGAATTTGGTGGCGTATTTGGCGGCATTGGTCACCAGCACGCGGCGGCTGGCAATCACCTCGCTTTGCGGGCTGGCCCAGGCGCCAATGCGGGAATCGAGCGGCCGACTGTGGAAATAGGCATCACTTTCCTCGGTGGATACTTTTTCGACCAGGCCCTCGATGCGCACCACGCGTTCCAGCTCGACCCAGTGAAACTGCAGCGCCGCATAGGGGTTGCCGGCGAGCTCCTGGCCTTTGCGGCTGTCGTAATTGGTAAACCACACGATGCCGCGCGCATCAAAACTCTTGATCAGCACGACGCGGGTGGAAGGACGCAAGTTGCTGGCCACGGTCGCAACCGTCATTGCATTGGGTTCGGGCACCTGCGCCTTGATGGCTTCGTCCAGCCATATGGCGAATTGTTTGAGCGGGTCGGCCTGCGAGGCTTCTTCATTGAGCTCGGCGCGCTCGTAGCTTTTGCGGAGATCGGCAATGGACGGGGCAAGTTCTGACATATTGGAAGTATAAAGTTGGCCCGGCCTCGTGCCCGGCCCTCACTTGAACCGCCAGCATGCATTTCTACGCTGCTGTGGCAAGTCATTAGTCACTAACAAGTTATGTCTTCGCCTTTTGTGAGAAGACATCGCCAGCAGCAAGGTGTGTGACCCCCGAGCGCAACAAGGCCTTA
>MERZ01000052.1:4419-6611 GCA_001770785.1 Burkholderiales bacterium RIFCSPHIGHO2_12_FULL_61_11
TAAAGGGGGGGGGTCAGTTTTAGCTGAAAATCAACAGCCAATCAGAGCAACGACTTAAAGAACCACCCCCACGCCAGTAATGGATATCCTACCGGGACTTATTGCATTGAAAACAATTGGACCCCTGACCCCACTGGTTCAGGTTAGGTGGCTGCCACGCACCAGTTAACGGCCCGTCAGTGCAGAGACCACAACATTCCTGAGCCAGCCATTGCCGGCGTCATCGTGAAAGCGCCGGTGCCAGTGCATGCGGATGGTGCTCGCAGGCAGCTCTATTGGCAGCTCCAGACTCTCGAGATGCCCTTGGCTGGCGAAGGCATCGGCCAACGGCCCAGAAGTACGGCCAGAAAGTCGCCGGCTTCAAGCTCCACAGCTCGTTACGCACCAGTTGCTCAAGGCTTGGCATGTGGAACCTCTGCCGCGTGCCAAGAGCCTTATTCGGCCTTGATGTTGGCGCTCTTGGCCAGCTGGAGGTAACGCGCCGCGTCGGACTTGATCAGCTTTGCCAGGTCCTGGGCCGAGCCCTTGTATGGCTCCACGCCGGCGTTCGATAGATTGGACTGCACAGTCGGGTCGGCGAGGATTTTCTCCACGTCGGCTGCGATCTGGGTGACGATCGCAGGCGGCAGCTTGGCTGGGCCCATGAGCGCGAACCAGATCGAGAAGTCGAAGGGCTTCAAGCCCTGCTCCTCGAAGGTCGGCGTGTCTGGCAGCAGGCCGTAACGCTGGGCGGTGGACACGCCCAGTATCCGCAGACGGCCGTCCTTGGCATAGGGTGTGACCAGGTTGGCGCTGACGACGGCCAGCGGGACCTGTCCACCCAACACGTCGGTTAACGCCGGCGCACAGCCCTTGTAGCCCGCGTGCACGGCGGCCACGCCGGTCTTCTGCTTGAGCAGTTCCATGACGAAATGATGCGGCGTGCCGGTGCCGCAGGAGCCGTAGCTGAAGGCGTCGGGCTTGGCCTTGTCGACCGCGACCAGGTCCTTGATGCTGCCGACCTGTGCGCTGGGATGCGCGACCAGCGCAATGGGGGTGATGCCCAGCAACATGATGGGCGTCAGGCCCTTTTCGGGGTCGTAGGGTAGTTTGCCCATCACCGCCAGGTTGGTGACCATGGTGCTGTTCTGCAGCAGCAGGGTGTAGCCGTCAGCGGCTGCGTGCACCACTTCCTGGCTGCCGATATTGCCGGAGGCGCCCGGCTTGTTGTACACCACCACACCCTGGCCCCAGGCCTGCTGCAAGCTGGTGCCGATCTGGCGCGCCAGGACGTCGGAGCCGCCGCCACTACCGTACGGCACCACGATGCGCACGGATTTCGAAGGGTAGGTGTCGGCCCGCGCCGCGATACCGACCAGGGTAAGCGCCACTACGCAAGCGGCGAGGAAAAGTGTCTTGAATCGCATGTCTGTCTCCTTCGTTACTTTCTGTATCCCTGCCTTGACATCGACCTGTCAGTTGCCGATGTCCACCTCGCCCAGCCGCTTGACCCACAGGCTCCACGAACGCGGTATCTGCCCGTCGTTCATGTCCGACGACAGCTGGGCCTCCTCCTCGTTCAAGAAGCTGATCTCGCCCAGTCCCTGGGCCGCCAGCTGCAGCTTGGCGTTGACCTCGGTATAGATGGCGCGGTAGATCGCCTGCTCCAGCGAATTTCCGACCACGGTGGAGCCATGGCCGCGCATCAGCACGCAGCTGTGGCTGCCCAATGACCGCGCCAGCGCCTCGCCCAAGTAGGGGCTGCGGATCAGCATGTCGGTGTTACCGCCAGCCTCGCGAATCTCGAAGTGGGCCGAACCTGTGCCCAGGAAGCCCGACATGTGGAACACCGGTCGCAACGGGTTCTGGGTGATAGCGAAGGGAATGACGCTGGGCGAATGGCTGTGCACCACGGCCACCACGTCGGGGCGGGCGCGGTAGATTTCGGCGTGGATGAAGCGTTCGAGGTAGGGACGCTCGCTGGTCTCGGACACGGCGTTGCCATCGTAGTCGTAGCAGACGATGTCCTGGCGTCGGACCATACCCGGTGCGCGGTTGCACGACAGCAGGAACACGCCGGATGCGCTGTCGTGGCGCACGCTGGCGTGACCCAGGCCGTCGACGACGCCGTGGTCATAAAGGATGCGGTTGGCATACACGAGCCGATCAACCAGGTCGGGTGCGGGGGGCTGGATGGGCATGTTGGTTTGTCT
>MERZ01000052.1:6680-7326 GCA_001770785.1 Burkholderiales bacterium RIFCSPHIGHO2_12_FULL_61_11
GTCGCTCAACGCCCTTGGCGTGGTAGATGCGGCCCATCTCGCGCGACGACAGCACAATGCGCGCCGTGCGGGCAACCCGTGAGCGCTGATAGAGCTCAAAGGCCTTGGTGAAATTGCCGTTGTTCACACGCAGTGCTTCGCCCAGCGTGACCGCGTCTTCCAGCGCCATGCAAGCGCCTTGCGCCAGGTATTGCGTGGTGGGGTGCGCGGCATCGCCGAGCAGCGTGGCCAGGCCATAGGACCACTGGCCAATGGGTTCGCGGTCAGCGGTCGCCCAGCGTTTCCAGCTCTTGGGCAGGTCAATCAACTGGCGCGCCTTGGGGCAGATGCCCTGGAAATAGCTTTGCACTTCGGCGGCGCTGCCTTCGGTGACGCCCCATTCTTCGCTGTTGCGACTGTGAAAAGTCACCACCACGTTGTACTGCTCGCCACCGCGCAGCGGGTAGTGCACCAGGTGACAGTTGGGGCCAACCCAGATGCTGGCGGCATTCCACTGCAAGTCCAGCGGGAAGTCTTTTTTATCGACCACCGCGCGGTAAACCACATGGCCGGTGACACGCGCCGGGTCGTTCACATACTGTTGCCGCACCACTGACTTCACGCCGTCGGCCCCAATGAGTGACAGGCCGCGGTAGGTCCTGCCGTG
>MERZ01000053.1:0-3046 GCA_001770785.1 Burkholderiales bacterium RIFCSPHIGHO2_12_FULL_61_11
CTCGCGGTCGCGCTCCCACAGCGCAATGGCGGCCAGCACACCGCCCTTGGCCGTGCCGTCAAGTTTGGTCACGATCAGGCCCGTCAGTTGCAGTGCATCGTCAAAGGCCCTGACTTGGGCCAGCGCATTCTGGCCCGTGTTGCCGTCAATCACCAGCAGCACCTCATGGGGTGCCGTGGCGTCGGCTTTTTGCACTACCCGCTTGATTTTGCGCAGCTCTTCCATCAGGTGAAGCTGCGTGGGCAAGCGGCCCGCAGTGTCGATCAGCACCACATCCTTGCCGCGCGCCTTGCCCGCGGTGACGGCGTCAAAGCTCACGGCGGCCGGGGCGCCGCCTTCCTGACTGACAATCTCGACCCTGTTGCGGTCGGCCCAGACGCTGAGCTGCTCGCGTGCGGCGGCGCGGAAGGTATCAGCAGCCGCCAGCAGCACCGAAGCGCCTTCATTGGCCAGATGACTCGTGAGTTTGCCGATGGATGTGGTTTTGCCGGCACCGTTGACGCCCGTCACCATGATCACGGTGGGCTGGTACTGCCCGATCACCAAGGGCTTTTCGAGCGGCTTGAGCAACTCCGTGATGGCCTCGATCAGTGCATTTTTGACGGCGACCGGATGCGTCATGCCGCCGTCTTTCACCCGTCGCTTGATGTCGCTCAGCAGGTGTTCCGTCGCTTTCACGCCGGTATCGGCCATCAGCAGGGCGGTTTCCAGGTCTTCGTACAGGGCGTCGTCAATCCGGCTGCCGGTAAAAACGGTGGAAATGCTGGCGCCGGTTTTGCGCAGGCCCTCTTGCAGCTTGGTGAGCCAGCGCTGGCGCTCGGGCGCCACGGTGCCGGGAACCGGAATCGCAATGGGGGTGACCAGCGCGCTGCCAATGAGCCCGCCGCTGGTGGAGCCGATCAAGCGCGCAGGAAGCGACGGCGCCGCAGGGACACTTGCCGGACCAAGCGCCTCGCTGCTCGCTGGGGCTTCGGAAGGTATTGGCGGTGAGGTCGACTGAAATTTTTTCTTGAAAAAACTGAACATTGAATATGCTTGTAGAGTCCTCTATTCTATGAAACACGCAAGGCGAGCTCTCTTGAAGCTTTCAGTATCCCTTCCCAAACGATTTTTTGCCCTGTTTTCAGTCAGTTTCCTGCCCACTGCGCTGCTTGTCTGCTTCAGCGGCGCGGCTGTCGCGCAAGCAGCTGTGCCGGTGGAACAATTCAAGCTGACCAACGGCCTGACAGTCATTGTCAAGCCGGACCACCGAGCGCCCACTGTCGCCCACATGCTGTGGCTGCGTGTAGGCTCCATGGACGAAGTGGACGGCACCTCGGGCGTTGCCCATGTGCTGGAACACATGATGTTCAAGGGCACGCCCACGGTAAAGGCTGGCGATTTTTCCAGGCAGGTGGCCGCGTTGGGCGGGCGCGAAAACGCCTTCACCAGCCGTGACAACACCGGCTATTACCAGCAAATTCCGGCCAGCAAACTTGAAGACGTGATGCGCCTGGAGGCTGACCGTTTCGCTAACAACCAGTGGCATGACGACGAATTCAAACGCGAGATTGAAGTGGTCAAGGAAGAGCGCCGCTTGCGCACCGAAGACTCGCCACGGGCCATGCTGTATGAGCAGGCTAACTCGATCACCTTCTTGGCCGCCCCCTATCGGCGCCCCATCGTCGGCTGGATGAGCGACATCGACGCCATGACGCCCGATGATGTGCGTGATTTTTATCGGCGCTGGTATGTGCCCGCCAACGCCGCTGTGGTGGTGGCTGGTGATGTCGAGGTGGCGCAAGTCAGGGCGCTGGCTGAAAAATACTACGGCCCCATCGCCGCGCGCGCCGTTCCGGTGCGCAAACCGCGCAGCGAGCCTGAGCAGAGCGGCATGCGGCGTCTTGATTACAAGGCCCCTGCGAGCCAGGCCTATGTGAACCTGGCCTTCAAGGTGCCCAAGCTGGATCCGGCCGAGCTTCTTGCTGACTCGGCCAGCGCCGCCTCGCCGGCAACGGCTGCCAGTCGCGATGCCTTGGCCCTGACGGTGCTGGCTGCGGTGCTTGACGGCTATAGTGGCGCCCGCCTGGAGCGCGCGCTGGTGCAAGGTGATGACCGCGTCGCTGACAGTGCAGGTGCCTCCAATGGCTTGCTGGGCCGCGGACCGCAGCTGTTCACGCTTGATGGCGTTCCCGCGGAAGGCAAAACAACGCAGCAGGTGGACGATGCCCTGCGCCGGCAAGTCGCCCTGATTGCGCAGGGCGGGGTCAGCGAGGCAGAACTCAATCGCGTCAAGACCCAGTGGGTGGCCAGCGAAACCTACAAGCTCGACTCGGTATTCAGCCAGGCGCGCGAACTTGGCTCCAACTGGGTCCAGCGCCTGCCGCTGGACGCCAGTGCGCGCCTGATTGCCAGGCTGCGCGGCATCACCAGCGGCGAGGTGCAGGCGGTCGCTGCCAAATATTTTGGCGATGACCAGCTGACCACGGCGACTTTGCTGCCGCAACCCCTGGACCCGAAGCGCCCACCGCGCAAATCGGCTATCGTCACCCGGCACTAGTGCTGCAACCCGGAAGTGGCGGAACAAGATGAAAGTGATGGATTCGTGCCCAGGGCAAGGCGCAAGCCGCAGCGAAGGTTATGCGCCTTCGCAAGGATTGCAACGCCGCCATGGGTGCGAAGACGCGCTTTCATGTTTCGATATTTTCGGGTTGCAGTACTAGGCCCGACCCTGAACCGAATGATTCGATTTTTCATGATAATTGCTACGAAAAAAATAGCTGCTCGCGCCCTTCTGGCAGTGGCAATAGGTCTCTTTGTTCATGCATTTGCAGTGGCGGCAATTCCCATCCAGCACTGGACTCAGGCCAGCGGCGCACAGGTGTATCTGGTGGAGAGTCCGGTCATCGCCATGCTTGATGTGCAACTGGATTTTGACGCCGGCAGTCGGCGCGACCCGCCCGGGCAGGCTGGTCTGGCCAGCATGATGGCGGGCATGCTCGACAAGGGTGTGCAGGCCAAAAATGGCGCGCCAGCGCTGGATGAAAACGAACTGAATGAAGCCTGG
>MERZ01000053.1:3066-12664 GCA_001770785.1 Burkholderiales bacterium RIFCSPHIGHO2_12_FULL_61_11
AGTGCCGACCGCATGAGTTTTTCATTGCGTTCGTTGACCGAGCCCGACTTGCTCGAAAAGGCTGTGGCGCTCGCCGCGCGTGAAATCGCCGAGCCTTCCTTTCCCGAGTCGATTTGGCAGCGCGAACGTCAGCGCGTGCAGGCGGCGCTCAAGGAATCCTACACACGCCCCGCAGCGGTGATTGGCAGGGCTTATTCAAAGGCGGTGTATGGCGACCACCCCTATGGCTATGAGATGACCGAGGCCACACTGGCGCGTATTGGCGTGGCGGACATGCGATTAGCGCACGCCGCGGGCGTGGTGGCCTGCCGTGCCCGCATCAGCATGGTGGGTGCCGTCACGCGCGCGCAGGCCGACACCCTTGCCACGCGCCTGCTGTCGCGCCTGCCGCAAGTGCCCTGCGCCAGCTTGCCGCCGTTGCCTGCCGTAGCTGAAGTCGCGCCGCTCACGCAGCCCGCGGAACTGCGCATTCCCTTCGACTCCGCGCAGGCGCATGTGCTGATCGGCCAGCCCGGCTTCAAACGGGCCGATCCGGACTATTTCGCGTTGACCGTGGGCAACTACATTCTGGGCGGTGGCGGCTTCGTGTCGCGGTTGACCAATGAGGTGCGTGAAAAACGCGGTTTGACCTACGGGGTGTCGAGTCACTTCTCGCCGGGTCTGCATGCCGGCAGTTTCACGGTGGGCCTGCAAACTCGCCCTGACCAGGCCGCACAAGCAGTGGAAATCGTGCGCCAGGTGGTGCGGGGCTTTGTTGCCAACGGGCCGACCGAGGCTGAACTCCAGTCCGCCAAGGACAACCTGATAGGCGGCTTTGCGCTGCGCATCGACAGCAACCGCAAGCTGCTGGGCAATATTGCCGCCATCGCATGGAATAATTTGCCACTCGACTACCTGGAGACCTGGACGCAGCAGGTTGACAAGGTCAGTGTGGCGGACATCAAGGCGGCTTTTGCGCGCAAGCTGCAGGCCGAAACCATGGTTACCGTGATTCTTGGATCCTCGTTATGAAATACACCCCCCTCAAACCCGCCGCTGAGACGACAGTCAAACCCCTGGTTAAACCCACCGTGAAGCCCAAGGGCACGGCGCACCTCAAGCCGCCCGGCGAAATCCGCATCATTGGCGGGCAGTACAAGCGCAGCAAGCTCCCGGTGCCCAACAAGCCCGGCCTGCGCCCCACGCCAGACCGCGTGCGGGAAACTCTTTTCAACTGGCTGGGCCAGGACTTGAGCGGCTGGCGCTGCGCCGATGTCTTTGCCGGCACCGGCGCGCTGGGATTTGAGGCGGCTTCGCGTGGCGCTGCCGAGGTGTTGCTGTGCGAGCAGGACCCAGCGCTGGTGCTGCAGCTTTTGGCCGTGCAGGCGCGGCTGAAGGCCAATATGGTCAGGATTGAACGCGGCGATGGCTTGGGCCTTCTCAGGCGCTTGAGCGCAGGCAACATGCAGTTGGTGCTGCTGGACCCGCCCTTTGAGTCCACCCAGTTTGAGGCCGCGCTGAAAGCTGCCGCGCAAGCGATCGGGCCCACCGGGCTGGTCTATCTGGAGGCCCCCAGGGCGTGGCGGGATGACGAGTTGCTGCCGCTGGGCCTGCGGGTGCACCGCAGTGGCAAGGCGGGGGCGGTGCATTTTCATTTGCTGACCAAAAACGACGCGGCGCAGAATTTGCCGCAGGACGCGCTGGCAGCCTGACCGCGCTGGGGCCTGGTCGTGCGGCCTTGCCCGGCTCATGGGTTCAAGGCCTGCGTCGATGCGGCAGACCGGCGTCCCGGCGCATAATTCCACCATGCCCATCACGCCACCGCCAAACCCCCGCATTGCTGTTTATTCGGGAACGTTTGACCCCTTCACACTGGGCCACGACGACGTGGTGCGCCGCGCCGCCAGGCTGTTTGACCAGCTCATCATTGCTGTCGCGGTCGCCCACCACAAAAAAACACTTTTCCCGCTGCAAGCGCGCGTGGCACAGGTGCAGGCAGCGACCAAGAACATGGCAGGCGTGAAGGTGCTGCCGTTTGACGGGCTGATCATGGATTTCTGCGCAGCGCACCAAGCCAGCGCCGTCGTGCGGGGTGTCCGCAATCTGACGGATTTTGACTACGAAGCCCAAATGGCCGCCATGAACCGCAAGCTGCGCCCGCGGATTGAAACGATATTTTTGTTGCCCGATGCGCCTTTGCAATGCATCAGCGGCACCTTGGTGCGCGAGATCAGCAAGCTCGGCGGTGACGTTGGCCAGATGGTGAGCCCGGCGGTGGCTGCAGCCCTGGCGGGCGCCCACCAAGCTGCAAAGGGGAGTTGAAACCCATGGCCTTGATGATCACCGATGAATGCATCAACTGCGACGTGTGCGAGCCGGAGTGCCCCAACCAGGCGATTTTCCTCGGCAAGGAAATCTATGAGATCGATCCGCGCAAATGCACCGAGTGCGTCGGCCATTTTGACGAGCCACAATGCGTGCAGGTCTGTCCGGTGGCTTGCATTCCGGTCAACCCGCAGCACCTTGAAACCCGCGAAACGCTGTGGGAAAGGTACCAGCGTCTGCAAGCCAACGGGTCGGTATTGACCCGGTAATTTGGCGGGTTCGCCCGCTTCACTGCAAAATGAGCAGTCAAATAGGCATCTAGTATTGGCCCAATAGGCACGGGCGTTAGCTGCTATGAAATTTATAGATTGTCAGTCTGGCTTTGGCGTCGTTACCGCCGCCTCCGCGACCGGTGCCGATGCGGGCACAGGCGTTTGGCCCGGCAACGCCGCCGCAGGTCGCTGCGGCTTGGGCCGCTGGGGCTGGCTGGTATGAATCAGCATCGTGGCTTTTTCCATCTCGCCGTTCAGCAGTTCGGGCACTGCCTTGAGACAGCGCGCAATGCAGTCCTCAATCGCCTGGCGATGTTCCCGCGAGGGTTTTTTCAGCACCCAGTTGATCACTTCGGCCTTGACGCCGGGGTGGCCCACGCCGAGGCGCAGCCGCCAGTAGTCGGCTGTGCCCAGTTGCGCGTGAATGTCGCGCAAGCCGTTATGGCCGGCATGGCTGCCACCGAACTTGAGCTTGGCCTGCCCCGGGATGATGTCCAGCTCGTCATGCGCCACCAGAATTTCCTCGGACGAAATCTTGAAGAACCGGGCCAGCGCTGCCACCGATTTGCCAGACAGATTCATGAAGGTCAGGGGCTTTAGCAGCCACACGGTTTGCCCGTTGACCGTGGCGCGGGCCACCTGGCCGTGGTAACTCTTGTCCAGAATGAGCGGCGCCTCCAGTTCACGCGAGAGCGCGTCAATCCACCAGAAGCCGGCATTGTGGCGCGTCGCTTCGTATTCGGTGCCTGGATTGCCCAGGCCAACAAACAGTTTGATCATGAGGTGCGAGGAAAGGGAAATGGAAGGCATCAGGCCGGGCGAGCTGGCTTGCCTGTGAGCCTGTTAGCGTAGCAGAACAAGTCCCCCAAGAAAAACGGCCCCTGTCCTCATCAGAGAACAGGGGCCATTCAAGCTTTGTTGACCTTGTTCAGGTCAATGCGGCAAGACGCAAGTTACTTCTTGGCAGCAGGCTTGGCAGCAGGTTTAGCCGCAGCTTTGGCAGCAGGTGGTTTGCCCGCCCCTTTGGCGTCTTTTGCTTCAGCAGGTGCGGCAGCACCAGCTGCTGCATCAGCAGGGGCTGCTTCGACTTCTTCTTCGATGGCAGTGACGGACACCAGCACGGGGTTTTCCTGGCCCTTGGCGACGAATTTCACGCCTTTTGGCAGCGTGATGTCTTTGACGTGCAGTGAGGTGCCTTTTGTCAGGGCGCTCAAATCGACATTGATGAATTCAGGGATGTCCGCAGGGAAGCAGACAATTGTCAGCTCGGTCATCACGTGGTTGGCCAGGCAATTCTCGGTCTTGACGGCTGGGGATTCTTCTTCCCCGCTGTAATGCAGCGGCACTTTCACGGTCATCCTGGTTTTGGCTTCAACGCGCTGGAAGTCGATGTGCAGGATCTGTTGCTTGAACGGGTGCATTTGCAGATCGCGCAGCAGAACCTTCTGGGCTTTGCCGGCCAGTTCCATCTCGAGGATGGAGGCGTGGAAGGCTTCCTTCTTGATGGCGTGCCACAACGCGTTGTGATCGAGCTCGATCAGCGTGGTCTCGGCAGTACCACCGTAAACGATACCGGGCGTGCGGCCCGTGATGCGGAGACGGCGGCTCGCACCCGTGCCCTGCTGTGTGCGCTCAAAAGCGACGAATTTCATAATCTTCTCCAAAAGAGGTGGACCGCGACCAGTTCACCCCGACATAAAAAGGCTGCTCAAGCTCTGCAAATTCTGCCAGCTGTGCAGCCACCTTTTTGCTTCAAATCAGTGCCGGTTGGTCCTGATCCGAAAACAAGCTCATGACCGAGTCTCCCTTGGCGATGCGCTGCATGGTTTCAGCGATCAATGGTGCCACGGAGAGCTGGCGAATTTTTTTGCAGCCCAGCGCCTTCTGGCTCAGCGAAATGGTATTGGTGACCACCACCTCGTCGAGCGCTTCACCCTGGGTAATGCGGTCAATCGCCAGACCCGAAAAAATCGGGTGCGTGCAATAGGCGTAAACCTTTTTGGCGCCGCGCTCTTTCAGGACTTCGGCGGCCTTCACCAGCGTGCCGGCCGTGTCGATCATGTCGTCCACGATCACGCAATTGTGGCCTTCAATGTCGCCGATCACGTGCATCACTTCCGACACATTTGCCTTGGACCGGCGCTTGTCGATGATGGCCATATCGCAGCCGAGTTGCTTGGCCATTGCGCGGGCACGCACTACGCCGCCCACGTCGGGCGAGACGACCATCAGGTCAGTGTAATTCTTCTGGCGCAAATCAGCGAGTAACACGGGCGTCGCGTAGATGTTGTCCACCGGGATGTCAAAAAATCCCTGGATCTGGTCGGCATGCAGATCCATTGTCAGGACACGTGACACGCCAACGACCTGCAGCATGTTGGCGACGATCTTGGCCGAGATGGGCACGCGCGCAGAACGCGGGCGGCGGTCTTGCCGGGCATAGCCAAAATAAGGAATGACGGCGGAAATCCGCTCGGCTGATGCGCGTTTGAGCGCGTCCACCATGATGAGCAGTTCCATCAGGTTGTCGTTGGTCGGCGCACAGGTTGACTGCACGACAAACACGTCACGGGCCCGTACGTTTTGCTGGATTTCGACGGTCACTTCACCGTCTGAAAAACGTCCCACATGGGCAGCGCCCAGTGAAATGCCCAGGTGCTGGGCGATCTCAAGGGCCATGCTCGGATTGGCATTGCCGGTGAAAACCATGAAGTCGGGATGGTGCATTTGTATTTGGAGCCCAGCTGCTATCGAACTTGAACGTAGCTGAAACTCTGATTGAAGAATAATACGCACGGGAAACAGGCTGAAACCGGGACTTGGCAGTGAGTGCCGGTTGCTTGTGTTTCCAAAAACACACGGACCCGCACGAGCGGATCCCTAATCGCATAGACCCGCACCGGGCGAGTCTGAAAATTTGGCAGGGGTGGAAGGATTCGAACCTACGAATGCCGGAATCAAAATCCGGTGCCTTAACCAACTTGGCGACACCCCTACACAGGACAATTGTTGCTACCAACAACTGACCTATTAACTTTTACTAAACCAACTCACTCATCGCTTTGAAAGCGCATTTTCGGGAACGGGTGATTCTACCAACCGGCCAGAGGATGCCCCTGCAAATTGCTGCACTTTTTAATCTTCCAATTTTCAGGTGCTCCTGATAATTCTGGCAGATCAATTTCACGCGGCAATTGCGCAAATACAGCACTTCCCGAACCGGTCATGCGCCCTTGAAGGTGTTGCGTTTTCAGCCAATCGAGTGACTGACCAATCTGCGGACACATTGCCTGCGCTACCGGCTGTAAGTCGTTATGGCCAAATTCGAAAACCGAACCATTTGCACTTGCAGCAAAGCCTTGGATTGTAGCAGTATCCGTGTCGCGTTTGAGCCCCGGCGCGCTGAAAATACCTTGGGTAGCGAGTCCGGCTGCGGGCTTGACCACCACAAATTCGGCTGGCGGCAGCGTGACGGGGGTGATTTTCTCGCCAATCCCTTCCACCCAGGCATGGCCGCCCGAGAGGAAAAAAGGCACATCCGCGCCCAGCGACAGCGCCAAAGTGCGCAGGTCTTGCGCTGGCAATCTCACGCCCCAAAGGCGTTGCAGCGCCAGCAGGCAACTCGCGGCGTCCGACGATCCGCCGCCCATGCCGGCCTGGGAAGGAATGCGTTTTTCCAGACCTATGTGAACCCCCAGTGAGGTGCCGCAAGCCGCCTGCAGTGCCTTGGCCGCCCGCACGGTGAGATCGTCGGCAGGCAGTGCTTGCGTGGCGCTCTTAGCGCGTTGGCTTTGATCGCCCAGGTCGGCCCGGCTGATCTGCCCGTCCGTGCGCAGTTCAAAGTGCAGCGTGTCGCACCAGTCGATCAGCATGAACACCGACTGCAGCAAGTGGTAGCCGTCGGGCCTGCGCCCCGTGATGTGCAAAAACAGGTTGAGCTTGGCCGGGGCCGGTACGTCGTAAATCGCTTTGAGCGGCCGCGATGAACGCAAAAAAGGGGCAGGGCAGGGCATGCTTGAACCTGGAAACGGTGGCCTCTGGCCTTATTGCTCCAGCACGACGTGAAGATCGGCCGGCGGCGTGGGTTGGACCCTTTTGGCGGAGATGCGGCCTTCGCCATGCCGCGACAGATCGGCCGACCAGCCGCTGACGCTGGCCTGATCCCCGTGCAGCCACGCAAACAGCGCGCTCAGCGGTATGGCCGCACCGGTGGCTTGCTCCATCAACGCATCGACCGAGGAAAAGCGCTGGATCTTCTGGTTGCCCGAATCAAGGACGGCCTCGATGGGCGACCAGCGCAAGACGCCGAGCACATTGCCCAGGGGGCTGATCAGTGTCAGTTCGCCGCGCTCCGGCCTGCCTTTGAGTTCAAAACCGGCCGAGAAGGACTGTGCGGGCTCGCTTTGCACCTGCAGGCTGATACGCCCCGACCAGAATGCATCTTTTGAATAACCTATTCCTGTCGCCCTTATGGGAACGGCACAACCAGCTATTAAAATAGTAGCGATAAGGCATCCGGAAACCAATGCCGAGCGCAGACGGTTGGAGAAAAGCAAGGGAATCGGTCCGGGTTTACAGCTTCACGCGCAGGCGTTTGAGGGTTTCGATCAGGGTTTCGTTGTCGGGATTGATCATCAGGCCTTCTTTCCAGAGCGCCACTGCGCGCTCGCGCTGCCCCAGGCTCCAGAGCAATTCGCCAAAATGCGCGGCTATTTCCGCATCGGGTTTGGCTTTGTAGGCGGCTTCGAAAATCTGCAGGGCTTCAGCTTTGTTGCCCATGCGGAATTCAACCCAGCCCAGGCTGTCCTGGATGAAGGGATCGGACGGCGCGTATTCCAGCGCTTTTCGGATCAGTTCCCTGGCCTCCGGCAGGCGAATGTTGCGGTCTGCCAGTGAATAGCCGAGGGCGTTGTAGGCCTGGTGGTAGTCGGGCTTGAGCTGAATGATCCGCCGCAGCAGCCGCTCCATTTCGCCCAGTGATCCCAGTTTTTCGGCCATCATGGACTGGTCATAAAGCAGATCCGGTTCATCGGGCGTTTTGGCCAGGGCCTGCGCCAGCATGTCATGGGCCAGCTGGTATTGCTTGAAATCGCGCAGCAGGCTGATTTCAGCATTGAGTTTCAGCCGCGCATCGTCGTCGCTGCGTTCTGGCAGCTGGCGAATCAGCTGACGGCCTTCTTCGAGCCTGCCCTGGCTCGCCAAAATGGAGGCGCGCCGGGTTTGTGCCCGCACAAGGTCAGCAGGATTTTCAATCTTGTTCAGCCAGCTTTCGGCGGCTGCGTAGTCCTTGCGCTTTTCGGCCAGCTGCGACAAGGACAGGTAGGCTTGCGCCAGGCCGGGTTTGGCTTCGTCCTGCGGTGTCTGCTGCTCGGCCAGCGCGACATAGCGCTCCAGCGATGCTTGTGCCTGTGCATGCTGGTTGCCCTGCAGCTGCAAGGAGCCCAGAACCAGCCAGCCTTCCGGGAAATCGGGTTTTTCGAGCGTCACGATCTGCAATTGAGCGGTCGCGTCCGCATAGCGTTGCAGCTCGAGCAGGGTGCGGGCGTAAGCCATGCGTATTTCAGGTCGGACTTTGGTGTTGCCTTCGAGGTATTTCCGGAATAGGCCCTCCGCCTCGGGCTGTTTCGCGTCCATCAGTTCCAGTGCGAGCAGCGCCGGGCCCTCGGCGCTCGCATCAGCGGCCTGGCCACGTTGCGCCGCAAGCATCGCGCCAGGGTTGTCGCCCGCCGCCAGGCGCATGCGTCCCACGGTGGTCCAGGCGGCGCTGGCGGTCGCGGGATGCTTCAGGTCATCGGCCAAGGCTGTTTCAACCACCGTGGCGGCCAGCTTTTTATCGCTGACGCGGGCGTAGGCGCGCGGCACGGCGGTTAGGGCCATCGCGCGCTCGGCGTCGGGCGCCAGCCTGATTTCGGTTTTCAGCGGCTCCACGGTGTCAGCGATGCGGTTCAGGGCAATCAGGATTTGCAGCAAGTAGCGGTTGGCCTCGCGCGAGGCGGGCTGCTCCTGCGTCCAGGCCCGGGCGGCCTGCAGCGCCGCGTCGCCCGAGCGCGACTGCAGGGCAATCTCGGTAGCGCGCTGGTAAAGCTGCGGGTTGCCGGTTTTTCTGGCGGCATCCAGCATCAGGGCAAAACCCGCGGCAGCTTCTCCTTCCTGCAATGAGAACTCGCCCAAAAGTAACTGGTAAAAGAGGGCGCTGTCCAGCAGCGATGACGGTGCCGCGGCTTGCGCTGCCATTGCCTCGGCGAGCCCGGAAGGCTCGGCGGCTTCGGGCGTGGCCGTCTGTGCCAGAACCAGGGGAGCAGCGAGCCAAAGGCAGCCAAAGACAAGGCCAAGGGTTTTCTTCATCAAGCCATGATAATTGAAGCGATCAAGCCGCGCCTTTCCCTTGTCTTGCGCCGGCCCTTTTTTCTCAGCCCTTTTGCGGATGTCTTGTGCTGCTATTTTTGCGCCCTTATCTTTGATCCCATGCCAGAACTGCCCGAAGTTGAAGTCACCCGCCTGAGCTTTGCCGACCGCATTGCCGGTGCCCGCATTGAGGCCGTTTCCATCGGCAAACCGCTGCGCTGGCCGCTCGGTTGCAGGCCGCAGCAACTGCACGGCCAGCGCGTGCTGGCCGTGCGTCGGCGCGGCAAATACCTGCTGATTGACTTGAACGGTGGCTTGTTGCTGATGCATCTGGGCATGTCCGGCAGCGTGAGCTTTGGCGTGGGCTTGCCCGCACCCGGCAAGCATGACCACTTTGAAATGGTGACCAGCCTGGGCACCTTGCGCCTGAACGACCCACGCCGCTTCGGCGCGGTGGTGTATGCCAGCGGTGAAAGCGACCCCATGGCGCACAAGCTGCTGGGCCGTCTGGGGGTGGAGCCGCTCAGTGAAGCTTTTCAAGCGCTGGCATTCCATCAGATGCTCAAGCGCAGGCAGACGGCCATCAAGCAGGTACTGCTGGGCGGCGAGGCGGTGGTGGGCGTGGGTAATATTTACGCGTCCGAGGTGCTGTTTCTGGCCGGCATCCGTCCCACCAC